>CAYSFY010000244.1:0-2457 GCA_964430285.1 uncultured Desulfobulbia bacterium
TGGGGGAGCTGATCTCCTTCACCCGCCAACTCGATGTGCGCATGGTCGATGACGCGGCCGTGGAACAGGCCTTTAGCCGCTTCCTGGCCATGGTCACCGTGGGGGATGACTTGGCCCCCTCCTCGCTCCTGCCGGACGGGGCCTCCATGCCCGCCTTGCCAAGGACGGAGAGGAAAGGATGAGGAGGCTGACCGCCGCCATTGGCCGCTGGTGGCAGGCGCGCCGCCGCAGGCGCACGGACGAGGCCCTTGCCCTGATCAAGGCCCGCTACCAGACCTTCCGCACCCTGCTTGACTCCAACACCCAGGCCGTGGAACTGATCACCGACCTCGGCATGCGCCTGGGCGAAGGGGAGGTGGGCGGCGCCTTTGGCGACAAGGCCCTGGCCCTGGAGCGGGTGGTGGGGGAGATGGCGGCAAAGTTCTCCTCGCTTGCAGGGGTGCGCAACGGTCTGGTCACCACCATGCACCAGCGACTCTCCGCCCTGTTGCACGAGGCCATCGCCACCCTGCCCGCCACTGGCGCCCTCCCCCTCACCCTGCCCTTGACCGAGGTCCCCAGGCACGGGATCAAGGTTTGCGGGGCCAAGGCGGCCAATCTCGCCCGCTTCCATGATGATCCCCGTTTCCGCATCCCAACGGGCTTCGTGGTCACCGCCCCCGGCTGCCGCCTCTTCTTCGACCAAAACGACCTCGCCCTGCACGCCTCCCGCATCCTGGGGCCGGTGCAACACACCGACGACCGGGGGCTTCTCGCCCAAGCGGCCAGCCGCCTGGGCGAGCGCATCAAAGAGGCGCCGCTGCCCCCCCGGCTGGCGGAGGAGCTTAAGCGTCTGGCCGACCCCTTCTTTGCCCAAGGGCGAGGGCTTGCCGTGCGCAGCTCGGCCATTGCCGAGGATGGCCGCAGCCACTCCTTTGCCGGCCAGTTCGCCACCGTCCTGAACGTCATCGACCCTGAGCAGCTGGCCAAGGCCCTGCGCGAGGTGCTGGCCAGCGCCTTCAGCCCCCGGGCCATCACCTACCGCCGCCATGCCGGCCTCTCCCCCCTGGCCTTTGACATGGCCGTGCTCTGCCTGGAGATGGTCCCGGCCCGGACCGCCGGCATCATTATCACCGAGGACCCTGCCGGCGGCAGCACCTTTTTGGTCAGCGCCGTGCTGGGCATGGGCGAGGCGGCGGTGGGGGGGTCGGCGGCGGCGGACATCTACCACATCAGCCGGGAGGGGGTGATCGCGAACGAGCGCACCATCATCGCCAGAAAGGAGCACCGCCTGGTGCCGCGCATCGGCGGCGGCATCGGCCCGGAACCGGTGCCAACGGCGGAGCAACGGCTGCCGGCCTTGAAGGACGCGGAACTCCAGATGCTGGCCTCCTGGGCCGCCGCCATCGAGGCCGAGGCCAATAACACCCCCCAGGACATCGAGTGGGCGGTGGGGACCGACAACCAGCTCTACCTGCTCCAGGCCCGACCCCTGCCCGGCGCCGACATCCGCCCCCAGGCCCAGGCCGCGAGCTCCCGGCCCATCCTGATCAGCAACTGCCAGACCGCCAGCCGGGGCAAGGGGGCCGGTCGGGTGCGGATGATCAAACGGCGAGCGGACCTGGACCTCCCTTTAAGCGCCGAGCCCCAGGTCCTCCTCCTCGCCCAGAGCCTGCCCGACGCGGCCCGGCTGCTGCCCCACATTGCCGCCGTGGTGGTGGAGCTGGGCAACCCCGCCGACCACCTGGCCAACGTGGCCCGGGAGAGCGCCACCCCCATGCTCTGCGCCGCCAGCGGCGCCACCACCACCCTGAGCGAGGGCCAGTGGGTGCTGGTGGATGGCGACGCGGGGTGCGTCCGCGAGTGCGACCCGGAACAGGCGGTTACCTACCGGAAGCAGCCTGGCCGCAGGGCCCCCTCCCCGACCATGGACCCGCTGCTGGAGCGCTACCGGCGGCTGTTGACCCGACTCAACCTCACCGACGCCTACGGTCCCTCCTTCAATGTCCTGGAGTGTCGCTCCTTCCACGACCTGGTACGCTTTATCCACGAGAAGGCGGTGATCGCCATGTTCGAGGGGAGCGACTCGCTGCTTGCGGATACGGATTGGTTGGTTCACCACCTACAGGTGGACGCCATCCCCTTTCTGCTGGCCATCATCGACCTGGGTGGGGCCTTGCTCCCCGGGCTGCCCCGCAAGGTACAGCCGGAGGCCATCGTCGCCGCCCCCTTCCGCGCCTTGTGGCAGGGGATCGCCACCCCTGGCCTGCACTGGGGGCCGCCGCCGGGGGGTGGGGCCGTGGGCGAGGTCTTCTCCCGCTTTCTCACCGACCACCAGTCCGACCGGCCCATCGGCATGCCCAACTACGTGATCGCCGGCCGCGACTACCTGAACCTGAACGCCCGCATGGACTTTCACTTCATCATGGTCGATGCGGTGGCCAGCCTCGACCCCAAGGCCAACCACATCCGTTTTCG
>CAYSFY010000244.1:2467-5395 GCA_964430285.1 uncultured Desulfobulbia bacterium
TTCGTTTCAAGGGGGGGGGCACCACGGCCGAGCAACGGGCCCGCAGGGTACGCTGCATCGCCGAGATCCTGGAGGCCAACAGCTTCTTCACCAATGTCCGCGACGACCTGGTGGGCGCCGACCTGCAAGGGGCGCCGCACCAAGTGATTGAAGAGCGCTTGACCCTCATCGGCCGCCTGCTGGGCTACACCAGGCTGCTGGATGCCGCCATGCGGGACGACGCCATGGCCCATCAAGCGGCCCAGGCCTTCTGCGCGGGGGATTATGGGATGAGTTTTTTGAAAGGGGGCAGGGATGCCGGTATCTTAGGCAAAGAGATGAATACAACCACAAAGTCTCCTTCGTGATCCGCGTGGTAGATACCATACTGGCGAAGGGGAAAGGATACTCTTGCGGGAATGGCTTTTGGGGAAGGATAACGCATGACAGGTGAGAGAAACAGCAGGCGCCAGCCCTTTGCCGCGCCCAGCACCCCGCAGCCGGAAGACTCCTCGGGCGGCCGCATCTTTGCCATCGGTGACGTGCACGGCTGCGCGGAGAGGCTCACCCGGCTCCTGGCCCGTCTGCCCCTCGACCGGCAGCAGGACACCCTGCTCTTTCTCGGGGACCTCATCGACCGGGGCCCGGCGACCCGGGAGGTAATGGAGACCATCTGCCGGTTGCAACAGCAGGGGGTCCGGGTGGTTGCTCTGTTGGGCAACCACGAATACCTGCTGCGCGAGTACCAGCACAGCGGCGACCCCGCCCTCCTCCCCTTCCTGCGGGCCAACGGCATCGAGGCCACCCTGGCCAGCTACGGGGCGGCCAGCCAGCGCGGGCTTACGGACCTCTCCTTCATGCCCCCGGCGCACCGGGAGCTGATGGCCTCGCTCCTCCCCTACTGGGAGACCGGGGAGTTCATCTTTGTCCACGCCGGCATCCTGCCGGACCTCCCCTTGGCCGCCCACGACCTGCCCACCCTCTGTGAAAAGCGGGGCGAGTTCCTCACCCATGAGATCCAAGTGGGCAAGCGGGTGATCTTCGGCCATACCCCCTTTGCCACCCCCCTGCTCACCCCCACCAAGATCGGCATCGACACCGGCGCCGTCTACGGCAACCTGCTCACCGCCGTGGAGCTGCCGGCCGTTCGCTTCTATCACGGCTGATGGCAACTAGCGCGGTGGCCCTAACTCAATTTGCCCGGAGTAGATGAAATACCCGATCAGCATTTTCCCGGCCCGCACCGCTCGCCACTTTTCCTTTACCCGGCAGAAACCAGATCCGGCCTTTAACTCGGTTGGGGGTGGAGACCTTCAAGGTTGACCATTTCTGGTCAGTTCCACTCACCGCGTGGGTTAGCTCCGTGAACAGGTTGGCACACCATGTCAAAATATGGTCGCTTTCGCAAAAACGGCTCAACCGACGCCGGCGCCCTCTGTAACTTCTTGATGTTGTGTAGGCGGATGGCGAGTTTTTGGACTTTTTGCGAGACCATCAATATTGAGTAAGCGTTTTTTACGGCGCTACCGTTTGACAATACTATTGCTTGGCGTTACTATCATTGTATGATTACAACATTCCACAACGAGGCGACAGAGCAGGTTTGGAATGGCAATTTTACCAAGAAGCTGCCTAGCCAGATTCAGGCCATTGCCCGCCGCAAACTGAGGATGCTTAACAACTCCAGGGTTATTGAAGACCTGCGTATCCCCCCGGCCAACCGTCTTGAAAGGCTCGGCGGAGACCGTGATGGGCAATGGAGCATTCGGGTTAACGACCAATGGCGAATTTGCTTCCTTTGGGATAGCGGCAATGCTTCACGGGTTGAAATTTGTGACTACCACTGACAGGAGACGACGACCATGGAAAGACTGCCTAACATCCACCCCGGCGAAGTATTACTTGAAGAGTTTTTAAAACCAATGGGCATCAGCCAATACCGGCTGGCTAAGGCTAGCGGTATTCCCGCCATGCGAATTAGCGAAATTTGCGCGGGAAAACGGTCGATCACCGCAAGCACCGCGCTCCTCTTGGCCCGCACTTTTGGCACCACTCCCGGATTTTGGCTTGGCCTGCAAGCCGACTACGATACAGAGGAGGCGGAGAAGACGCTGGGCGATGCGCTTGCCCATGTTATCCCTCTCGCCAACACGCCTGCGATAATCAATCACCCCCAGGCCTGACATCCCTCTTACCGTGACCGCTACAGCAATAAAATAAAGGTGGCGTCCTTGGGGTCTTCCTTGCCATAGACGCCCTCCCCTCACCGTTATCCGCCTGGCCAATCTCGCCACCCCTTTCGTACATCGTTTTCACCCATTCAGACCAGTGGCGAGCGGGAAATTCTCCCTGGTGAGGGCCGGCAACGACTCCCGCGCCTCAGGAAGCAGCTCCCCGCCATCGATTATCTGGCTGAGCCGCTGCTTGTCGGTCAAGGGCAGGACCTCGGTCACCGCCACCCCATAGCCAAGGGAGGGTCGATGCGCCCGGCGGCCAGCGCCTCCCGGAAGTCTTGGACGATCCCGGCCAGGGCCTCGGCGCTTGGCGACAAAGCTTATTGCTCCCGAGGCTTGGCCCGGCGAGGGCGCACCAGGCGGCCCGCCCCCAGACCCAGGGCCAGGAGCACGCCGCCGGCCACCACCCCGGCCAAGGCGTTGAGCAGGGTTGGCGCCACCGCCCGCGCCACCCCGCCAAGCCCGGGGATGTCCGTGAGCGCCTGGACCACCTGGAGGATGGGCTCGTGGAGCACCGGCAGACCATGGGTGAGGATGCCGCCGCCCACCGTGAACATGGCCACCGTCCCCCCCAGGGAGAGCCCTTTCATCAGCAGCGGGGCCGCCTTGAGCACCACCCAGCCCAACCGACGCCGCAGCCGGCAGGAGAGCCCCGCGCCGCTGACGCGGCTGAGGTAGAGGCCACCGTCGTCCAGCTTGACGATGGCGGCCACCC
>CAYSFY010000245.1:0-5384 GCA_964430285.1 uncultured Desulfobulbia bacterium
GAGCGCCTCCAGCAGCTGCTCGCCAATCTCCTGGACAACAGCCTGAAATACACCGACCGCCACGGCCGTCTGGCCATCACCCTGTCCCAGGAGGAGGAGCGGGCGCTCCTGGATGTGGAGGACAGCGCCCCCGGGGTGCCGGTGGAAAAACTGGAGCGTCTGTTCGAGCGGCTCTACCGGGTGGAGTCGTCGCGCAACCGCCAGGAGGGGGGGGCCGGGCTGGGGCTTGCCATCTGCAAGAACATTGTCGAGGCCCATGCCGGCACCATCCATGCCCAGCCCTCGGCCCTGGGCGGGGTGTGGATGCGGATTAGCTTACCGCTGGGGAGGAGGGGATGAGCGAGCAAGAGGTGTTGATTGTCGAGGACGAGGAGAAACTCGCGGCCGTGGTCAGCGACTACCTGCGCCAGGCCGGCCTTACCCCCCACTGGCTGGCCAGCGGCACTGGCGTCACCGCGTGGGTGCGGGAGCACCGGCCGGGGCTGATCCTGCTCGATCTGATGTTGCCGGGCCGCGACGGCACCGAGATCTGCAAGGAAATCAGACAATTTTCCTCGATCCCCATTATCATGGTGACGGCCCGGGTCGAGGAGATCGACCGCCTGTTGGGCTTTGAGTTCGGGGCCGACGACTATATCTGCAAGCCCTTCAGCCCCAGGGAGTTGGTGGCCAGGGTCAAGGCCGTGCTCCGCCGGGCAGGCCAGGGCCAGACCCGGACCCCCTCCGGGGTGACCTTGGACGAGAGCCGCTACCTGGCCACCGTGGCCGGTCAGCCCCTGGATCTCACCGCTGTCGAGTTCCGGCTGCTGCAGATCCTGGTGGCAAGCCCAGGCCGCATCTTCGGCCGCCAGCAGCTGATGGACCGCATCTACCAGGACCAGCGCATCGTCAGCGACCGCACCATCGACAGCCACATCAAGAAACTGCGGAAAAAGATCAGCACCGTGCTGGGCGGCGAGGAGATCATCCACTCCGTCTATGGGGTGGGCTACAAGTACGAGCAGGAGAACGACTAATCCGCTAGCGAGACCCTCGTTGTTTAGCCTGGAGCAACAGAAAAAATACAAAATGAGCCGCGAATTAAGGTATCATGTGGCCTGTTTCTTTGTCTAACCGTCTACAGCGTAAACACGCTGTGCCGCTACCAACCCCACACCAATCATCCGGAGGAGGAACGCCATGGAACGAATCGCAGATATCGGGCTCATCGGTCTTGGAGTCATGGGACAGAATCTGGTCCTCAACATGGACGATCACGGCTTCACCGTGGCCGTCTACAACCGCACCGTATCCAAGGTGGATGCCTTTATCCAGGGCGATGCCAAGGGGACCCGGGTCATCGGCGCCTCTTCCCTTGCGGAGTTGACGAACCAGCTGAAGGCCCCCCGCCGGGTGATGCTGATGGTCAAGGCCGGCCAAGCGGTCAAGGATACCGTGGAGGAGTTGCTCCCCTATCTGGACAAGGGTGACATCATCATCGACGGCGGCAACTCCAACTTCCACGACTCCACGGCCATGGCCCAGTACCTGGAGGCCAAGGGGCTCTCCTATGTGGGCACCGGGGTCTCGGGGGGCGAGGAGGGGGCACGGCGCGGCCCGTCGATCATGCCTGGCGGCTCGGCCGCGGCCTGGCCCCACGTCAAGGAGATCTTCCAGGCCATCAGCGCCAAGGTCGCCGACGGCTCCCCCTGCTGCGAGTGGGTGGGTGAGAACGGGGCCGGGCACTTTGTCAAGATGGTCCATAACGGCATCGAGTATGGCGACATGCAGCTGATCTGCGAGGCCTACGACCTGATGCACTCGGTGCTGAAGATGACCCCGCAAGAGATGAGCACCACCTTTGCCGGCTGGAACCAGGGCAAACTGGACTCCTACCTGATCGAGATCACCCGTGACATCCTGGCCTTCAAGGACGAGGACGGCTCCGCCCTGGTGGACAAGATCCAAGACACCGCCGGCCAAAAGGGGACCGGCAAGTGGACCTCCATCGCCGCCCTGGACGCCGGCATCCCCCTCACCCTGATCGGCGAGGCGGTCTTTGCCCGCTCCCTCTCCGCCCTCAAGGAGGAGCGGGTGGTGGCGGCCCGGGAGTTGCCGGGACCGGAGGTCCCCTTCACCGTTGACCGCCAGCGGTTGATCGATGACATCGAACAGGCCCTCTACGCCGCCAAGATCATCTCCTACACTCAAGGGTACATGCTGTGCAAGGCGGCCTCGGCCCAGTACGGCTGGCACCTCAACTACGGCGGCATTGCCCTGATGTGGCGGGGCGGCTGCATCATCCGCGCGGCCTTCCTGGAGAAGATCAAGGAGGCCTACGACCAGGACCCCAAGCTGAGCAACCTGTTGCTGGCCCCCTACTTCAAGGAGCAGGTGCTGGCGGCGCAACCGGCCTGGCGGCGGGTCTGCGCCCTGGCCGCCACCATGGGCGTGCCCCTGCCGGCCATGGCCAGCGCCCTCACCTTTTTCGACGGCTACCGCCGTGAGCGCTTGCCGGCCAACCTGCTCCAGGCCCAGCGCGACTACTTCGGCGCCCACACCTATGAACGCATCGACCGGCCGGCAGGAGTGTACTTCCACACCAACTGGACCGGCCTGGGCGGGGATGTGACCTCCGGGACCTATAACGCCTGATGAACTGAGCTAGGTTGTTTAGGCTACCGGCTGTAGGCGGTTAGGCAGAATCAGGACGACATGACTGGTCTCAAGCGACCGATGACTCCTCTCTTTGCCGTGGCGAGCAGCCTACAGTCTAAACACCTACAGCCTCTATAAGGAGAGTGACCATGGAGCATGAAACACCCTTGACCAATGCCTTGCGGGAGGGTTTGACCAACGAACGGGTGGCCACGCCCTGCACCCTGGTGATCTACGGGGCCTCCGGGGACCTGACCCACCGCAAGCTGGTCCCCGCCCTCTTCGGGCTCTACCAGAAGCACCTGCTGCCCACCGCCTTTCACCTGATCGGCACCTCCAGGACGGTGCTCTCCAGCGAGGAGTTCAGGGCCAACCTGAAACGGTTCCTGCTGGAGTCCGTCCCCACCCTCTCCGACGCCCTGTGGGAGGGGTTCGCCTGCAATATCGAATACCTCCCCGGCGGCTTCGATGAGCCGGCAGCCTATGCCAGGCTCTCCCGGCGGCTGGATGAGTTGGACAAAGAGAAGGGGACCCACCACAACCGGGTCTTCTACCTCTCCACCCCGCCCAACGTCTTCGAGCCGATCATCGCCAACCTGGGGCAAGCCGGTCTCCATCACGAAGAGCAGGGCTTCTCGCGGCTGGTGCTGGAGAAGCCCTTTGGCCGGGACCTGGCCAGCGCCCAGTACCTCAACCGCAAGGTCCGCGAGTATTTCGAGGAGCAACAGATCTTCCGCATCGACCACTACCTGGGCAAGGAGACGGTGCAGAATATCCTGGTGATGCGCTTTGGCAACAGCATCTTCGAGCCCCTATGGAACCGGCGCTATGTGGATCAGGTGCAGATTACCGCCGCCGAGGAGTTGGGCATCGGCAACCGGGCCGGCTACTACGACAGCGCCGGCATTGTCCGCGACATGTTCCAGAACCACCTCTTCCAGGTGATGTGCCTGGTGGCCATGGAGCCCCCCATCTCCCTGGAGGCCGAGGCCATCCGCGACGAAAAATTGAAGATCCTGAAGTCCATCCGCCCCTTCACCCCGGCCACCGTCGACACCCTTGCCGTGCGCGGCCAATACGGCCCGGGCTTCCTGGCCGGCGAGCCCATCCCCGGCTACCGGGACGAGCCCAATGTGCCGCCAGGGTCCAACTCCCCGACCTTTGCGGCCATGAAGCTCTACCTGGACACTTGGCGCTGGCAGGGGGTCCCCTTTTTCCTGCGCTCCGGCAAACGGCTGCCCAAGCGCACCACCGAGGTGGCCATCTTCTTCAAACACCCGCCGCGCCTGCTCTACCAGGACACCTTTGCCAACCTCTCCCCCAACGTCCTGATCCTCAGGGTGCAGCCGGACGAGGGCATGACCCTGCGCATCGAGGCCAAGGTGCCGGGCATGAGCATGAACATCCGCGATGTGAAGATGGACTTCAGCTACGGCACCAGTTTCGTCCAGAATGCCCCGGAGGCTTACGAGCGTCTGCTCCTGGACAGCATGCTGGGCGACACCACCCTGTTCATCCGCGGCGACGAGGCCGAGGCCGCCTGGCGGGCGCTGATGCCGGTACTGGACCACTGGCAGCACACCGCGCCCAAAGACCCCTTCCCCAACTATCCGGCGGGGAGCTGGGGGCCGGAGGCGGCGGATGGCTTGATGGACCAGCCGTGGCGCCAATGGAGGCGGCTATGAGCACCACGACCCGGCAGGTCATCGAACAGGAACTAAAGGCGCTGTGGCGGTCGGAGCATCCGGGGGCCGACACAAGCAACAGCACCCAACGCAACTATACCCTCAATCTGGTGGTCTACGCCCCGAACCTCACCGCCTGCGGGGAGGCGGACGGAGCACTCAAGGAGCTGACCCCCATCCACCCCGGCCGCTACATCATGCTCTGCCAGGCCCCTGCCGAGGAGAGCGCGAGGCTCCACCACCATGTGGCCAGCCACTGCATCTTCGACCCGGGGCGCAACAAACGGATCTGCTGCGACCTCATCACCCTGGAGGCCAAGGACGGCCTGCTGGAGGACCTCTACGGCCTGACCTTGTCCCTGTTGATCTCCGATCTGCCGGTGGAGTTCTGGTGGCTGGGCGACCTGCCCCTCAACAACCCCTTCTTCCACAAGATCGCCGACGACTCGGACCGGGTGTGGGTGGATTCGGTCAAGTTTGAACGCCCCGCAGAGGCCATGGCCATCCTTGCCGCCACCTGGGACCAGGCCTTCCCCAATACGATCTTGGCCGACCTCAACTGGGTGCGCATCCAGCGCTGGCGCCACCTGATCGCCGACCTCTTCGACGGCGAATGGACCCCATATCTCTGGCAGATCCGCGAGTTGACCATCGAATACGGCGAAGGGAGGCAGCCGACCCGCAGCTTCTTGCTGGCCTGCTGGATGGCTGGCCAACTGGGGTGGCGCTACGAGGGCGAGAGGCTCACGGAGTTCCCCGAGCACCTGGAGTTCGCTGCCGCCCACGGCCCGGTGACCGTGCGCATCCAGCCGGTGGCCGTGACCGACCAGGAGCGAGACCGTCTCTACGCCGTCAGGATCCGTACGGCGGGTGAGCACCAGGGTCTGTTCTCCGTGGTCCGCGAACAAGACCCCCAGTGCGTGCTGGCCTTCTCGGAGATCGACGGCCAGCCCGCCTTCTCCCGGGTGCTCTGCTTCGAGCACCTGGAAGCGGTGCAGCTGTTGAGCGAGGGGTGACGGGGGTGGGGCCGGGATCCCGGGTGGGAAGGGGCCTTGGGGGTGA
>CAYSFY010000246.1:0-945 GCA_964430285.1 uncultured Desulfobulbia bacterium
ACCGTCGGCGAGCGTATCGTCCACATGGGCGGCCACGGCGACACCTTCGGCGCCATGGCGGTGAGCGATCCCGTCACCGGCATGCACCACCGTTTCCGCGCCATTCTCCCCCAGCACCTCTTTGCCGACCCCCCTGAATCGCGAACAGACGCGAGCTGGTGTGACAAGGATCTCGTGAGTATCCGGGGATTGATCGAGGAGCATCATCACGAGATCGCCGCCGTCATCCTGGAGCCCATTGTCCAGGGGGCGGGGGGCATGCGCTTCTACGCCCCGGAGTTTTTGCGCCGGGTGCGCAGGCTCTGTGACCATTACGACCTGCTGCTGATTGCCGATGAGATCGCCACCGGCTTTGGCCGTACCGGTCGCCTCTTCGCCTGCGAGCACGCCGGTATCACCCCGGACATCATGTGTCTGGGCAAGGCCATCACCGGCGGCTACCTGAGCTTTGCCGCCACCCTGACCACGGAACGGGTGGGTGCGGCCATCGGTAGCGAGGGCGGGGTGTTCATGCACGGCCCCACCTTTATGGCCAACCCCTTGGCCTGCGCCGTGGCCAACGCCAGTATCGGCTTGTTGGAGCATAGCCCATGGCAGGCTAACATCCGGCGGCTGGAGGCAGGGCTTGAGCAGGGGCTTGCCCCCTGTCGCGACTTGCCGCTGGTGGCTGACGTCCGGGTCCTGGGGGCCATCGGGGTGGTGGAGCTGAAGCGCGAGGTGGCGCTGGCTGCCATCCAACCCGAGTTTGTGGCCCGTGGGGTGTGGCTTAGACCCTTTGGCCGGTTGGTGTATACCATGCCACCCTATATCATGGATGACGATGACCTCGCCTTTTTGACCAAACAGCTATGCGCGGTGGTGGCGGGGATGCGGTAGGGTGGGCACCGCCCACCATTGATAACCAACCGGATTTGGTGGGCGGTGCCCACCCTACCTGCCGCAAAA
>CAYSFY010000246.1:955-5381 GCA_964430285.1 uncultured Desulfobulbia bacterium
CGGTTCAGGAGGAGATTATTTCTCCGGCTCCAAGGCCTTGAAGCGGCCTTCCAGGAACTTCCAGCCCTTCTCCACGTCCTTTTGCGACATGGCCATTAACTCGTCGGCCATGGAGGGGTTGGTGATCTTCAGCGCCCGGTAGCGGTTCTCGTTCAAGGCGTAGTCGGCAAAGGGGATGGCCGGGGCCTTTGAGTCCAGGTGCAGGGGGTTCTTGCCCTCGTTCTCCAGGGTGGGGTTGTAACGGTACAACGGCCAGTGGCCGCACTCCACCGCCTTTTTCTGCTGGTCAAGGCCCTTGGTCATGTTGATGCCGTGGTTGATGCAGTGGGCGTAAGCGATGATCAGGGAGGGGCCGTTGTAGGCCTCGGCCTCGGCAATGGCCTTGGCGGCCTGACCCGGATTGGCGCCCATGGCGATCTTGGCGACATAGACGTTGCCGTAGGTGGAGAAGATCATGCCGATATCCTTCTTCGGCATGCGCTTGCCGCCGGCGGCAAACTGGGCGGTGGCGGCGCGAGGGGTGGATTTGGACATCTGGCCGCCGGTGTTGGAGTAGACCTCTGTGTCCAGGATCATGACATTGACGTTCTCGCCGGAGGCGAGGACATGGTCCAGACCGCCGTAGCCGATATCATAGGCCCAGCCGTCGCCGCCAAAGATCCATACCGATTTCTTGACCAGGTAGTCGGCCACAGGGAAGAGGCGCTTGGCAATGATGGAGGGGCTGCCGGTCAAGGCCTCCTTCAGTTTGGCCACTCTGGCCCGTTGGGCGTCGATTTCCATCTGGGTCAGCTGGGTGGCGGTGGTCAGATCAGTGGCCACCTTTTTGGCGATGATCTTTTCCGCCACCGCCTTCTCCAGCAATTCGGCGGCCTGGGAGGCCATCTTGTTGACGGTGTTGCGCATGCCGAGACCGAACTCGGCGTTGTCCTCGAACAGAGAGTTGGCCCAGGAGGGGCCACGGCCGTTCTGGTCCTTGCAGTAAGGGGTGGTGGGCAGGTTGCCGCCGTAGATGGAGGAGCAACCGGTGGCGTTGGCGATCATCATGCGGTCGCCGAACATCTGGGTCACCAGCTTGATGTAGGGGGTCTCGCCGCAGCCGGCGCAGGCCCCGGAGAACTCAAACAAGGGACGCAGCAGCTGACTCCCCTTGACGGTGGCGTGGTCGATCTCGGAGGCCGCGATCTCCGGCAGATTGAGGAAGTACTTGACGTTGGCGGACTCGGTGGTGCGCAGGGCCTCGGTGTTGGGGATCATCTGCAGGGCCTTGGTCTTGGCCGGGCAGGTATCCACGCACAGGGTGCAGCCGCAGCAGTCCTCGGTAAAGACCTGCACCGTGGTCTTGCGGCCCTTGAACTGGGCGCCGACGGCGTCCGCGGTCTTAAAGCCCTTGGGCTGTTTCTTGAGATCGGCGGGCTTACTGATCTTCATGCGGATGGAGGCATGGGGGCAGACCATGGAGCAGCGGCCGCACTGGATGCAGTTTTCCGGCAACCACTCCGGCACGGAGACCGCGATGTTGCGCTTCTCGTACTGGGTGGTGGCGGTGGGCCAGGTGCCGTCGTCCGGGATTTGGGAGACCTTCAGGGTGTCGCCCTTGCCCTGAATCATGGTGGCGGTGACCTCTTGCACGAACTTGGGGGCATCGGCCGGCACGGTGAGGGGCAGGCCGTGGCCGTTGACCTGGTTCGGGCACTTGACCTCGACGATGTTGGCGATGGCCACGTCAACGGCGTCGTAGTTCATCTTGACCACCTTGTCACCCTTCTTGCCATAGGTCTTCTTGATGGCGCCCTTGATGGCGGCAACTGCCTCGTCCTTGGTGATGATGTCCGAGATCAGGAAGAAGGCGGTCTGCATGATCATGTTGATCATGGCGCCGAGGCCGATGGCCTGGGCCAGTTTGATGGCGTCGATGATGTAGAACTTGGCCTTTTTGTCGATCAACTGGCGCTGCACCTTGGCCGGTAACTGCTTCCAGATGTTCTTGGCGTCGAAGCTGGTGGTCAACAGGAAGGTGCCGCCATCTTCCAGGTTGGCGAGCATGTCGTACTTGTCGAGGAAGGTGAAGTTGTGACAGGCGATGAAGTTGGCCTTGTTGATCAGGTAGGGGGCGATGACCGGGTTCTTGCCGAAGCGCAGGTGGCTGGTGGTGATGGAGCCCGACTTCTTGGAGTCGTAGACAAAGTAACCCTGGGCGGAGTTGTCGGTCTCGGTGCCGATGATCTTGATGGTGTTTTTGTTGGCCCCCACGGTACCGTCGGAACCCAGACCGTAGAACATGGCCCGGTAGACATCCGCCCCTTCGATGCTGAATGAGTTGTCGTATGCCAGGCTGGTGAAGGAGACGTCGTCATTGGGCCCGACGCAGAAGTGATTCTTCGGTGACCAGGAGGCCATGTTGTCGAATACCGCCTTGACCATGGGCGGCGTGAACTCGGCGGATCCCAGGCCGAAGCGGCCGGAGAGGATCAGGGGCTGATTGTTGACCTTGGAGGCCTCCAGCGCTTCGCCAACCGCGGCGCGGACATCCAGATAGAGGGGCTCGCCCGCCGAGCCCGGCTCCTTGGTGCGATCCAGAACGGTGATCTTCTTGACCGTGCCGGGGATGGCATTGACCATGCTCTTGGAGTCAAAGGGGCGGAACAGACGGACGATGAGCAGACCCAGCTTCTTGCCCTGGGCCACCATGTGATCGATGGTGGCGGCCACGGTCTCGGCGCCGGAGCCCATCATGACGATGATCTCCTCTGCGTCCGGGGCACCGTGGTAGTCAAAGAGGTGGTACTGGCGGCCGGTCAAGGCGGCAAAGCGGTCCATGGTGGTCTGCACGATACCAGGACAGGCGCTGTAGTAGTTGTTGGTGGTCTCGCGGCCGGTGAAGTTGACGTCGGGGTTCTGGGCGGTGCCGCGCATCATCGGTCGGTCCGGGGTCAGACCGCGCAACCGGTGGGCGACCACCAGATCTTCGTCAATGATGGCGCTCATGTCATCGTTGCTGAGCTGCTCCACCTTCTGGATCTCGTGGGAGGTGCGGAAGCCGTCGAAGAAGTGCATGAAGGGGATGCGGCTCTTCAGGGCGGCCTGGGTGGAGATCAAGGCCATGTCCTGGCACTCCTGGACATTCTGGGCGCAGAGCATGGCCCAACCGGTCTGGCGGGCGGCCATGACGTCGCTGTGGTCACCGAAGATGGAGAGACCCTGGCCGGCAATGGCCCGGGCGGTGACGTGGAAGACCGTGGGGGTCAGTTCGCCGGCGATCTTGTACATATTGGGGATCATCAGCAACAACCCTTGCGAGCAGGTGAAGGTGGTGCACATGGCACCGGTGGTCAGGGAGCCGTGCAAGGCACCGGCCACGCCGCCTTCTGACTGCATCTGGGTCACCACCGGCACCGAACCCCAGATGTTCTCCTGATGGGCCGTGGCCTTGGAGTCGGCCTCCGCCGCCATGGGCGACGAGGGGGTGATGGGGTAGATGGTGATGACCTCGCTGGTCGCATAGGCCACGTGGGTACAGGCCTGATTTCCATCAATGGTTACCATTTTTCGGGACATAGATTTCTCCTTTGCTAAAGAATTTGTGAAAAAGAACTCAATGGAAAACTAAAAAAGTTTGTTGAAAACTGGAATAGGAATGAGGTTGTCAAGGCCGGTCAGGGTTGTTGAGCAGAAAGGCCATGGGCACAGGGTAATAGCGTTAAGAATGACAAAATTATCAAATCTAAACTAACTGATAAAGAATATCTAGTTTTTTTTATTGACTCCAGTGGATGCGGGAGGAGCTAAGGGGGGCAGGGGGCGGGATGGAGCGGGAGGAATGGGATTGGCGGATAGGTGGTTACCTGATGGCATCCCCTTACGGGCAGCCGTTGGCCAAGGCCAGGGTGAGCTCTTGCAGGGCGGCAAAGGTGGGGGCGGCGAAGATCCGTTGGCGGATGGCGGCGCCGCCGTTGGCGCCCTTGAAGTAGTGGCAGGCGGAACTCTTGAGGTGGCCCAGCAACCGCTCGGCCGGCAGGAACTGGTCGATCAGGGCGAGGTGGCGGAGGAGGGCTTGGGTGCGCAGGGCCATGGTGACCTCCCTGGGCACGGCCGCAAAGATCCACGGCGCACCCAGGGCGGCGCGGCCGATCATCACCCCGTCGCAGCCGGTGGCCGCCATCATGCGTTCGCCATCGGCGTAACTCTTGAGGTCGCCATTGCCGATCACCGGGATCCGTACCGCCTCCTTGACCTGGGCGATGACCCCCCAGTCCACGGTGCCGCTGAAGCCGTCCGACCAGGTGCGGCCATGGACGGTGATGGCGGCGGCCCCGGCCTCCTCGGCCATGCGGGCGAACTCCGGGGCGTTGATGGTGTCGTGGGTCCAGCCGCTACGGATCTTCACGGTTACCGGCCGGTCGGTGTTGGCCACCACCTGGCGGAT
>CAYSFY010000247.1:0-5379 GCA_964430285.1 uncultured Desulfobulbia bacterium
GAAGTCATCGTGCTTGGCCCCCAGGGGTGGCTCCTCGACGATGCGGTCGATGGCCCCCAGCTCCAGATTGTCCTTGGCCGTGATCCACAGGTGCTCGGCGCACTGCTCCACCAACTCCTTGGGGGCCTTGACCCCGTCACCCACCCGGGCCTCGATGGCGGCCGCCCCCTCGGGGGAGATCACCGAGTAGTAGCCGTGGGAGAACATCAGCCTGAAGTCGGAGAGGCCGATGGCCTCGGCGCCGCCGGAACCACCCTCGGAGATGATGGAGACGATGGGCACCCTAAGCTTGGCCATGGCGTAAAGGTTTCTCGCGATCTGCTGGGCCGCGCCGGGGTACTCCTCCACCGGGAAGGCCCCGGGGGTGAAGATATAGCAGTGGATGGGGATGCCTTCGGTCTCGGCCACCTGCATGAAGCGCAGGGCCTTCTCGTTACCCCAGGGCTTGCTGGAGCCGCCGTTTCTGAACTCCTCGCCGTGGCCCTTCTCATGGCCAATGACCATCACCTGCTGGGTGTAGACCCTCCCCTTGACCCGGCGGAGGATGTTGGCCTTGGCCACCACCATGGCCGGGTCGATATTGGCCTCGTCCTCGCCGCCCAGTTCGGTGTAGTCCTCGTAGACGTTCTCCAGGATATCCTTCAAGGAGAAACGCAACGGGCTGCGCACGATGCGTACCCGGTCCATGGGGGAGATATCCTCCTGGCAGCGCTCAGCCAGAAAGGTCAGGGCCTCCTCGATCTGGCAGACCTCGTCGCTGAACACCTCTTCCGTATACTGGTAGAAGGAGGACTTCAGCCCTTCCAGCTTGGCCGTCAGCCCGGAGAGATTGCCCCAGTCGGACCCTTCCTTGATCTGGGAGAGGTACTTGATCCCCTCCTCGCATTTGGCCAGACGTTTTCGAATATGTTCCATAAATTAGCTGTTAGGCTATAGGCTGTTAGACTGTAGGTAAATCGATCCGGTTTTCCCTGCATGCCTACCAGACTACAGTCTATCCACCTGAGTGGTTAAAAGGTCAGCAACCGATCGAGATTGCCGCGCAGGTACGGGATATTGGTCATGATCGCATCCCCGTGGGCGTTTTGGCCGGCAATGGCCGTGCCATCCAAAAACTGGCGGGCCCGCTCCTTGGCCATGACCATGTCATCCCCCCAGACCATGACCAGGGCCAGGTTGGGATCATACTCGCTGGGGATGGTATAGGGGCGGTCAAAGGGGACATGGGTGTAGACCGCAGCCCACTCCTCGCTGGGGAAGGCGAATTGGGAGATGGTGCCGATCCACGGGGCAAAGCCGCGGCTGGTGTCCTCGGCCACCAACCGTAGTTCGATGCTGGTGCCCTTGAACTCGATGGCCTTTTGGTCATAGCCCATGGTGTCGCCCAGGGCCAGACGGATCTGCTCCCGCAGGAGGTTGGGCTGTTTGCCGCGCAGATAGCTGATCCGGGCCGAGACATCATTCTCCACCTGGATGCGGGTGTTGACCTCCAGGAGATAGGGGCTGCCGTCCCGGGAGACGATCCACTCCCAGGTGCCGACGTTGTCGTACTTGACATGGTCGGCGAGCTTCAGGGAGTAGTCGACGATCTGGGCCAGGACCTTCTGGGAGTCAAAGGCGTACGCGAAACAGGCGGCATCAAAACCCGGGGCCGCCTCCAGCCGCTTCTGGCGGCCGGTGCTCTGGATGGTGCAGTTACGGGTGCCGAAGTGGAGGCGCTCGCCGTGACGGCTGCACACCAGCTGCACCTCCAGGTGGTTGTAGTCCCGCAGGCACTGTTCGATCAGCACCCCGCCATCGCCGAACTGGCGCTTGGCGTAGTTCTGCACCTGGCGGTAGACCCGCCGCAGTTGTTCGATGCGGAAGACCTCCTCGATCCCCATGCCGCCGCCACCGGCCGCGGCCTTGACCAGGATGGAGGGGTTCTTGATGTTTTGGTGCTGCTGGTTGTCCAGCAGTTGCGCCGCCACCTCCTCGGCCTCCATCTCGTTGTAGATGGGACCATCGGTGCCGGGGATGGTGGGAATCCCTAAGCGGTTGGCCACCCGCTTGGTGTTGATCTTGTCCCCCAGGTTCTTGATCACCTCCCAGTTGGGACCGATGAAGGTCAGGGGGCGGTCGCGGATGGTCACCCGCCGGGCGAAACGGTAATCCTCCGAGAAAAAGCCGTAACCGGGGTGGATGGCGGTACAGCCGGTATGATCGGCCACCGCCAGGATGTCATTGGGGTCGGTATAACTCGCCACCCGCCAGGCCCGCTTGCGGCCGCCATCCCGCGCCTCCTGGGCCAGACGCACATGCTGGGAGTCCTGATCGGCATCGGTATAGACCACCACATAATCCAGCCCCAGGTCCTTGCAGGCCCGCATGATCCGCACCGCGATCTCCCCGCGGTTGGCAATTAGCACTCTATCTTTCATGGTAGGTGTTTAGTCCCTTTCTAGCTTAACGAAGTGACAAGGTATATCGCTGTTTTTAACCTACCGCCGCCACGACACTAGATTTGAAGAACACAGCTCCCTGCGGTCAGGTTGTGAAACCTTGTTAGGACATGTTTTTATTTTAATGTGATTGCCGCTGATTCATAACGCGCAGCTAAATCTATTCTGTTTTTCTGTCTAAATTCTTTGCCGTACTTCGAAAGTACTAATGAGAGAAAAGAACGTTCCTGCCCAGAAAATTGTTTAGCTAAAGGAATGACACGATCAAGGCACGTAACTCCTTCCTCCCACCTATCTTGTGCTGCAAAGTTAACAGATTGTTCAACAAGTCGACGCCCAATTCTCTCATCTGATGGAGGAGATAATTTTTCTTCAATGGTAAGAGACTGTTTCAGTAGATCCTCTGCCTCAGAAAATTTAGCAAGTTGGCGTTTTATACGTGCTAAGTTGTAGAGTCTTTGTGATTTTTGTTCAGGTCCGAGATTACCCCAGTCGACATTGACCAATGCGCGGTAGCAAGCTTGTTCGGCCACATCCAGTCGTCCACCGCGCTCTGCTTGAGAACATTCATCGCCGTATCGATTTGATGTTGCCTGGTTCAGTGGAGATGCGCAGCCGAATACAAATAGTGCCATGCTGGTGACCGTGACCATTTGACAAATATGTCTCAATACCGCCTCCGTATTTATTGACCTAACAAAACAATTCAGTGCAACAACTGCCGTTAACGGGCATAACCACCAAAGGACGTATCCTGTTGGTCAGGGCGAATCCCTTAATTCGTAATTTTTAATTCGTAATTCACCGTTACCGCGGCTCGGTATAATGATTTTCCCGTGGAAGGTCAATCTCTTTCGGGCTTCGCCGTGGTTCGGCCCTGGAACGGGGAGCTCAGCCTCTTTACCACATTTTATGGATTTTGTAACTACCTGTGTGGTTACCGCCAGCCAAGTTATTTACGAGACAAACCATAATTTACTTGATTTTTTACCTCCGAATGCGTTTCATTTGGGGTTTCATAGCTAATACCATCCTACCCCTTCAGCCCTAACGCCCGTAACCGCAGCAACCACCCCATGGACACCGAAGACCAACCTCCGTCACCGCCAGCGTCACCCTACCTCTCGCTTTTACAACGTCTTTTACATCTCATCGGCCTGGCCAAGGCCCCTGACACCACCGAGGACCTCGAACAGGAGATCCAGGAGATCCTGGAGGATGGCCGCGAGCAGGGGTTGATCACCTCCCAGGAGGGGATGATGATCACCTCCATCTTTGACCTGCGCGACACCCAGGCCAAGGAGATCATGACCCCGCTCACCGAGATGGTCTGCGCCCCGGACACGGCCACCATCCCGCAGTTGATCGACCTCGTGGTTAAGGAGGGATTCACCCGGGTACCGATCTATACGGGCAACACCGACCGCATCATCGGCATCCTCCACGCCAAGGACCTGCTGCACGCCATTGCCGACGCCCGCTCTACCCCCCCCTTTGACGACATCAACCAGCCCCTGTTCATCCTGGAGAACCACCCCATCGGTCAGCTGCTCCGGGAGTTCAAGGCCAAACAGGTGCACATGGCCATTGTCTCCGACGAGTTCGGCTCGGTGCGGGGTCTGGTCACCCTGGAAGATGTCTTGGAAGAGATCGTCGGCGAGATCAACGACGAGTATGATACCGACCCCTCCCGCTGGCGGGTGCTGGCCCCCAACAGCGTGCTCATCGACGCCAAGATGGACATCGAGGAGGTGGAGTCCTTCTTCAAGCTGACCCTCCCGGAAGGGCCGTACGAGTCCATCGGCGGCCTGGTCATCCACCAACTGGGCCATATCCCCCGGGCCGGAGAGTCGCTGACGATCATGGGGCTGACCATCCAGGTGGTCTCGGCCAGCAAACGGAGGATCGCCACCCTGAAGATCACCAGCCTTGAGCCCCCCGCCCCATGATGAGCCCGCGCGTCATGGTCTTGGCCCTGCTGACCAGCCTCCTGCTGTTGGCCGCCTCACCGGGAGAGTGGGCCGTGCCGTTTCTGGCCTTTGTCGCCCTGGTGCCGCTGTTCCTGGCCTGCCGCGACCTCTCGCCCCGGGCCGGCTTCCGCCTGGGCCTAAGCTGCGGCCTCGTCTATTACCTGGGCCTCATCTACTGGATCATCATCGCCCTCGGCCGCTTTGGCGGTCTCCCCCTGTGGATCACCATCCCGGCCCTGGTGGGCCTCGCCCTGTACATGGCCCTCTATCTGGCCGCCTTTACCGCCCTCTGCCGCTGGACCACCAACCGCTTGCCCTTGGTCTGGGCCGCGCCCTTGATCTGGGTGGGCCTTGACCACCTGCGGGGCCTGCTGTTCACCGGTTTTCCCTGGCTCGACCTGGGTTACAGCCAACACCATAATCTCCTAATCAATCAGGTGGCCGACCTCACCGGCCACCACGGCCTCACCTTTCTCATCGTCATGGTCAACGCCCTGATTGCCGAGGCCGTGGCCCACCACCGCCTCTTCGGCGCCATGGCCGAGCCCACCCCCGGCGCCAAGCCGCCGGGGGGGAGGGCACGGTTGCTACGCCACCGCCTGCTCCCCCTGCTGCTCCTGGCCGCCGCGGTGAGCTACAGCCTCTGGCGCTACCAGGTCTGGGAGCAGCGGTTGGCCTCGGCGCCCACCGTGGCCATCGGCTTGATTCAGGGCAATATCGACCAGAGCGAAAAGTGGCTGCCCGCCTTGCAGGAGCAGACCGTGGAGCGCTACCTCACCCTCTCCGCTCAGGCCGCCCAGGCAGAGCCCCTTGACCTGTTGATCTGGCCGGAGACGGCCCTCCCCTTCTTCCCGGAGGCCAACCCCCTCTTCCAGCGGCTCACCGACTGGGTCGCCACCTTCAACGGTCAGGCCCTGTTGACCGGCGCCCCCCACTTCGAGACCAATGCCGCAACCGGCGAGATCAGC
>CAYSFY010000248.1:0-1441 GCA_964430285.1 uncultured Desulfobulbia bacterium
GATGATCTCGGGGGTGGCCCCCATCTCCAGGTTGAGCCTGGTCTTGATGGTCTCCCGCAGCAGGCGAAGGTCGCGGTCCTGAATGTGACGGCGGTCCTCCCTGAGGTGGACGACGATGCCGCTGGCCCCGGCCAGTTCGCAGATGCCGGCCGCCAGCACCGGGTCGGGTTCGTTGATGCCGCGGGCCTGGCGCAGGGTCGCCACATGATCGACATTGATGGCCAATTGGGTCATGGCGTGTTTCCTCTCGTGGTGGTGGAGTTGGTCTTGGAGCGTCTGCTCTTGGGCGGCCATGATCACCGCCTCTGCTTCGGAACGTTCATGGTCATGGCCCAGCAGGTGGACCAGGCCGTGGATCAACAGCCAGTTGAGCCGCTGCCTAAGCGGCACATGCAGCTCCCTGGCCTCTAGGCTTGCGGTATCGGTGGAGATGACGATGTCGCCCAAGAGGACGCCGTTTGGGATGGCCTCGCCCTCCTGCATGGGGAAGGACAAGACATTGGTGGGCTTGTCCTTGTGGCGGTAGTGGTGGTTCAACTGGCGCATGGCCGGATCGCCCACCAGCAGGATGCTCAGTTCACTGGCGCGGTGGCCGCAGAGGCCTAGCAGGGTCTCGGCCGTGCGGCGCAAGCGGTCAAGGGAGATGGGGTCGCGGCCCGGGGCCTCGGAGCGGATATGAACGGGCATGGGAAAAGGCGTAAGGTTAACGGTTAACAGTTTAGGGCTGCCGGAGGAACCTCTCCCTGCCGTCCACTCCGTCCATGTTGTCCACCCAGTCCACCAAGTCCACCCCGTCCACCTTTCACTGATTCCCCCCCCTCTTCCCCTCGGCCTCATAGGCCTTGATGATCGCCTGCACCAGGTGGTGACGGACCACGTCCACCTCGGAGAAGTGGCAGAAGGCGATCCCCGGGATCCCTTGCAGGAGGCGGGTGGCGTGCAACAGGCCGGATTGATTTTTGCCGGGGAGGTCGATCTGGGTGAGGTCGCCGGTGATCACCGCCTTGGAGTTGAAGCCTAAGCGGGTGAGGAACATCTGCATCTGCTCCCGGGTGGTGTTCTGGGCCTCGTCCAGGATGACAAAGGCGCTGTTCAAGGTGCGGCCGCGCATGAAGGCGAGCGGCGCGATCTCGATGACCTGCTCCTCCACCAGGGACGCCGCCTTCTCCCGGCCCAGCATGTCGTTTAGGGCATCGTGCAGGGGGCGGAGGTAGGGGTTGATCTTTTCGGCCAGGTCGCCGGGCAGGAAGCCCAGCTTCTCCCCCGCCTCCACCGCCGGCCTGGTGAGGATGATGGAGCGCACCAGGTTTTTGCTGTAGGCGGCCACCGCCATGGCCACGGCCAGATAGGTCTTGCCGGTGCCGGCAGGTCCGGCGCCGAAGACGATATCGTGCTCCTTGATGGCGTCGATGTAGGCCTTTTGGTTGATACTCTTGGGCGA
>CAYSFY010000248.1:1451-3900 GCA_964430285.1 uncultured Desulfobulbia bacterium
CCCGCTTGTTGCCGGTGATATAGACCTGATCGAGAAAGATCTCCTTGAGCACGGCCTTGGGGTCGCGTTCCAGCGCCCGGATGCCGTAGGCGATGTCCGGGGGGTAGAGCGGGTAGCCCGCCTGGAGCAGGCCAAGGAGCTGTTCCAGGAGATTCGCGGTCAGGGCCACCCCGTGTTCCGGTCCGTTGATGGTAATCCTGGTGCCACGGGCATGGATCTCCACCCCCACCGCCAGCGCGATACTGGTCAAGTTGCGGTTTTGGGGGCCGTAGAGTTCCGCGGCGCGGGCCGGGTTGTGGACCTCAAGCTCGCGTTGGTTGGTCGCTGGCCCTCTCACTTCTTCAGGGCTTCGTCAATCATCTTCTGCAGGGCCTCGACGGTCCGTTCATGGGCCAGGCGACCGTTGACAAAGACCGCCGGCGTGCCGGTGACCCCGGCATCCCGGCCTTCCTGCAGATTGGCGATGACCTGGTCCTTGGCCTCCTGGCTGTTCATCTGCTGCTGGAATTGGGGCATGTTCAGCTTCAGCTTCTCAGCATAGCCGGCCAACTTTTCCATGGTCAGATCGCGGAACTCGGCGTAGACCAGATCGTGAAACTGCCAAAACTTCCCTTGCTTGAAGGCGGCATGGGCGGCCACGGCGGCGGCGCCGGCGAACTGGTGGCTAGGCAGGGGGTAGTATTTGTAGACGACCTTGAGGGTGGTGGGATTCTTTTCCAAGAGCTTCTGGAAGACCTCGCCCAGCAGGGCGCAGTGGGGGCACTGGAAGTCGCTGAAGGAGGTGATCACCACCGGGGCCTTCTCCTGGCCCAGGAAGGGGGCGCCCTCGTTGTTGAACTGCTTCAGGGCGTCGATAAAGATCTCCTTGATCTCCTTGGTCTTCTGGCTGCTGAGCCAGATCTTGTCGCCAACGGCCGAAACCTGGATGTGGTCGAAATCGCCCTTCACCTGGATCTCCTCCTTATCGCCGGCCTTGTTGTAGATCACGATCTTGCCGTTGGCGCCCAAGAGATAGGTGACGTTGCCGTCGGCGGAGACGGCCATGTCCAGCGGGCTGATGGGGGCGGTGTAGCTCTTGTCAACGGTCTGAAAGATCTTGGCCTCGGCCGGCAGGGCGGCGGCCAGGCACAGGGAGAGGGACAGCATGAGGGTGATGGCTAGATTACGCATGGTTCTCCTAACAGGTGGCTAAATGGATTTTTGGAGGTACGGTGTTGGCTGTTGTTGGCGAGCAGCGCCTAATTAACCGCAAAGGCAGGGATAACGCAAAGGAAATTAACTCGCCGCTCTATCCTTGTCAAGCTGCCCGGCGAGGAGGAGGGCGAGGTGGCTGGCCCGGGCCTTGGCCTTGGCCGCGGCCAGTCCTTGTTGCCACTGCATGAGGCAACCCGAGCAGGTGGTCACCACCAGTTCGGCCTCGGTGGCCTGGAAATCATGGACCAAGCGCTCGCGGATGGTGTGCGCCAGGTCGGCATGGGCGATGTGGAAGAGGCCGCCTTGGCCGCAGCACTGGGGACCGTGGGGGAGTTCCGTAAGCACCAACCCCGGGGCCTGGCCGATGAGGGTGCGCGGGGGGGCTGTGATGCCGGCGAAACGGAGGTGGCAGGGGTCATGGTAGACGATGATGAGGGGGGGCTCGCCCTGGAGATCGTGGCGAAAACCCGTGGCCGGGGCTAGGCGGTGGAGGAGGATAAAGGTGGAGAACTCCCACACCCGTAGGCTAAAGGCCTGGGCCTGATCCCGCCACTGGGGGTCGTCGGCCAGCAGGTCGGCGTAGCCCTTGAGCCCGGCATAACAGGAGGCGCAGGTGGTGAATATCGGCAGGGTGCGGACCTCCTCCCTGGAGAAGAGGGTGATGGTGCGGCGGGCCAGCTCCTTGGCCTGCTCGGCGTCACCGGCCCCCTTGGCGGCCAGACCGCAGCACCCCTGCTGCTCGGGGACCAGGAGGCGGACGCCGCAGAGCCTGGCCAGCAGGGCCTCCGCCGCCAGGCCGATGGCCGGGGCCAGGTAGTGGCTCAGGCAGCCGCTGAAGTAGAGGGCGGTTTGGGTGGGCGGCAGCCCGGGGGTGGTTTGCGGCTGGGGGAGTTGGGCGGCCTCGGGGGCGAGGTCGCCGAGGGGCTGGGTCAGGGTGAGGCGCAGGCCGCTCTCCTCGGGCAGTTCGGGCAACAGGCCCAGGGGCCGCGCTACCGTGGCCAGGGTGGCGAGCAGGGCCGGCCGGGCCAGGGCCTGCTGGGCCAGGAATTTGGTGAAGGTGGCGAAGCCGGTGACCTGGGGCATGCTGCCCCTGGCCTCCATGATCAGGGCCGGGATATCGATCCCCCGGGGGCACACCTTTTTACAGGCCCCGCACAGCAAGCACTTGGAGAAGATGGCGGCGAGTTCCGGGTCAGGCCCGCTCCCCGCGCGCTTGGCCAAGAGGTGGAGCCGACCGCGCGCGGTCAGGGACTCG
>CAYSFY010000248.1:3910-5346 GCA_964430285.1 uncultured Desulfobulbia bacterium
CGGTTACCTGATAGACGGGGCAGACAGCGATGCAGGCCCCGCATTTGGCGCATTGCGGATGGGTCAAGCTACCGCCTATCCCCTCACGGTGTCCACAGGAGATAGGCCTTGATAAAGGGGTCCAGGTTGCCGTCCATCACCGCGTCGACGTTGCCGGTCTCAAAGTTGGTGCGGTGGTCCTTGACCATGCGGTAGGGCTGCATGACGTAGGAGCGGATCTGGCTCCCCCAGGCGATCTCCTTTTTGTCGCCATGCAGGACCTGCTGCTCCTCCTTCTGGAGCTTCTTCTCGTACTGGTAGAGCTGGGCCTTCAGCATCTTCATGGCCGTGCTCTTGTTGCTGAACTGGGAGCGCTCGTTCTGGCACTGGACCACGATGCCGCTGGGGAAGTGGGTGATACGGATGGCGGAGCTGGTCTTATTGACGTGCTGGCCACCGGCGCTGGCCCGGTAGGTGTCGATGCGGATGTCCTTGTCGTTGATCTCCACCTTGATCTCGTCGTCCAGCTCGGGAAAGACGAAGACCGAGGCAAAGGAGGTGTGCCGCCGCTTCTGGGAGTCAAAGGGGGAGATGCGCACCAGGCGGTGGATCCCCATCTCCGAGCGTAGGTAGCCGTAGGCGTTATGGCCGTTGACCATGATGGTGACGCTCTTGGTGCCGGCCTCGTCACCGGGCTGCATGTCCAGGAGCTCGGTGGTGAATTTTCTCTTCTCGGTCCAGCGTAGGTACATGCGCAGCAGGATGTCGGCCCAGTCCTGGGCCTCGGTGCCGCCGGCCCCGGCGTGGATGGTGAGCATGGCGTTGTTGGCGTCGTGCTCGCCGCTCAGCATGCACTCCAGTTCCGACGAGGCGATGCTGTCGTTCAAGGTGGAGATGATCTGGTCCGCCTCGCGCTCGGTGTCGGGGTCGTCCTCTTCATCGGCCAGTTGCAACAGGATGTCGGCCTCCTCCCAGGTGGACTGCATGGCCTGCCAGCTGTTGACCACCTCCTGCATCACCCCCATGTCCTTCTGGACCTTGGCGGCTCTGGAGGCGTCTTCCCAAAAGTTGGGAGATTGGGTCTGGCGTTCCAGAATAAGGATGTCTTCTTTACGTTTATCTAAGTTAAAGATGGCTCCGTAAGGAAAATAAGCGACCCTTTAACCCTTCCAATTTTTGTCTCAATTCGGCTGACATGGCATCTCCTTATTATGGTTGATGGTGTGAATCCAGGCCTCCGCTCATACCCTATCTCGCCGCAAATTACCATATAAAAGGATGAGGCTCAAGAGGAGCAGGCAGAGGTGGGGGAAGAGAAAACCCCAGCGGCTGTAAATGGATTGTTCCTCGATCAGGGGCAGGCGGCCGCTGACGAAGAGGGTTGCGAAGATCGGGGAGGCGCGCAGTACCCGGCCCAAGGGGTCAATCAGGCAGCTGATGCCGGTGTTGGCGGGCCG
>CAYSFY010000249.1:0-5330 GCA_964430285.1 uncultured Desulfobulbia bacterium
CGCCAGCATCCGGGGCTGCCGGGTCCAGGACCAGAGTCTCGACCGCCTGGATGGAGGCGATGCCCGGCATGGAGGTGGAGGTGAAGTGCTGGCTGAAACCGGTCACCGCCTGTTGGTAGGCATCAATGGCCGAGCCCTGGACGATGAGGACGTGGCCAAGCCCCGGGCGGGGCAGGGCCAGGACCAGCAGCAGGGAGCAGGCCAGGGCGCGGAGGCGGTTGCGTAAGTGTTGGTTCATCTCGTGGTGATGGCGGGTGATCCGACTTGTAAGGTTAAGCAGGGGCAATTCTAGCATGTTTTTTCAGCGGCGGCTAGGGGATAGTGACCCCATGGGCAATTTGTGCCAGGGCCGATGGGGGGGCGCACTTCACCTCCCCCCCCGCAGCCGTTTCTCCCCGGCGAGTGGGCCAGCAACCGTTCGCGCCGGTGTGGCAAAGTGGCGGTGGGTGCGGGCGGCATACAGAAAAAGAGCGGCAATGGAGATTTTCTTTGCCCATGTGGGACAAAATTTGCTATGTTGGCTCTAATGCCTGTCGGAATCCCAGGACCTGTTATAAGTTTGTGCCCTCCCGGGTGCCGGCGTCGGTTACGCGCTTTTGTGAAACTGACCAAACTCCCTCCACAAGGAACCCCATGCAACGCACGTACTCCCTGCTCGCCATCACCGCCCTCCTGGCCCTGGCCTTCATCCCCTCGCCGGCCCGTGCGGAACAGGCGGCCGAGCCGCTCCAGGTGGCAGCCCTGAATTATGACGATGACCTCGGACTCTACCTGAACGCCGACGAGCTGGTGGAGACCGCCAGTCGTTACCCCAAGCCCATAAGCCAGGTGGCTGAGAACGTCACCGTCATCACCAGCGAGGAGATCGAGGCCCAGCACGCCCACACCTTGGGCGAGGTCCTGATGCAGATCCCCGGGCTCTTCATTACCGGCTTTGGGGATGACTTCGGTTCCGCGAGTGCGATCTTTACCCAGGGTTCAGAGAATCGGCATACCTTGATCATGATCGACGGGGTGAGGCTCAACAACGCCAGCGGCGGCGACGCCCTGACCAACGGCCTGCCCCTGGGGATCATCAAGCGGATCGAGGTGATCAAGGGTCCGGCCTCATCAAGCTGGGGCTCCTCCTTGGGCGGGGTGGTCAACATCATCACCAAAGAGACCGGTCGGGGGGCACGACCCATGGGCCAAACTACCGCCTCCGTGGGCGAGAAAAGTACCACCGAGGTCAGCGCCCAGGGGGCGGGCACTCTCGGCCCTCTCGGCTACTACCTCTATGGCGGCGATCTGGAGACGGACGGCCACTTCCGGGACTCCTGGTTCGACAACCAACCCCTCTATGCCAAGCTCACCCTCCCCCTCCCCGGGGTGAGCCTGGGGGCCACCATTGGCCACAGCACTCCGCACTACAAGGCAATCGAGTGGGCGGCCAACGATATGTCCGAATTTGTTCTCAATCGCACGACCTTCAGCACCGCCTACCTGGACGCCCCCTTGGGCGAGGAGTTCAACCTCCACTTGGCGTTCGGCCGCTTTGATCAGTCCTTTGACCTGGAGGATCAATCCTTGGGGCTTGGCACGGCAGTGGCCGACCATATTTGGGTGGCCGGGGAGAGGTTGAAGGGGGATCGCTGGCAGGAGAGAAACGACAACTTCTCCGCCCGCCTGAACTGGAACGGCCAGCAACACGCCGCAATCATCGGGCTTGAGAGCAGCCGGGGCACCTTGGATTACTCCGGTGACTGGCGTTATTGGCAGGAGAACTGGAACTACCCCGCCATCCCCTATACCGCCAAGGAGGAGCGGCGGGCCGCCTTTGCCAATGCGGCTTTGAACTGGGGACGGCTAACCCTGACCCCGGGGGGGCGCTACGATTTCTCCTCGACCAGTGACGAGGCCTTCAGCCCCTCCCTGGGCGCCACCTACCGGTTGAGTACGGAGACCATCCTGCGGTCGACCATCGCCCAGGGCTTCAACGCCCCCAATCTGACCTACCTGTTTGACAAGCGCGGAGGCAATCCAGATCTGGCCCCGGAGCAGGTGACCTCGGTCCAGGCCGGAGTGGAGACCGTGGCCCTGGCCTCCCTGCGCTTGGCCGCCACCCTCTTCCACCATCGGGTCACCGAGAGCTGGGGTCAGGACGGGACGTGGCAAAACCAGGGTAAGGCCAGCCGCCAGGGGCTGGAGTTTGAGGTCGATACCACCCCTTGGCATCACTGGAGCCTGGGGGCCAAGGGTGCCCTGGTCACCACCGATAGCGAGGGGCTGGAGAACGACACCATGTATGCCGCCAACCTCCTGGCTCGCTACGACCACCCCGAACTCCTGTCGCTCCGTCTAGGAGGACGCTATATCCGCTGGAACGAGGCCTCCAGGGGGGAATCGCCAAAGCACAACGATTTTATCTGGGACATGACCCTGAGCCGGGAGGTCTACAAGAGCCCGGCCCTGCGGACTGAGCTCTTCGGGGTGGTCAGGAACCTGTTCAACAGTTCACAATACTGGGACATCGATTATCAGAACCCTGGCCGCTGGCTGGAGGCCGGGGTGACCGTAAGGTTCTGAGGTCCTGGGCTGTTGGCAGAACAGAGCCTGTCAGGGTGAATGCAAGTATCAAGAGGGACACTAAGCGGGAAAACGAGGGGTACAGGTCAGGCCGGGATCTTTTTTTCAGCCCTTAGGGGAATAGGGTTTGCCACACGGACCGTGCTTTGCTACTGTATAATTCATATGTGATTCGTTACTTGAATGCAGTCAATATCAATTCAACCGCAGAGGAGATGAGACGATGATTGTTCTGGACAACGGGGTGAGTCCCCAAGAGATTGCCGCAACGATAACCTGTTGTACAACGCAACCCCAAAGCGCCAAGTAAGGCGGGGCCTGACAGAGGGCAATTAAGGGGGCTGCAAGGCCCCCTTGGTGTTTGTACGCTGCTGAAACTCTCAAACTACCTGTTGACCTACACCCTGCCGCAGGCCCAGGGGCTACGGGTGCTCTACTCCACCCGCCGGACCTCCCTCGCCCTGCTGCCGGAGGCGGAGTTTACGGCGCTTAACGAAGGCTTGGCCCTGGAACCGCGGACCATGGCCCAACTGACCTCCTTGGGCATGGTGGTCCCGGACCTGGAGATGGAGCGGGCCGGGGTCCATGGCTTCTACGCCGAACTAAACCGCATCAACCCCAATGTCACGGCCGCCGTGGTCCTGGGTATGGCCTGTAACTTCGCCTGCCGCTACTGCTATGAGGGGATCTTGAAGGGGGGCCAGGCCATGAGTGATGCCACGGCCGAGCAGACCATCGCCTTTATCAAGTCCCGCTTCCGGGAGGGCAAGGAGCGCATCCATCTGGACTTCTATGGTGGCGAGACCCTGCTCTATACCAAGCGCCTTATCCATCTGGCCGGCGAACTCAAGCGCTTTGCCGAAGAGCGGGGCGGCCGTTTTGACTTCAACGTGGTCACCAACGGTTCGCTGCTGACTCGGGAGCTGGTCTTGGAGCTGAAGGGGTATGGACTGGTCGGGATTAAGGTCACCATCGACGGCCCGGCCGCGAACCACGACCAGTTCCGTCCTTACAAGGACGGTCGTCCGAGCTTCGCAACCATTGTTGAGAATCTCCTGGCGGTAAGCGACCTGACCGAGGTCACCCTGGGGGGGAACTTCACGGAGGAGAACTATCGGCTCTTCCCCCAACTCCTGGACGATCTGCTGGCGCGCGGCCTAGGGCCGGAGCGCATCGCCAATGTCCATTTCGCCATGGTGATGGCGATCACCGATCGTTTTGCCTCGCCGGAGTATAACGGCGGCTGCACCGGGATCGACGAGCCGTGGCTCAAGGAGGCCATGCTCCACTTACGGGGGGCGGCTCTGGCCCGGGGCTATCAGGTCTTCCCCTTGCGGCCCGAGGTCTGCGCCGTGTTGGTAGGCGACGCCCTCGCGGTCCATTACGACGGTAGCCTCTACCACTGTCTGCCCTTGGCCGGGCGCGAGGAGTATTGCTGCGGTCATGTGCGGACCGGGTATGCGGAGTCCGTGGCCAGCCACTACCTGGACAACTGGCAGCAGGAGGGGCGCTGTCAGTCCTGCATCTATCTCCCTCTCTGTTATGGCGGCTGCCGTTTCATGACCTACCAACGTACCGGCGTCATGGCCGGGGTGGACTGCCAGCAGGCCTTTTTCGAGGAGGCCATCCCCGGCATGCTCAGCCAGGATCTCCGCTATCGTTATGGGATGGGATGATGGACTTCCATTGATTGCAGGTGTCCATCATCCCGGCGCGTGGGGAATTGGTTCGTTCTTGGCAAGAGATATCAGTGGTGGATGAGTTGTTTGTCCGCGGCGGAACAAAGCTTTCTTGAGGAGCAATAAATAAAACGCCCGAATCGTAGGCACGATCCGGGCGTTTTCGTGTTCGCTTATGGAGTCGAAGTCGGGCGCCTGCGGGGTGTGGCCTACAGGATGTCCGGCGGCCAGAGGAGGGTTTTGACGATCCAGCCGCTGGTGCCGTCCTCGTGTTTGACCTTCAGCCACTCCCCCTTCTTCTCCACCGGGGTGAAGACCACGCCGTACTTGACCGTGGCCACCACCGGGGCGTCCTTTTTCGGCTCGTTGCGCATGTTGGCGGTGGTGGCCTTGACGATCACCCGCTTCTCCTTGCTGACCAGGTTGGCGAAGATCCACCCTTGGTCACCCTCGAAGTCCTTGATCTGCACCCACTCCTTCTGGCGTTTGACCACCTGTAGCGGGAAGTCCTTGAACACCTCCCACAGCAGGTCCTTCTTGGAGTCGGGGCCGGAGCGGATATTGGCCCCGTCCTTGCTGACCGAGACGTAGTCCGCCGCCATGGCGGGCACGGGGAGGGTGAGCAGGGAGAGGGCGAGCAGGAACCGGGAGAGAGGTCGTTTGATCTGGAGGGAGAGGTGCATGGCTGTGAACTCCGTGGGCAGTCGCTGTGGGACCGCGATAAGTTTGATAATTGATGGAATCGCAAAAAGTCATGAAGCTGACCATCTGCCAATGTAATTTCAATAAGTTACGGGGCGTGCCAGCGGCGGTTGAGCGGTTTTTGCGAAACCGTCATAATCGGTTGCCGGGGCCAAGGCCCCGGCCAGGGGATCTCGGTGCGGCCTGATCCGTAAGGTGGTATGAAGGTATAAGATTTTTGCCAACAATTCAACCCTGATGTGTGGCGGCAAAGCTGCCCCGCCTTTTTTTCGGCATCGTTCCCACGCAGGAGCGTGGGAACGATATCAAGCTGTCTGGCTCTCAGCGCTGGCGGGTGAATCAGTGGGAGCGGCGTCAATGGCACGATTCAGGATGGAGCGAGCC
>CAYSFY010000250.1:0-2350 GCA_964430285.1 uncultured Desulfobulbia bacterium
ATGGTCGGACGAAAAATTACAGATGGTGAACACTTTCGCTCCGACAGGCTCCTAGCGGGTCAACCGCTTATTTGCCCAAGGAGTGGACCCGAGGTCATGGCGCGCGGCTCCAGTCAACCACTCCCGCCGAAATCAAGGTCATGGACCTAGGATACCTCTTTTCCGCGATAAAGAAAAAAATCATTTGATAAGTTTCGTCTCTTTGAGTAGGGTGGCCGGGTAAGAATACAGGGGTAAATATTTTACACACCCTATCGGTCCGTTGACGGACTTAGGGGCCGTTTCTAAATTACCATTACAGATTTGACCTTGCCTATACGGCCCCTTATGCCGTTGCTACGCAGGGGGTGTTACTGTAATTGATTGACAACGGCTGAGTCGGCAAAAAGAGTATGCCCCCCCGGTGCCGAGAGGGTTTTCCACCAACCATGCCCCATCCCCCACCCGGGACGAGTACAAGTAGTCCAGCTTACCCAGACCTGACAATTAACATTCATCGTTGCTACCGCCCCCCACACCGACCGCTACACCTGTAAGCCTCGATCACCAACAACACTCCATCCATTTTTTACTCTGACAGGAAACAACAATGCAGGACCTTAGTATCGTTAGTATGTTCCTTAATGCGGGCTTGGTCGTCAAGTTCGTCATGCTCCTCCTGGTTATCTTCTCCATCGGCTCTTGGTACATCATCTTCACCAAGTTCATCCTCTTTAAGAAAGTGCGGCAGGACTCGGATGACTTCCTGGAGACCTTCTGGAAGTCCAAGAACCTGGCCGAGGCGGCCAAGTCGGCCCAGAAGACTCCTCTGAGCCCGGAGGCCCAAATCTTCATCACCGGCTTCAGCGAGCTGCAGAAGATCAGCAAATCCAAGGCCTCCATTGCCGACGGCTGCGACACCTTCGAGATGCGCCTGGCCGGCATGGACAATCTCAAGCGTGCCCTGGAGAAGGCCGCCACCATTGAGGCCGACCGGCTCGGCAGCTCCTTGAACTTTCTGGCCACCACCGGCAGTGCCACCCCCTTCATCGGCCTGTTCGGCACGGTGTGGGGGATCATGAGCTCCTTCCAGGAGATCGGCCAAAAGGGCGGCGCCTCCCTGGCCGTCGTGGCCCCCGGCATCTCCGAGGCCTTGGTGGCCACTGCCGCCGGCCTGGCCGTGGCCATCCCCTCGGTCATCTTCTACAACCACTTCACCAGCCAGATCAACGCCTTTGAAAACGATATGCAGCGTTTCGCCACCGACCTCTTAAATCTGGTCGAACGTGACCTGATTGCCAAACTGTGACGGAGGTGACTGCGCATGAGCATGGGATCAGCAAGAAAAAAAGGCGCGGTGGTAGCGGATATCAACGTGACACCCCTGGTGGACGTCATGCTGGTGCTGCTGATCATCTTCATGGTCACCGCGCCGATGATGACCCAAGGGGTGGATGTCGATCTGCCGCAGACCACCTCCAAACCGTTAAAGCAGGACGATAAACCGATTATCATCACCATCGACCCCCAAGGGGGGATCTTCTTCAACCAGATCCAGGGTGACCGTAAAATCCTCCAGCAGCAGTTGAGTGAACTGGCCGCCAACCAGGGGACCGATTCACCGATCTTCCTGCGGGCCGACAAACAGGTGCCTTACGGCATCGTCGCCCAGGTGATGGCCGACATCAAAGATGCCGGTTTCCTGAAACTAGGGATGGTAACCCAGCCAGAAGATCGGCAATGATCCCACCCTCACCATCCAGTCATAAGCCAATGGCCGAGGATGACCAGTGGAGACTCCCCCTTGCCTTGGCCATCGGCCTGCACCTCTTGGTCTTCATCCTGATCCTGTTCCCGCCGACCTTTCTCTTTCCCCGCCGCGAGCCGCCCGAGGTCCAGACCATCAACCTCTTTGACGCCGGAGAGCTCAATCAACCGGCAGCCGCGGGCACCAAGCAGGACACCCCCCCGGTGGCCAAAAAGACGGCACCGCCGGCAGCGAAAAAGGCGGAGGTCAAGCCCACGCCCAAGGCGGAAGAGCCGCCGGAACCGGAACCGCCCAAGCCCGAACCGGTCCCTGAGCCACCCAAGCCGGAGGCCATCCCGGAACCGCCGAAGCCGGAACCCGAGCCTGAGCCACCCAAGCCCGAGCCCATACCCGAGCCCCCGAAACCGGAACCGCCCCCCGAGCCACCAAAGCCGGTGCCCGAGCCACCGAAAGAGGCCATCTCCCTCAGCCCGAAGCCCAATAAGATCAAGAAAAAACTGACGCCGGAGAAAAAGCCGGAGAAGGTGGAGACCGCCAAGGCCAAGACGGACGAAAAAAAGGCCGCGGCCAAAAACGAGGTCAAGATCTTAAAATCCTTGGAGC
>CAYSFY010000250.1:2360-5328 GCA_964430285.1 uncultured Desulfobulbia bacterium
AAAGTTTCATCCGAATTTTTATGTGGATATATCAAAATACCTTGATATAAAGATAAAGGCAATGTCTTTTCATAAGTCACAACTGCGCGACTCGTTGCACGATATTGCCACCCCCGATTCGTCAGAGCCCGCCCCCAGCGGCCCACCCACGCCAGGTGCCGGCGGCACCGCCGCGGCGGGCGCCGGGGGCGGGGGTTCCATGCTTGATGAAGCCTTGAAGAAGTATTATATTGCCATTTCGCGTAAGATCCACAGTAACTGGGCCTTGCCCAACACCCAGGATTGGGACCCCAACCTGGAGGCCATCGCGGTCATTGTGATCAAGCGGGACGGCACCGTGGTCGACACCTTTTTTGAAAAGAAGTCGGACAATATCTTTTTTGATCAGTATGTGGAAAAGACGCTGCAAGCGGCCCAGCCCCTGCCTCCCTTCCCCTCTGACCTCAAGGAAGATGAACTTGAAATCGGTCTAAAATTCAGACCAAGCGGACTATTTTAATGATAAAAAAACACCTTGTTGTAATCCTGTCGGCCATCTGTACCTTTACCTTGCTCTCCACCGGCCTGGGCCAGGCCAGGGTCTACCTGGACATCACCTCTGCCGACTTAAAAAAACTCTCCATCGCCATCCCGGCCTTTATCGATCAGGCCACCCCCGGGGTGGTCACCGACAAGGGGCAGAAGATGGCGGATCTGGTGGCCAAGGCCCTCACCTTCCACGGCTTCATCTCGGTGGTCCCCAGCTCCACCTATCAAAACAACCGCGAGGCCAACTGGAGCGCCCTGGGTGTTGATTTTGTCGTCCTTGGCAGCTACGGCAACGAGGCCAATGAGATGGTCATCGAAGGGCAGCTCCTGGACACCCACGGCAACAAGATGGTGGCCGGCAAGCGCTATCGGGCGCCCTGGGCCAAGAACCGCTCCATGCTCCTCAAGCTGAGTGATGAGGTGGTCTTCCAGCTCTCCGGCGAACAGGGGGTCAGCAACACCAAGATCGCCTTTGTCTCCGGCAAGACGGGCAAGAAGGAGATCTATCTGGCGGATGTCCTGGGGGAGAACATGCGTCAGGTCACCCGCCACAAAAGCCTGGCCATCGCGCCCCGCTTCTCCCCCGACGGCGGCAGACTGGCCTACACCTCCTACCACCGCGGCAACCCGAACCTCTACATCACCGACCTCTCCCAGGACAAGACCACCAAGGCCATCTCCTGGCAGCGGGGCCTCAACATGGCGCCCGCCTGGTCCCCTAGCGGCCAGTCCCTGATCACCACCCTGAGCAAGGACGGCAACTCCGACCTCTATCTCATGAACCCGGTCGGCAGAATCCTCGATCGGCTCACCACCAATCAGGGGATCAGCTGCTCCGCCTCCTGGGCCCCGGACGGGCGGCGCTTCGCCTTTGTCTCCGACCGCAGCGGCAACCCGCAGATCTACATCATGGACATCACCACCCGCCAAGTGCAACGGCTCACCTACTCCGGCAAGGAGAACACCACCCCCAGCTGGTCACCCAAGGGTGACCTCATCGCCTATACCGGCTTGAACGGCAGTTACCACCTCTATGTCATCTGTCCGGACGGGGGCGAACCGACCCAATTGACCAGCTACTGGGGCAACTACGAATCCCCCTCCTGGTCACCTGACGGTCGTCAGATCGTGCTCAGCCGTGGCCAGGGCGAGCAGAAGGAGCTGTGCCGGGTATTTTTGAAGGGACAGGGGGTCACCACCCTCTTCCCCATGAAAGGGAGCCAGACCTATCCCCAATGGTCCCCCCGCCTGCCTTATTAATTTCAATATAAAACCAAGGAGTTGACTATGGTTAAGACACTACGCGCCGCTACCGTTTTCCTGATGATCTCACCGCTCCTGGTCCACTGCGTGCCCACCCAGGACGTCAACAGTCTGGACCTCAGGATCCGCAACCTGGACAATCAGGTCTTTCAACTGGGCAAGGCGGTCAACCAAATGGGCGGCAGCGGCACGGGATCGGACAACCCGCTGGATCAAGTAATGACCAAACAGGCGGAGATGGCGGACCACCTGGACCGCCTCAACAGCGACGTCATGGCCATCAAGGCCAAACAGGAGGAGAGCAGCCATCTCTCCCAGGGCTCCCAGTCCGATAACGAACAGCTCAAGCCCCTCCAGCGCAAGGTCGAAGAACTTAGCCAACAATTCGCGCTGTTAAGCGACCAAGTCAACCAGAACACCTTGGCCTTGAGCTCTGGCCGTGCGGTGAAGCTCACCTCCACCACCCCTCCTCCACGCGAGGATGAGCCGCGTGCCGACGAGATCGCCCCCGCACCCAAGGAAGAGACGAGCAACAGCTCCAAAATGAAGGAACTCACCCCGGTCAAGGAGAAGGCCAAGCCCGAAGAGAAGGCGGAGGAGAAGCCAGCCAAGGGCGATTCCGAGGCCGCCGCTGCCGGCGACCCGGGCAAGGCGACCTACGACAAGGGACTGGAGCTCTTCCGTGCCAGCAAATTCAATGAGGCCTACCGGACCTTCAATGACTATATCAACAAGTACCCCAAAGGAAAAATGGCCCCCAACGCCAGATTCTGGCTGGGGGACTGTTACTACAACCAGCAGGAGTACGAACTCTCCATCCTTGAGTACCAGAAGGTAGTGGAAAAGTTCCCGAGCGATGCCAAGGCCCCGGCCGCCCTCCTCAAGCAGGGGCTGGCCTTTGAAAAATTGAAGGACAACGACACCGCCAAGATCGTCTACAACAAGCTCATGAAGGACTACCCCAAGAGCGATCAGGTGGAGACCGCCAAGAAGAGGCTTGAAACTTTCAAGTAGGGGAAGAGGGACCAGGGCAACCCGACGCCAGCCGCCATCAGGCCTGATCGTTGCTTTTTCAGATGCAATATGCTACAAAGGCCTTCGGCTTAAGAGATAAAAGAGTACTATTGCCTGGGTGGCGGAACTGGTAGACGCAAGGGACTTAAAATCCCTCGGTCCT
>CAYSFY010000251.1:0-4955 GCA_964430285.1 uncultured Desulfobulbia bacterium
GATGATGAAATCTTGCGCTTCCTCGGCATGATGCTATGACTTTGACGGAATCCTGGCGGCGTGAGCTTCCGTCTGCTCGGTGCCGTCGCCGCTCCGAGGCGGTGACCGCATAAACTTAAAATGTAAAGGGCGTCCTCACCTTATGGTTTGTTCACCCAGAATCCTTCCCCCGGCTGAAGGGTAGTGAAATGACCAAACCCCTTAGAAGCCGCGAAGGCCACTCCTTTATCAACTTCTCCGGGGAGATAGACCGCCCAGGTCTTGGCGTTATTGACTGTCGCCCACTTCCACACTGAAGTCACCACCCCCAGCTCAGCCACCTCAACCGGCTGCGTACCAGTAAGCCCCACCAAGTTCCAGCCGGGCGTGAGGGTGACGATTGTCACCTCGGAAATCGTGGTAGTAGTAGTGGAGGAAGTGACCGATGTGCTAGTCGATGTAGTGGTGATGGTCCCATCGTTGCTGATGGAAAACAGCCCTCGATAGCCGACTTGACCGGGAGCGGCAAGTGGCTCGACCTTCAGGACACAGTTTACCGACTCCGGTCCGGTGACTGTCCAGTTATAGCTGCCATCGTTTTCAGTACTGCCGTTGATGAGTTCCCAGGTTCCGTCCTTGCCGCCCTGCCGAGACAAGGAGATGGCCACCTGGCCACCCATGACTTGGGGGGCGGTCCAGGTGATGAGCATGGTTCCATCGTTGATCGTCGTCCCTTGAAAAGGAGCCGAAATAGCCACGGCACCAGCACTCCCATTCACGGGTCCGCTACGCACGCAGCGGGCATAGGCATCGCTCGTTTGCGAGTTATTGTTTGCGGCGACACCACCAACGTCAAAGTTCACGTACCATGTGAAGTTGTTGGCAGAATCGACGAAGGCTGTGGATGACCAATACAGCGAAGACTTCGTGCCAGGGAATATTGTTTGGTCGATGGCCGGGCTCGCTTTGCCGTAATCGACTAAAACATGCAACTCCTTGGCATTGGGTAGCCGCCAATCATTAAACCCATCCAGGGTAAGCCCCTCGCAGTAGATCAGGGCTGCATCCCAGCTCTTCGTTTGCCCGTCATCCTGCCGTTGCCACGACAGGCCGGTACTCACATCTGTGGCCGTAACGCTGTTGTTAACAACCAATAGTCCGAACGGCCAACTCCCTGGCCCTCCACGGACACAACGGGCAGCATTAACGGCCACCTTACTGCCGATGCCAACGCCGCCTATGATGGAGTATACCTGCCAGGCGTCGGAGTTGTTGCTGGCACTGGGAGTAGATGTCCAATACCACATAGAATTGACGGTAAAGGCCGCTTGGTCCATGGCCATCCAGACCTTACCGTGATCCACCAGCATGGACAGCTCCTGGACCGTGGGCAACCGCCAATCACTTAAGCCGCCCTGGGTAAGGGCTTCGCAATAACTGTTGGCGCCATCCCAGTCTAGGCCTTGCCCATCATCTTTCTGCTGCCACACCAGCCCGGTGACGTCATCGGTCACCGTGCCGTTGCCGTTGTCGGTGTAAGAGGGCGGGTTAAGCGTATAGGAGCCGTCATCGCCAACTGCGTAACTTGTAGTCTGTCCGGTATCAGGAACCGGCCAGCCCCAACATGGAGAGGCAGCCCACACCAGCACAACACCTATCCACGCAATCACACCCCATCCCCCTTGCCGTCCCGTGTCCTGTTTCATCTCCTTTCCTCCTTGTGCATCATGTTTGTTTTTTTTACCATCAAAATAGTCTTCCGCAGACAAGGCCCTCGCCAAACCGATCAACGACTCGTATGACCAGACAACCAGGAGTACCTAACGGAATTTACGTGGCGGTGCATAAAATACGGTGAGCTTTGCGCTACTGTGTGCGATCTCGCTGACAATTCGCTACCGTCAAGAGTGCGGCAGTGCACTGTCAAGTGCATCCCGATCTACCATTATAACCTCATTACAAGCAACAATTTTTAATTGGAGTGGCTGGCAATTCGTTTCAGACGGTAATTATGCCCTATGCCAATTAAATAGCTAGTTGTGCTAACAGGTTAGATGTCTGCACGTATTGCCTACTGGGGGCATAGCGGCAAGTTCTGTTGGATACGCAGACGCTTATCCCCCCCTGTGGATTTGGGGTGGGTATGGTTGTTTTGGCCTTGGCCCCCAGTGGGCGGAGGTTTGCTGGGATGTGCGCCTCTTTTTCTCTGAACTTCCCATTGACGCGCCGGAGAAAATAGGCGAGATAGGACGGACATGGGGTGTGGGCTAGCTTGCCCACGCCCTCGTGTATTTTTGCAGACCCTCTCTTCCCCCAACCCTACGCCAGTGGATAAACGGACGGACAATCAAATCGATAGATCGGTGGCCGGGTGGTTCCTCACCCTGCGCTGGGGCACGGTCCTCTGTCAGGTGCTGCTCTTTGCGGCGGTGCGCTTTCTCTTTGCCATGGCGGTGCCGGGGCTGGTCTTTGGCCTGATCGCCTTCGAGGTGGTCTCGAATCTCGTCTTTGCCTGGCTGATCCGCACCCGGAAGCGGGTGCCCGGCCCCCTGTTCACCGGGGTGATGTTTCTGGACATCGGCCTGCTCACCGCCCTCCTGGCCTTGACCGGCGGGGCGATGAACCCCTTTACCTTCCTCTATCTGGTCCATGTGGTGGTGGGCGCCATCCTCTTGCCCACCGCCATAGCCTGGGGATTGGCCGCCTTTGCCGCCACCTGCTACGGGGTCTTCTTCTGTCCAACCTTTCAGTTCACCGGCCCCAGCGTGATTCAACCCCTGTGCCATACCGAGCCCGCCTCCAGCGAGGTAAATCTGCACCTCCAGGGGATGTGGCTCGCCTTTACCATCACCGCCTTGTTCGTGGTCTTCTTTGTCACCCGCATCCAGCAGGCCTTGGTCGCCCACCGGGAGACCCGGGTCAAACTACGGGAGGAGCAGCTCAAGAACGAGCGCCTGGCCTCCCTGGCCACCCTCTCCGCCGGCGCGGCCCACGAGTTCGCCACCCCCTTGGCCACCATCGCCGTGGCGGCGGGTGAACTCCATCGGGAGATGCAGCTGGAGGGGAAGGAGAGTTGGCTTACGGACCTCAGCCTGATCCGCTCCCAGGTGACCCGCTGCCGGGATATCCTCTACCAGATGGCCGCCGATGCCGGCGAGCCCCTGGGCGAAGGGCAGGCCACCTTGCCCTGCATGGAGTTGCTGCGCGAGGTCAAGGGCTCCCTGGACCCACAGCGCCAACCGCGGCTGGTGATCCACTGCCCCTGCCCCGAGACCCTGATCACCGTGCCCCGCCGTTCGGTGCAGCGGGTCCTGCGCGGCCTGGTCTCCAACGCCTTTCAGGCCTCCGACCTGGCCGCCACCGTGACCTTGGGGGCGGAGATCGATCCGAAGATGGCGCGCTTCACCATCAGCGACCAGGGCCGGGGCATGGACCCGGAGACCGCGGCCAAGGCCACGGACCCCTTCTTCACCACTAAACCCGTGGGCCAGGGGCTGGGGCTGGGCCTCTATCTCGCCGCCACCCTGGCGGAGCGCTTGGGGGGCGGTCTGGCCATCGACTCCACCCCGGGCCAGGGCACCACGGTACGCTTTTGGTTTCAACATGACGATCAACTGGAGGAGAACCATGGAGAACAATGACGCAGCCTATTCGATCCTGCTGGTGGATGACGAGGAGACCTTTCGCCAGCGGTTGGCCCAGGCCTTTACCCGGCGGGGATTTACCGTCCACGAGGCCGGAGACTTTGACCAGGCGGTGGCCATCCTGGGGCAGACCGACCCGGAGATGGCCCTGATCGATCTCAGGATGCCGGGCCGCTCCGGCCTGGAGCTGGTGGCCGAGGCCAAGCGCTTGCGGCCGGAGATCAGCATCGTGGTCTTGACCGGCTACGGCAGCATCGCCACCGCCAGTCAGGCCATCAAGCTCGGCGCCTTGAACTACCTGCCCAAGCCCGCCGATGTGGACGAGATCCTGGCCGCCTTCTCCCAGGACGAGGGGCTCTCCATCCACATCGACCAGGAGGAGCTGACCCCGCCCAGCCTGGCCCGGGTGGAGTGGGAACACATCCAACGGGTGCTCACCGATTGCGACGGCAACATCTCCGAGGCGGCCAGAAAGCTCAACATCCACCGCCGCAGCCTGCAACGCAAGCTCTTCAAGTTCGCTCCCCCATGAGCCTCTTTCGTCAGCCTCTTTCGTGAGCCTTCTTGAGGAGCACCCGGCCACCATCTCATCATCCGCTGGCCAGTGTCGATCAGAAGACCGCCATGATCGCCTGCGACAATTTGCCACATTGCCCCCTGTGCTACATCGTGATAGGTTGCGCCCAACGTGACAAATTGTCGCGGATATCAAACAGGCAACCAACAAGGGAGGAGATGTATGCAGAAGATGAACATGAAGCAGCTGTTAACAAAAATTATCGTCACCGCCGGGCTGATGGCGGGATGTCTGGCAGGGCAGGCCATGGCCGACACCACTTCTGTAGCCCCCATCACCCTTGGCAACGGCTGGAATCTCAAGGGCGCGACCATCGCCATTGACGTGGCCCAGACCTTTGGCGCCAAGACTACTGATGGCCTGGCCAACAAGTACGCCTCGGTGTGGACGTGGGACGCCAATGCCAGCGCCGGCGCCAACTGGCAGGTCTTCCTGTCCGATGGCAGCACTGAGAGCTACGCCAGCTCCAAGGGCTTTGGCCAACTTGTCGCCATCCCCCCGGGAGATGGCTTCTGGGTCAACGTCAACGCCGGCCAGGGCGGGGAGCTAACCCCCACCCCCTACATTGAACAGTACATAGTCGAATACCTCCCCGGCACCGGCATGAGTGCGCCAAAGCAGGGGAAGAGCCCCTTCCAGCTCAACATCACCAAGAAAAGCGACAACTCGCCGGCAACCGGTCTGACCCCGACCCTCGCCTTCACCATGCATATGAATGACGGCAAGAGCCATTCCACCCCGGCGGATGTGGTGAG
>CAYSFY010000251.1:4965-5327 GCA_964430285.1 uncultured Desulfobulbia bacterium
AGTCCACCACGCCTGGGGTGTATAACTGCACCGCCTACTATCTCATGGCCTCCGGTCCGGACATGGGGACATGGGACCTGGTGGTCAACGTCGGCGCAGTGGCCACCACCTTCCATCCGGAGGTGGCCATGGCCATGGGCACCACCACCGTCCGGGCCTCACTCAAGGGCGTGACCGACATGATCTCCACGGGCACCGCCTCGGAGAAACGGAGCTACTATCTCTTCCATGACGGCTTGACCAGTGCCATGGGCACCTCCACCTTCAACCTGTTCATCGCCACCAAGGAGGGGATGTTCAACATGCCCGCGATCGGCACGGGATCGACGCTGATGAACGAACTGAGCGCCTCCTGGTTGGTC
>CAYSFY010000252.1:0-4243 GCA_964430285.1 uncultured Desulfobulbia bacterium
GGTGCGAGCGGCCTACCACGCGCTGGGGGTACGGGCCGAGGTCAGCGCCTTCATCTCCGACATGGCGGCGGTCTACCAGCGGGCGGGCCTGGTGGTCTCCCGGGCCGGGGCCACCACCCTGGCCGAACTGACCGCCGTGGGCAGAGCGGCGATCCTGGTGCCGTACCCCTTTGCCGCCGACGACCACCAGCGCCATAACGCCCTGTCCCTGGTGGCGGGAGGCGCGGCCCGGATGCTCGTGGAAGATGGCCTGACCGCCGAGGCCTTGGCCCGGGAGATCAAGGCCATGGTCAACGATGCATCACAACGCCGGGCCATGGCCCTGGCCGCCAGGGAGCTATCAAAACCCCAGGCGGTTGACACCATCGTGCGGGAGTGTCTGGCCCTGGGGCTTAAGCGACCATGAGACGAATAGGGGAGCGCCCCATTCAGTTCTTGGTGGGCGGTGCCCACCCTACGCTCCAGCAAGGAACAACAACGAACTTCATCCCCTACTAACGAGCATGTACAAAAAAAACAAACACATCCACTTTGTCGGCATCGGCGGTATCGGCATGAGCGGCATTGCCGAACTCCTGCTGAACTTGGGCTATACGGTCAGCGGTTCGGACCTGCGGGAGAGCGCCATCACTCAGCGGCTAGCCTCCTTGGGTGGCCGCATCCATGCCGGCCACCAGGCGGAGTGGATCAAGGGCGCCGATGTGGTGGTCACCTCCACGGCGGTGAAGGGGGACAACCCCGAGGTCCTGGCCGCGGCCCAGGCCCAGGTGCCCATCATCCGCCGGGCGGAGATGCTGGCCGAGCTGATGCGGCTTAAGCGCTTCGGCATTGCCGTCGCCGGTAGCCACGGCAAGACCACCACCACCTCCATGGTGGGTTGGGTCCTGGCCGAGGCCGGACTTGACCCCACCGTGGTCATCGGCGGTCAGGTCAACAGCCTGGGCACCAACGCCAAACTCGGTCAGGGGGAGTTTTTGGTGGCCGAGGCCGACGAGAGCGACGGCTCCTTCCTCCACCTGTCGCCGGTGGTGGAGGTGGTGACCAATATCGACCTGGAGCACCTGGACTACTACAGGGACATCGACCATATCAAGGAGGTCTTCCTGGAGTTCATCAACAAGATCCCCTTCTACGGGGCCGCGGTCATCTGCCTGGACGACCCCGATGTGGCCGACCTCCTGCCCCTGATCAAAAAACGGCTGATCACCTACGGCATGAGCGCCCAGGCCCAGATCCGGGCCCGAGATATCGTCACCGACGGCCTCTCCACCCGCTTCGAGGTCTACCGGGGCGAAGAGGCCCTGGGCCAGATCGTCCTACCCATGGCCGGTATCCATAACGTCTACAACACCCTGGCCGCCGTGGGGGTGGGCCTGGAGTTGGACATCCCCTTTACCGTGATCGCCTCAGCCATGGCCTCATTCTCCGGGGTCCAGCGCCGTTTGCAGATCAAGGGCGAGTGCCATGGCATCACCGTGGTGGATGACTATGGCCATCACCCCACCGAGATCAGGGCCACCCTCTCCGCCATGCGGGCGGCCTGGCCCAAGCGCAGGCTGGTGGTCTTCTTCCAGCCCCACCGCTATAGCCGCACCCAGGGCCTGATGCGGGAGTTCAGCACCGCCTTTTACGAGGCGGACCTGCTCTACGTGACCGAGATCTACCCGGCCGGCGAAGCCCCCATTGAGGGGGTGAACGCCGCCACCCTGGTGGACTCCATCCAGGCCCACGGCCACAAGCAGGCCTACATGGCCCCGACCCTGGAGCAGATCGCAGCCCTTGCCATCTCCATCCTCAAGCCCGGCGATGTGGTGCTGTCGCTGGGTGCCGGCAGTATCTACCGGGCCGGGGAACAGATCCTGAACCATCTCCAGCAGAGGGAGGCCCTGGCCTGAGTTGCCTGCCCTCCGCGAGCGCATCCGCAAAGCGTGGACCCGGGAGATCCTGTGGGATTGCCCCATGGCCCACTTCACCACCCTCAGGGTGGGTGGCCCGGCCGATGCCCTGATCCGGCCGGGCGGGCGCGGGGAGCTCATCCAGCTGGTGGGCCGCCTGACCGAGGCCCAGGTCCCCTGGCGGGTCATTGGCCGGGGGAGCAACATCGTGGTGGCGGACCAGGGGATCGACGGGGTGGTGATCGTCTTGGGCCGGGAGTTTGGCGCCATCCAGGCCTTGCCCGCGGCGAGCGGCCAGCAAGTGGTGGTCGAGGCGGGTTGCGCCCTGGCCCGTCTCTCCTCCTGGTGCCATGCACACGGCTTGAGCGGCCTGGAGTTTGTGACCGGCATCCCCGGCACGGTGGGGGGGGCGATCATGATGAACGCCGGGGCCTGGGGGGGCGAGATTGCCCACGTCATTACCGAGGTGGAGCTCCTGGACCAGCAAGGCCAGCTGGAGAGACGCCCCCTGACCCCGGCTGATTTTTGTTACCGGGGGTGGCTCCAGCCGCACCGCAAGATCGTGGTCAGCGGCAGCTTCCTCCTGCACCCGGAGGCGCCTGCCACCATCGGCCAACGCTGCCATGGTCTGGTGAGAGAGCGGGCCGGCAAGCAACCGAAGGGGGTGGCCAGTGCCGGCTCCTTTTTTAAGAATCCCCCGGGAGATTCGGCCGGCCGCCTGATCGAACAGGCCGGGCTGAAGGGGGTGACCGTCGGCGGCGCCCAGGTCTCCCGGGTCCACGCCAACTTCCTGATCAATACCGGTCAGGCCACGGCTACCGACCTGTGGCAATTGATGCGGCTGGTGCAAGGCCAAGTCCACGAGCGCTTTGGCGTCACCCTCGAACCCGAGGTGGAGTTCGTGGGCCGCTGGCCGGCCATGGCCGCGAAACAATAGGCGGCAGCGGCATAGCCAATGAACAACGGTGCCACTAGCGATTGTCGAAGAGCCCCGTCACCGTCCCTAACAGCCAACAGCCTATAGGCTAAATGACCTAAAATTTTTTATTGTTGACCTAAGACGAAACCCCCATGGCAAAAAAGATCCATACAGGATGGTCGGCCTACCAGCTGCAGCGCAACAGCCTGGGCAAACCCGAGGTCAAAAAGGGCTTTTTGGTCATTGCCCTGTTGACCGTGGCTCTGACCAGCGCCGTGGTCAGCACGGTGGTCTACGGCTATCACTGGCTGAGCCACTCCGACTTTTTCCAGTTGACCGATATCGATATTGTTGGCAACCAAGAGGTCAGCAAGGAGCAGATCATCCAACTGGCCAAGGTGGACCTCCACGCCAACCTGCTGGCCATGGACCTGACCAGCATCGCCCCCAGGATCCGGGGCTACGGCTGGATCGAGGCCGTGGAGCTGCACAAGGAGTGGCCTAGCCGTCTCCGTATCGAGGTGCGTGAACGGCGCCCCCTGGCCCTGCTCAACACCACCAAAGGGCTCTTCTACATCGACGGCAAGGGCGAGGCCTTTGCCCCCCTGCCCGGCCAGATCGAGTTGGATTTCCCCATCATCACCGGGCTGGAGACGGTGCTGACCTTCCAGGGGGATACGCCACAGCTGGAGGCCTCGGAGCAGGTGCGGATAGCCCTGCAGTTTATCGGCTTCGCGGCCCGGGGTAGCTCCTCCTTGCCGGCCCAAAACATCTCGGAACTCCATTTTGCCGGGGACCAGGGGATTATCCTCTTTCTCGCGGACCGCCCCTTTCCCATCTTTTTGGGCAAGGAACTGGGAAAAAAGTCGTACACCCGTCTAGCCAAGGTCCTCTACTGGTTGTATAAGAAGAAGGAGTTCCAGACCGTGGCCTTTATCCGCCTCGATTACCTGGAGAACAAGATCTTGGTGAGCACGGATACGGACAAGAAGAGCGGTTGAGCCGTTGTGCCTTTGGCGAGGCGACACGGCTGGACCGGGAAGTTTTACGAGATTGTCACTATTGCAGCGAATGATGGAACACCACGGGCAAGCGCGGCCTCTGGGCGGACATATAAAGGGTGAGTTAATGGGGCGGGAAGATTCGGAATTGATAGTTGGGCTCGATATCGGCACGACCAAGATCTGTGTCGTGGTTGGCGACGTCACGGAGGGCAAGATCAATATCATCGGCATGGGGGTCCATGCCTCCATCGGTCTGCGCAAGGGTGTGGTGGTCAACATCGAAAGCACGGTCAACTCCATCTCCAAGGCGATCCAGGAGGCGGAGACCATGGCCGGCTGCACCATCTCCACGGTCTATGTGGGGATCGCCGGTAGCCACATCAATGGCTTCAACAGCCATGGCCTGATCGCCATCAAGCATGACG
>CAYSFY010000252.1:4253-5315 GCA_964430285.1 uncultured Desulfobulbia bacterium
GACGAGATCCACAAGGAGGATATCGAACGGGTGGTGGAGGCGGCCAGTGCCGTGCCCATCCCCCAGGACCAGAAGATCATCCATGTCCTGCCCCAAGAGTTCACGGTGGATGACCACTCCGGCATCCAGGACCCCCAAGGGATGACCGGGGTCAGGCTGGAGGCCAATGTCCATATCGTTACCGGCTCGGCCACCTCCATCCACAACATCGTCAAGTGCTGCAATCAGGCGGGTCTTGAGGTCGCCGGCGTGGTCCTGGAGCAGCTGGCCTCGGCCGAGGCCATCCTCACCCCGGAAGAGAGGGAACTGGGGGTGGCCCTCCTGGATATCGGCGGTGGCACCTCCGACCTCGCGGTCTTCTCGGACGGGGCCATCAAGCACACCTTTGTCCTGGGGCTGGGTGGCAACAACCTGACCAACGACCTCTCCATCGGCCTCCGGACCCCGATGAAGGACGCCGAGCGTTTGAAAGAGATGCATGGCTGCGCCATGTCCTCCATGATCGACAAGGATCAGACCATTGAGGTCCCCAGTGTCGGCGGCCGCACCCCGCGCAAACTATCGCGCAAGGTCATGGGCGAGATCCTGGAGCCCCGGGTGGAAGAGATGCTCTCCCTGATCAACCGGGAGATGTGTGACGTCAAGATCAACGATACCCGGGTCAAGGACCTGGTGAACGTGGGAGTGGTGATCACCGGTGGCACGGCCCTGCTCGCCAATATCCAGGAGCTGGCCGAGCAGATCTTTGACCTGCCGGTGCGGGTGGGCAACCCCCGGGGGGTGGGTGGGGTGAGCGAGATCATCAATACCCCCCAGTGCGCCACGGCGGTGGGGCTGTTGCTCTACGGCATGCAAAATCGGGCCGAGGCCATGGCCACGGCCCAGCGCAACAAGAAGACCATAGGAAAATTGACCAGCCAGCTCAAGGGGCTGTTCAGCAAGATGTTTTAAAGGCAATAATTGTCGGTATCGCAAAAACGGCTCGACCGACGCTGGCACGCCCCGTAACACATTGAAATTACATTGGCAGATGCTCAGGTTCACGACTTTTTGCGAGACCAT
>CAYSFY010000253.1:0-5293 GCA_964430285.1 uncultured Desulfobulbia bacterium
CAACCTGGATATCCTGCGCGAGGTGAAACGCATCGACACCGGCCGTCTGGACATCCCGGTCTACTTCAGCGTCTGCGGCAAGGACGCCCACCACACCATCGGCACCAAGAAGCAGATGGGCAAGGGCAGCACCCCGGAGCAGTCCCGGGCCAGCGCCTGCATGGAACTGGGCGAGCGTTTCAGCTTTTTCAGCTTTATCAAGAACCCGAAAAACTTCATCACCGCCACCTACGCCGAGATGAAAAAGAGCGCATACCCGCTGCTACCGCTGGAGAAACTGCTGCAATCGGTCCACGACACCACCACCGACATTACGCTCTTGGAACAGCTGATCAGCGACATCCCCATCCAGTGGACCTGGGCCACCAACTTGGGACGCGAAGAGGAGGTCATGGTCCCCTTCAGTTGGTTCTTCGCCATCAACGAGTTCAACGGCCCCTCGGCCGGCAACACCTATGAGGAGGCGATCAGCCAGGGGATCTGCGAGATCATCGAACGCCACGTTTGCGCCGTGGTCAGCCATAACCGTCTAGCCACCCCGAGCATCGACACGGAGAGCGTTACCGATCCGGTGGCGCGACAACTGCTGGACAAGTTCAGCAAGAACGGCATTGACCTCTATCTGAACGACTTCACCCTGGACACCGGCATCCCCACGGTGGCGGCCTTGGCCATCGACCCCACCACCTTCCCTGCTTTAAGCGAGATCGTCTACACCGCCGGCACCACCCCCAACCCCAACAAGGCCCTGATCCGCGCTCTCACCGAAGTGGCGCAGCTGGCCGGCGACTTCCACACCGAGGCCAACTACGTGGCCAGCGGTCTGCCCAAGCCCTTGAGCCTGGATGAGGTCCCCTACATCACCCACCCCGGCGCCACCATCCGCCTGGAGGAGATGGTGGACCTGGCCAGCGACAACATGCGCACCGAAATCAGCAACATGCTGGCCGCCTTGGAGAAGCTGGGCATGGAGGTCTATTTACTGAACACCATTCATGACCAGTTGCAGATCCCGGCCATCTACACCATCATCCCCGGCGCCCACTTCCGCGAGCGCTCCATGATCAACAATGTCGGCCTGTTCGCCGCCAAGCTGGTCTCGGAAGGGGCCACCGACCCGGCCGCTGCCTGTGAGCAACTCCTGGCCATGCAGAAGCTCCTGCCGGAGGCCTACTACATCGATTTCTACCTGGGCCGCCACCTCCACGCGCTGGAGCGCTACGACGAGGCCATGGCCCACCTCACCCGGGCCTTGAAGGGTAATCCCGAGCACGAGGACATCCCCTACATCTACTCCTACATGGGCAACTGCCTGAAGGATCAAGGCAAGTATCAAGAGGCCATCGCCGTGCTGGAACAGGGGATGAGCCATGACGAGGAGCGGCCCGACATCCACAACATGCTGGGGGTCTGTCACTTTAAGCTGGACCAGTACCAGACCGCCATCTCCCACTTCAAACGGGCGGTGGCGTTGGCCCCGGCCTCGGCCATCGACTACGCCAACCTGGGGGTCAACTACCGCAAGCTGAACAATCTCGAACTGGCCACCGAGTGCTTTGAACTCGCCCTCTCTCTTGACCCTTCCATCGATTTCGCCAGACAGCACCTGGGCCAGATCCAAGCCGGCGCATAAGTTTGACGGTTTCGCAAAAATCGCTCTACCGCCGCTGGCACGCCTCGTAACACATTGAAAGTCCATTGGCAGATGCCCGGCTTCGCGACTTATGCGATTCCTTCACGTTGCGCCGACAGGACGGAAACCCCGTCTTGCGGCGCTGCTGGTCCCGTTGGCGTGTGGCGAACCACCCCACGCCAACGGGACCAGCCACCTCGTCTTGACCCGCGCGACCGGAAAACCAACTCCAGTCTTGCAATCCCGTCACAATGTGGTAAAATAACAGGAGCTCTTATTTTGCTTATTCTACCCAATGGCCTTAATGCTCCGCACCACCAAACGCACCTTCAGCAAGATCACCATTCTGCTGATCCTTCTCACCCTGCTCGGCCTGCCGCAACTAACCGGCTCCGCCGCCTCGGCCCACTTTTACTATTTCAACCCCGACTCCGCCCACAGCAACCTCGCCGGCCTCAAGCAGACCATGGACACCTTTCTGGCCGCCGGTGGGTTCAGCTTTGCCTTTCAGCCCTTTACCCGCTTTCGGGACTTTGATCGTCAGGTAAAGGCGACCCACCCGTCGTTTCTCTTTCTGCCGGAGTGGTACCTCAGGCAGGACGGCAACGATAAACGCTTCAAGCCCTTCATGATCCCGGTGCATGCCGGGACCACCACCTACCGTAAGGTGCTGCTGGTGGCCGCTGACTCGCCCTTGACGCTTAAGGACCTTGCCGGACCCACCATCGCCATGACCCCGGTGGGTCCAGCCGGCATGGCCATGCTGAACGAGGTCATCTTCACCAAGAATGGCCTGGACGGTAACCAGCTCAACTTCATCACCACCTCCAAGGACGCCGACGCCCTCTTTGCCCTGGCCTTGGGACAGGTAAAGGCAGCCCTGATCTCCGAGGACAACCTGAAGTATATCGGCTCGATCAACTCCCGCATCCTAAAGAACGTCAAGCCCCTGGCCGTATCAAAACCCATCCCCTTGCCGGTACTCTGTTATGCCGAAGGGAGCGTGAGCCCCGCCGACATTGAAAAATTCAGGAAAAGCCTGCAGGCAGGCAAACACGATAAGAATACCGCTCAAATTATGGAGCTCTTGCAGATCGATGCTTGGCAAACACCCAATCCTTAACAAATTGATCCTCCTGCTGCTGGCGACCGTCTGCTGGACGGGATCGGCCCTGGCTGCCCTGCCCACCGCAGGTCCGATCGCCATCCTGCTCTCCGACAGCGACGCGGCCTACCAAGAGCAGGCCACCGCCTTTAGCCACGAGGTTGACCTCCCGTGTCAACTCTTCAACCTGCATGGCGACATCAACAATGACCCCGGGCTCAAGGATAGACTGTTGCATGCCAAGCCGGTGCTGATCTATGCCCTGGGTGCCAAGGCCGCCTATCTTGCCAAGCTCTGGACCCGGGAGCGCCAGGAGATCCCGGTCCTCTTCGCCATGGTCCTCAACTGGCCACGCTACCACCTGTTGAACGACCAAACCAACATCGCCGGCATTGCCGCCGAGATGTCCCCCGGCACTCAGTTTGTCAACATGACCCTGTTCTCCCCGAAGGTGAAACGCATCGGTCTGCTCTACAGCCCCAGCTCCACCACCCTGCTGGAACTGGCCCGCAAGGAGGCGGCCCTGCTCGGCCTGGAGTTGGTGGCGGAACCCATCGAACGGTCGCAGGATTTCCAGCGCGGCTTCAAGAAGATCACCGGCAGGATCGATGCCTTCTGGGTCCTGAACGACCCGGTCCTCTACACCCTGGAGAACCTGGACTGGCTGGAGCAACGCTGCCTCAACGAGCGGCTGCTCTGTGTCGGCCAGAGCCAGAACCTCGCCAAGGCAGGACTGACCCTGTCGGTGAATCTGGATGCGAGTCAAATCGCCACCCAAGCCGCCGCCATGGCCACCAACATCCTGGTCAACCACCAACAGATCCGCGACATCAAGGTGATGGAGCCCCTGAGCACACAACTCCTCTTGAATCTCAAGAGTGCCGAGCGCATCGGCCTTGCCATCCCTCCCCAGGCCCGCAACATGGCCACCACCCTGATTGACCAATAGTCCGCGCCCCTTCAGCCCCCCCCGTCCCGCAAGCCCCCCGCCCCCCTCTGCCGCAAGTGCCAGACCCTCACATTGATTCCGCTATCAACGCGGAAAACCGCGCAATCAACAACAGATTCAGTTTGACATTTCTTTTTTTCCCCTATACTAAGATACCGTAACAGCAGCCCCCCACAAACGGCCCCCCTGGGGTCCTGCCTCCCTTCCGAACAACCGTGACCCGGTTGGCAACCACGAGGGGACGCCCCTCTTATTCCTTGAGCGCTAGAGAACACCATGGACGGGAGAGACACCCAATGAACAGCAAACGCTTGGTGACAGTGGCAACGGCGCTCGTATTATTGGTCAGCCCCGCGCAGAAGACCCTGGCCGAACAGGCCCCCACCGACACCAGCGCCGAGGAGGCCAAGGCCTTCAGCGCCATGTTCGGCAAGGGGCCACAGGAGGAGGATGTCTACCGCACCGACCGCTTGCTGGTCACCGCCACCGGTTCGTTGAAGCCGCTGCACCTCGCCCCCTCGGTGGCCACGGTAATCACGTCCGAGGATATCCAGCGCATCGGGGCCACCTCCCTGGACGAGGTCCTGGAGACGGTGCCCGGCCTGCATGTGGCCCCGTCCGGAAACTGGTTCAGCTCTCTCTGGTCCATCCGCGGGGTACACACCAGCATCAACCCCGAGGCCCTGATGCTGGTGAACGGCGTCCCCCTGACCATGAATTATACTGGCGGCCGCCCCCTCACCTTCCGCCTGCCGGTGGAGATGATCTCCCGGGTGGAGGTGGTGCGCGGACCCGGCTCCGCCCTCTATGGCGCCGATGCCTTTTCCGGGGTGATCAACGTAATCACCAAGGACAATTTTGAGATCGACGGCACCCAGGCCGGCGCCAGGGCAGGCTCCTTTGACACCTATGACGGCTGGCTGCAGCATGGCGGCCAGTACGGTGGTTGGGACCTGGCCCTGGGGCTCGAGTGGCAGAAGAGCACGGCTGGCGACCGTATCGTTGAACAGGACCGCTTAGGCAGCACCCCCTTTGCCCAACTCTCCAATGCCCCGGGCCCCCTGGACACCCAGTACGACAATCTGGACACCACCCTGCAACTGCGCCGGCGCGACCTGGACTTCCACCTCTACGGCTCCCTGCAGGAGGCCGGAGCTGGACCCGGGGGATCCCAGGCCATCACCTATGGCAACGATTTCGACAACACCATCCTGCTCACCGACCTCGCCTACCGCAATGACCATAGCTACACCGACTGGGAGCTGGGGGGCCGCCTGTATTACTCCTACACCAATGCGGATGCCTTGATCCAGTTCTTCCCCAAGGGCTTCCCGCCCGCCTTCACCACCACCCCCATGCTGGGAGAACCGATCCAGACCGGTCAAGATGGCGGCATGGAGAGCTTCGCGGTCTATAGCGGCATTAGCGATCACCGGGTGCGCCTGGGTGGCGGCTTCAAATCCAGTGAGTTTACGCCGGATCAATATAAAAATTTCAACCTGGGCGCGCCACCGACCCCCATCCTCCCCAGCCTGGAGATGGTCCATATCACCGACCCGGCCCAGCGCTATATCACCGATGCCAACCGCCAGCTCTGGTACGGACT
>CAYSFY010000254.1:0-5281 GCA_964430285.1 uncultured Desulfobulbia bacterium
TTGAAGAGTTTAAGGGCACTGGCAACATGGAGATCGTGCTGGACCGTAAGATGTCGGACCGCAGGATCTATCCGGCCATTGACATGAATCGCTCAGGGACCAGGAAGGAGGACCTGTTGCTCACGGCCGACGAATTGAATCGGGCCTGGATCCTGCGAAAATTGTTGTCCTCCATGAACCCCGCCGATGCCATGGAGTTTTTGATGGACAAGATGAAGGGGACCAAGTCCAATGCCGAATTTTTTCAGACAATGAATACTTGAAAAAGAGCGAGCAATGGGGTAAATAACTGTGTTCTGATTCCTGACAACGAGATTGAACTGGCAGGGATGAAGCAAGAGAAATGCTTGGTGCTGGAACCAGCCGGCCGGTACGGCTGTTTGGTGAATCCATAATACTCTGTTGAAAATCCATGTGAGGACCTACTGATGAAACAAGATATCCATCCCGAATACCATAAAGTCACCGCCACCTGTGCTTGCGGCAATACCGTGGAACTCGGTTCCATCAATGCGGAGATGAAGGTCGAGATCTGCTCGAACTGCCACCCCTTCTTTACCGGTAAGCAGAAATTGGTCGATACCGCCGGCCGGGTTGACAAGTTCATGAAGAAGTACGAAAAGCACTACCAGAAGACGGCTGCCAAGTAATACCCTTTTTTGGGGAAGTGCACTGACCGACGATATCAATTAATTACGAATGATGAATTACGAATTACGAATGAAAAACGGCTAATTATTAATTCGTAATTCTCAATTCTTAATTGCTTAGAACAAGCATCATCAGTCATAACGATTGTTGATGCTTGTTTTTTTTCACCTTCACCCCTCTCTCCCATGTTCTCAAAATTTATCCATCTCCATGAAAAGCGCCTTGAATTGGAGGCCAAACTCTCTGATCCGGCGGTGATTGCCAAGCAGAACGAGTACCGCCGTCTCGCCAAGGAGCATGCCCATGTCATCAAGATGGATGAACTCTATACTGAATACCAGAAGACGGTACAGCAGGTGCAAGAAAACCAGGAGATGCTGGTCATTGAGAGCGATGACGAGATGCTGGCCATGATCAAGGGGGATGTCGCGGAGTTACAGGGGCGTCAGGCCTCCCTTGAGCAACAGCTCAAGATCCTCCTCCTACCGGCCGACCCCAATGATCAAAAGAATATCCTGCTGGAGATCAGGGCCGGGACCGGTGGTGATGAGGCAGCGCTCTTTGCCGCCGACCTCTTTCGTATGTACTGCCGCTACGCCGAGACCCAAGGGTGGAAGATCGAGGTCTTAAGCAGTAACGCCATTGGCATTGGCGGTTTCAAGGAGGTCATCGCCCTGGTCAAGGGTGACAAGGTCTTTAGCCGGCTCAAGTACGAGTCCGGGGTCCATCGCGTGCAACGGGTGCCGGAGACCGAGGCCCAGGGGCGGATCCACACCTCGGCGGTGACGGTGGCGGTGATGCCGGAGGCTGAAGAGGTGGAGTTGCAGATCCAGCCCAACGAGTTGCGCATCGATATCTTCCGCTCGTCGGGCCCGGGGGGGCAGAGCGTCAATACCACCGATTCGGCGGTGCGCATTACCCATGTGCCCACCGGGATGATTGTTATCTGTCAGGACGAAAAATCCCAGCACAAGAACAAGGAGGCCGCCATGAAAGTCATGCGTGCGAGGCTCCTTGATAAACTGCAGCAGGCCCAGCATGACGAGATCTCGGCCACCCGTAAGAGCCAGATCGGCAGCGGTGATCGCAGCGAGCGAATTCGGACCTATAACTTCCCCCAAGGTCGAGTCAGTGACCACCGGATCAATCTTACCCTGTACAAGATCGAGGAGATCATGCTGGGCAAGCTCGATGACCTCCTTGACCCACTCCTCTCCCATTTCCAGGCCGAGGCGCTGAAGACCATTCAGTAGCCGGCCCCCCACCGCTTCGACGATGACCACCCTTGAGTTGTACCATAGCGTGCTCCGTCGACTGACCGCTGTCGGCATCCTTGAGCCGGAGGCCGAAGCCACCCTGTTGCTTTGCCACCTGTTGGGCTGCCGGCGCTCGGCTATCTTTTTTGATGGCGCACGGCCGGTGGCCGCAGCGGTGACTGAGACCGTGGATGCGGCGCTTAAGCGGCGGAGCACCAGGGAGCCCTTGGCCTATATTTTGGGAGAGCAGGAGTTCTACGGCCGCGCCTTTGCCGTCACCCCGGAGGTCTTGATCCCCAGGCCGGAGACGGAGTTGTTGGTGGAGCGGGCGATTCAGGCCCTGCGTGCCCAGGAGGGCACAGAGCGGCCACGGATTTTGGATCTGGGGGTGGGGAGTGGAGTGATCGCCATCACCCTGGCCCTGGAGATCCCCACAGCCCTGGTGGTGGGCCTCGATCTTTCAGCCGGGGCCTTACGGGTCGCCCGGGCCAACGCTGCTCGTCTTGGCGCGGAGCGGGTAAGCTTACTGAACTCGGACTGGGGAAGCGCCTTGCGACCAGGGTGTGCCTTTGATCTGGTGGTGGCCAACCCGCCCTATGTGGCCCAGCAACTCCAGGCCGAACTGCAACCGGAATTACGGGTCGAACCGGCCCTGGCCCTGTATGGTGGTCAGGACGGCCGGCGGGATATTGAACGGATCATGGGCGATGTGGCCCGTCTGTTGGCCCCTGGGGGACGGTTGCTGATGGAGATCGGCTTTGATCAGCAGGAGTATGTCCTGGCCGAGATGCAGGCCTTGGGCCGGTTCGATCAGGTCGCGGTGCACCCGGACTACGCCGGTCTGCCAAGAATTCTGGAAGCGCGGCGCACCTGTTGTCAGTCAACAGGGCAAGGTGTTGAGGCTGGTAGAGGGTAAGGCTGTAAGCAGAAAATAGCTGTCACTCGCCCTCCCTACACTCGAAACAACTTTACCCCCCCCCCTTATCCTTTACCTGGCAGGTCAACCCTTATGGATAAATTGGTCATTGAAGGCGGTCAGCCGCTGTACGGAGAGATCTCGATCAGCGGCGCCAAAAACGCGGCCTTACCTTTGATTGCCGGCACTCTGCTGGCCCCGGGCCAGCATACCCTGCGCAACGTCCCTAATCTGCGGGATACCAGGACGATTTTGAAATTGATGGAGTCGTTCGGAGTGGTGACGGATTTCGCCGGAGACGGGGTGCTCACGATCAATGCGGACCAGATTACCAACCTGGAGGCCTCCTATGAGTTGGTCAAGACCATGCGAGCCTCGGTGTTGGTGTTGGGGCCGCTGCTGGCCCGTTTTGGCAGAGCCCGGGTCTCGCTGCCCGGTGGCTGCGCCATTGGAGCCAGACCCATCGATTTCCACCTCCAGGCCCTGCAAAAGATGGGGGTTCGTCTGGTCTTGGCCGAGGGGTATGTCGATGCGGCGGTGGACAGCCAACTGCAAGGGGCACCGATCTACTTTGACATCCCCTCGGTGACCGGCACCGAGAATATCGTGATGGCCGCGGTGCTGGCCAGAGGGACCACAGTGATCAAGAACGCGGCCCGTGAGCCCGAGGTCGGCAACCTGATCGAGATGCTCCAGGCCATGGGTGCCGACATCGAAGGCAAGGACACCGACCGCTTGACCGTGCACGGGGTGACCCGGCTTAAGGCCGTTGACACCACCGTGATCCCCGACCGCATCGAGACCGGCACCTATCTGATCGCAGTGGGTGCCACCGGTGGTGAGGTGACGGTGAACAACTGCCGGCCGGACCATCTCCCCTCCCTGTTGGATAAGCTGCGTAGCGCCGGACTCACCATCGACGAGGGGGAGGGCTCCATCAGGGTCAGTCGCCAGGGAGCGCTTAGGGCTATCGACATCAAGACCATGCCCTATCCGGGATTTCCCACCGATCTCCAGGCCCAGGTCATGGCCCTGATGGCCATGACCGATGGCGGCCTGTCAGTGATCCACGAGACCATCTTCGAAAATCGCTTTATGCATGTGGCGGAGCTTAAGAGGTTGGGGGCGGATATCAAGGTCGATGGCCGGAGTGCCATTGTCAAGGGGAGCGGCGGTTATGTCGGGGCCAAGGTCATGGCTACGGATCTCAGGGCCAGCGCCTCGCTGGTGATCGCCGGCCTCGCGGCCAAAGGGGTGACCGAGATCTCCAGGATCTATCATCTGGAGCGGGGGTATGACAATCTGGCCGGCAAGTTGCGGGCTCTGGGGGCTAAGGTGCAACAGATGCACGAATAAAGGGGCAAGGCCCTAAACAAGCGACCCTGCCCCATAACATTCACTCCGGTTCAAATTCACTTTTGCTCGCCCCGCATACCGGACATACCCAATCGTCCGGGATCTCCTCAAATGGCGTACCCGGTTCTATGCCGCTATCAGGGTCTCCGGCAGCTGGGTCATAGACGTAGCCACAGACGGTGCAGACAAATTTTTTCATCGTTTTTCTCCTCCTCTTGATGTAGTTGGCATCAGGCCGTCGCAATCTGGTGGCTTTAACGTAAAGCCCAGCTCCATCATCCTCGGTTTACCGTTCTAAATCAAGCTCGTATCTATGGTGGCCTCACTTTTGTGGTCGTCATAGCTGTAGCTCACTGCGCGACCATTTTCGTCCGTGACCTGGCTGATGAGGCCGGACGCGTTGTAGCTGTACGCCAGGACCCGGTTGTGGTTGTCATCGTCGATGCCGGTCAAGCGGGCGTTCACGTCGTAAGTAAAATAGAGCTTCACGTTGTTGCGGTTGCCTTGGGTCAGCAACCTGCCCTTGTCATTGTACTCACTCCAGTTACCATGTTTGTCCTGCCAGCGGTAAAGGCTGGGGGATAAACTGTTAGCGTCACGGGTGGCCAGGATCTGATAGCGGTCCTTATAGGTGTAGATGATTGTCTCCCCCTGCATCCCCTGCCTGGTGTTCTCGAGGCCATCCCTGACGATGAGCCCGTAGATCATCTCGGTAGTGAAGCCCTGATAGGTCTTTAGCAAGGGAAGTTGAAGGCTCAACGCGTTGTCCAGGTGGTCGAAGCTCCAGACGTTGTTCTTATAACGACGGACCACGGAAAGCTGATGCCCGGGGACCTTGACCGTGAGGTCGGTGGGTTCATCGTTGTACTCTCGCAGCAGGAGACTAATGCTGCTGTGGGCCGGTTCTCCCGCTGCCTTCAGCTCGCACTCATCCGGTTTAGGGAAGCACTGGATGCCGCTGACCGATGAGGGGGGCGAGGCCGACGGACCGCTACTACCTACGAAGTGTGTATGGGTGTAGGTCGTGGGGATAGTGGCGCCGGAGCAGACGCCGTCGCTCCACACCCAGGAAAAGGAGTTCGCACCCTGGCCCTCGGTGCCG
>CAYSFY010000255.1:0-5274 GCA_964430285.1 uncultured Desulfobulbia bacterium
AGTAGCAAAGCCGCCCAGGAGAGACCATGAACACCACCGCCCGCTGGCCCGCCTTCATCATCGCCTTAGTCCTCGCCTTTGCCGCCTTCTCCTGGTGGTCGTTTATCCAGGCCGCCTCCGGGGTCAGCGCCGTTACCGACCCCGACTACTACAGCCACGGTCTGAAATACAACGGCACCGCCCTCGAACGTGAAGCGGGCGCGGCCTTGGGCTGGAGGGTCAGCCAGCAGGTCGCGGGCAGGGTATTGACCATGCGGGTGGAGGACGCCCATCAGCAAGGGATCCCCGGTTGCCAAGGGGTGATCACCTTTGCCGGTGAAGGGACGGGCGCCCAGCCCTTGCCCCCCCTGGAGGTGACCGAGATCGGCGGAGGTCTCTACCGGGCCGAGATCCAGGCGGCCCTGCCCCAGACCCTGGCTGCCACCCTGACCATCAACAAGGGCCAGGCCATGATCCAACGCCGGCTTATCCTGGCCCTGGACCATTAACCACCCATGCCGGCCGCCCCACCCTGCCCGCCCATCCCCGCCTGCGACCACTGCGGCCTCCCCTGCACCCATAACCTGATCCAGGATGAGGTGGGCGGCCGGACCATGGCCTTCTGCTGCCATGGCTGCCAGGGGGCCTACCGTATCATCACCGGGGCCGGGCTCGGTCAGTTCTATGAACGCCGCCGCTGGCCCGAGCCCGGGGTGCCGGAGGCGGTCTTCCACACCCACTTCCCGGACGAGTACCTGGAACGGTTCGTCCTCTCCACCCCGCACGGGGCCGAGATCGCGCTGCTCATCGATGGCATCCGCTGCGCCACCTGCGTCTGGCTGATCGAGAAGATCCTCTCCGGTCTCGCCGGGGTGATCAGGGCCAGGGTCAACTTCGGTAGCCACCGCCTGAGCATCCTCTTTGACCCCGGCCGGACCAGACCCGGCCTGCTGCTGACCGCCCTCGGCCGCATCGGCTATCTGGCCCGACCCTTCACCCGGGAGGCGGCGCAAAGGCAGGCGGACCGCGCCCGCCAGGGCCTACTGATCCGCTTCGGCACCGCCGCCTTTTTGTCCATGCAGCTCATGGGCTACTCCTTTGCCCTTTACGCCGGCTTCCTCCAGGGGATCGACCCGGCCAGCCGCCACCTGATGCAGCTGTTGAGCGCCCTGGTGACCACGCCGGTGGTCTTCTACTCCGGCTTCCCCTTTCTGGCCGGGGCCTGGCACGCCATCAAAAACCACATGCCCAACATGGACCTGTTGATCTCCCTGGGGGTACTGGTGGCCTACGGCTACAGCCTGTGGGCCATGTCCACGGGTGGGGAGGTCTACTTCGACACCGCCGCCATGATCGTCACCCTCATCCTCCTGGGCCGGCTCCTGGAGAGCGCGGCCCGCACCATGGCCGGCAGCGGCATCGACCGGTTATTGCGCCTGAGCCCCGACCTCGCCACCCGTCTGCTGGACGGCAAGGAGCCGGAAACGGTGGCCAGCATGGATCTTAGGCCAGGGGAACGGATCCTGGTCACCCCCGGACAGCGCTTCCCGGTGGATGGCCGCATCGCTTGCGGCACCACCGAGGTGGACGAGGCCATCATCACCGGCGAGGCCCAACCGGTCGTGAAGGAGGCCGGCATGGAGGTGCTGGCCGGGGCCATGAACATCCTCTGCGCGGTGGAGGTGGAGGTCAGCAGAGCGGTCAGCGACTCCTTTGTGGCCCGCATCGCGCGCTTGGTGGAGGAGGCCCAAGCCCGCAAGGCCCCCATCCAATCCCTGGCCGACCGCTTGGCCGTCCTCTTTGTGCCGGTGGTGATCGCCACCTCCCTCACCACCATCCTCTACTGGCTGCTGACCGATGCCAACCCGGCCACCGCCATCTTAAACGGGGTGGCGGTGCTGGTGGTGGCCTGCCCCTGCGCCCTGGGCCTCGCCACCCCCACGGCGGTGCTGGTGGCCACCGGGACGGCGGCAGGGCGCGGCATCCTCTTCCGCGGCGGTGATTGCCTGGAGGCGGCGGCCCGGGTCCAGGTGGCGGCCGTGGACAAGACCGGCACCATCACCCGGGGCCAGGCCCAGGTCAAGGAGATCCTGCCGGCCATGGGCAGCGCCGACGCCCTGCTCCTCCTGGCCGCCCGCCTGGAGGGGTCCTCTTCCCACCCCCTGGCCCGGGCCATCGTCCGGGCCGCCAGGGAACGCCGGCTAGCGGTGGAGAGCGGCCCGGTGCAGGCGGTGCCGGGCCAGGGGGTGTGGATGGCCAGCACGGAAGGTCTCCTCAGGGCCGGGACCCTGCTCGATAACGGGGTGATCATCCCGGAGACCCCGATATCATTCTTGACCGAGGTCCACTTGGCCTTGGACAACCGCTATCAGGGGGTCATCCTGTTGGACGACGAGACTAGGCCCGAGGCCAGAGTCGCCTTCAACGGCATAAAGGGACTGGGCATCCAAGCCGTGATGCTCACCGGCGACCACGAAGAGGCGGCCCGGCGGGTGGCCGCGCCCTTGGGAATCCAGTTCTTCTCCGGCCTCACCCCTGAGCTGAAGGCCCACTGGGTGCGGGGCCAGCAAGACCGGCAACGGCAGGTGTTGATGCTGGGCGACGGCATCAACGACGCCCCGGCCTTGAGCGCGGCCAGCGTGGGCTGCGCCATGGCCGGCAGTACCGATATCGCCCTGGACAACGCCGATCTGGTGCTCACCCGGCCGGACTTGGGCAACCTGGTCGCGGCCCTCGCTATTGCCCGACAGGCCATGCGGGTGATCCACCAGAACCTGTTCTGGGCCTTTTTTTACAATGTCCTCATGCTCCCCCTGGCCGCCAGCGGCCGCTTGACCCCCATCCACGCCGCCGCCGCCATGGCCATGAGTTCGGTGTGCGTGGTGGGCAACTCCTTGCGCTTACGACGCGCAGGCATGCAACCATAAGGAGGCCGAAGCCGCCAATGCTCCATTCAACCATTGCCTTGATCCTCCTCTCCCTCTTCCTGGGGTTGGCGGCCTGGCTCATCTTCATCTGGGCGGTCAAGAAAGGGGAGTTCGATGATGTGGAAGGACCGAAATACCGGATGATGGACGACGACGATGACCTTCCTTGACCCCATCTATCCCATGGCCCTAATCACCGGTTTCCTGGGCTCCGGCCACTGCCTGGGCATGTGCGGCGGCCTGGTCTCCGCCCTCTCCCTCTCCCCTGCCGGCCGCCAACACCCCTTCCTCTTCCATGGCCTCTATCATGGCGGGCGGGTCCTCACCTACACCCTGGTGGGGGCCATGGTCGGCTGGCTGGGCTCGGTGCTGGCCTACGCCAACCTCTTCCACTCCCTGATGCGGCTGGCCCTGGTCGGCTCCGACCTCCTGGTCATCATCGTCGGCCTGGGCACGGTGGGCCTCTTCAACCGCGTCAATCTCTTGCGCTTCGATCTCCCGGGCACAGGGAGGCTCATCTCCCGCGCCGCAGGCACCCTCACCCGTCCCTTAGGCCGCCTGCCCGCTGCCGATCATGCGCGGCAAGTGAGCGGCACCGCCTTCGCCCTGGGTCTGCTCATGGGCTTTCTCCCCTGCGGCTTCTCCTACGCCATGGCCGTCACCGCGGCTCAAAGCGCCTCGCCCACCAAGGGCGCGCTCACCATGCTCTGCTTCGGAGTGGGGACCACGCCGACCCTCTTGCTCTTCGGCTGCACCATCGACTGGCTCTCCCAGCGGGTGAGGGGGTGGATGATGCGCGGCGCCGGCCTGCTGATCGCGGTCATGGGGGCCTACCACCTGCGCCAACATATCGCCCTCCTCGGTTGGGACCTCTCCGGGCCCCTCAATTTTCTTTGCCATTAAGTTGATGGAGTCGCAAAAAGTCGTGAAGCTGACCATCCGCCAATGTCATTGAAATGTGTTACGGGGCGTGCCAGCGGCGGTTGAGCGGTTTTTGCGAAACCGGAATTAGTTCATCCGCCAACTCCCTCTTTTTCCCTTGACACCAATCCTCTTTCCCCCCGATACTGACTGCATGGCTACCGATCATACCCCCAGTAAAATTTTGATTGTCGACGACCATCCGGCCACCCGCAGGCTGCTGGAGGATATCCTCAGCCACGACTACCAAGTCATCCTTGCCGGCACCGGACAAGAGGCCCTGGACTTGGCCAGGGAGACCCCGGCCCTTGACCTGATCCTCCTCGACATCATCATGCCCGACAAAAATGGCTATGAGGTGTGCCAGCAACTGAAGAGTGACCCGCGTACCTGCGAGATCCCGGTGATCTTCCTGTCGGTACTGGAGGAGGACCATGACGAGGCCCGGGGCTTTGCGGTGGGGGTGGCGGACTATATCGTCAAGCCCATCAGCCGCCTGCGCCTCCTGGCCCGGGTCCGCAATCAACTCGCCCTCCGCCAGAAACAGCGTGAACTGGAGCAGAAGAATTGCGAACTCCAGGAGGCCATGGAGCAACTGCGCACCCTGCACGGCATTCTCCCCATCTGTTCCTTCTGCAAGCAGATCCGTAACGACCAGGAGGGCTCTTGGCAGCGGTTGGAAGACTACATCCAGACCCACTCCGAGGCCGAGTTCAGCCACAGCATCTGCCCCAAGTGCATGAAAGAGCACTACCCGGAATATTGCACGTAAGCCGTTGTTACAAAATAACATCTTCATTTAATTGGCCATGACGGCAATAAGGATCCGTAAAGGTCCGGCCAAAATTGCAGAAGTTATCTTGTTACGGCTTCTAAGTGCCGCGCCGAAAAGATTTCGCAACCAGACGTCACCACCTCTCTTGTTGCCGCCGCACTCCCGCCCCCTCCGTCCTCCCCCTACCGCTTGCCCGCCCCATAACCCTATCGCCTAGAGCGCCGTCACGGGAGAAAAGCCATGCTCAACACGTCCTTTGCCCACTATTCAGTCAGCCGCCGGTTGATGACCTTCATCACCGCCGTGCTGGTGGTGGTTCTGTTCGGGGGGGCAATCAGCCTCAGCACCTATGTCGAGGGGAGGATGACCGCCACCTATCTCGACTCGGTCCACACCCTGTTCAGTACCTTCCAAGAGGGGGTCAAGGGCTCGCTGGAACGGGGACAGATGAAGAACTTCAAGCTCCTACTGGAGAGACAGCGGGAGATCAAGGGGGTCTTGGACGCCACCCTCTATGATAGGGAGGGTCGGATTAGCCTCTCCTCCTCGGCAATGGCGGACGCCAAGGCTACCCTGCCGGCGGAGATCGTGAAGCAGGTCACGGAGAGGAAAAAGACGTACGAGGCCATTGACCACAACTCCATCCTGATCGTCAGCCCGCAGTTGGTGATC
>CAYSFY010000256.1:0-5166 GCA_964430285.1 uncultured Desulfobulbia bacterium
CGGCGCGTGGTAAATATTGCGAAAGGATACTTTCATGGCATCGCTTGATGACATACTCCTTGAGACTGAAGACCAGATGGACAAGACGCTGGAGTTTATCCATCAGCAGTTCGGCGTCGCGTTGCTCTACATTGCAGCGCACCAAGAGTTGCTCATAGCGCGCCACCATGGCCACCGCCGCGCCGCGGGCCAGATAGGCGCCCTGGAGATTTTTGAGTTCCGGGGCAATCACCCGCCCGGCAAACGGGGCGTGGATGATCAGCTCATCTCGCTGGCGCTGGACATCGACGAGCCGTTCCTCTTCAATTTTCTGGGAGAGGAGGTCTAAGCGATGCTCGGCCAGATCCTTGATCAGGGAGAGCATGGCCCGGGCCCGCGCCGCCTCCACCCGGGCCTGGGCCTCGGTAACGGCGCTATCCAGTGCTGGATTTTCGGTGACCAGGATCACCTCGCCTTGGCTCACCTCCTGGCCATCAAGCACCGGGAGCTCCTTGACAAAGCCATTTTGGGCCATGGTAAGCATGGCCCGCTGGGAGGGTTCCAGCATGCCGGTGGCGTAGATGCGGGTGGGGAAGTGGATGAACCCTAAGGTGACCACCAGCATGGCGGTCACCCCTAGCGTAAAGGCCCAGGCCCGGCCGCGTTTGCGGTGCAACTCCGCATCCAGGGACAGGTACTTGACCAGTCTGATCATTGGCACCAGCAGCCAGGTAATGATGCCGGCGCCGGCCATCAGCACCCCCAATACCGGCACCTGCGTGGCCACCATCAGGATAATCATCACCGAGACCATGACCCGGTAACACTGGGAGGCGATGGCGAAGAGGAAGAGCTCCACCCGTTGACCCGGGGGCGGCAGGGGGATCTGCTGCTCGATGCGGAAGAGGTGGCGCTTGATCAGGCCCAGCAGGTATTCAGCGGCCCGTTGGTGCAGGTTGGGAATTTCCATGAAGTCTGAAAGGATGTAGTAACCATCGTAACGGAGCAGGGGATTGGCGTTGAAGAGCAGGGTGGTGACCGAGGCGATGAGCATGGCGTTGTAGGCCAGTTCGTTGACCGGGATGCCGTACCACGGTACCCCCGGCGTGGTAGTGAACCAGATAAAGCAGCAGATGGCCGCCACCAAGAGTTCGGAGATCATGCCCGCAGCGCCGACAAAGATGCGCTGCCAACGGTTGGCAAAGCCCCAGGTAGTGCTGGTATCGCAGTAGGGCATGGGAATGAAGACCAGGAAGGTGATCCCCATCTCGTGGCACTCGCCGCCAAAGCGCCGGCAGGCACAGGCGTGGCCCAGTTCGTGAATCGCCTTGATGACCACAAAGGTGACCCACAGGAAGGGCCAGTTGTGGGGAGCGATGGAGTTGGCCGCCGCCTCTTGTAGACGGGGCCACTCGGGGATGAGGGCGGCCACGGCGCAGACGACAAGCAGCAGCCAGGTGAGGGCGCCCCCTTTGCTTAAGGCCAGACGGATGATGGGCAACCAGGTCTGCAGGAAGGCGTCGGGGTCCCACAGGGGGATGCGCGGGAAGAGGACGCTCATCAACCGGCCCTGGAGCTTACGGCGTTGCATCCCCTGGTGGCGGCGCAGCAACACGGCGGCGTCGGCGGTGACCTCGGCCTTAATCAGGTTGGCGGCATGGAGTTGGCTCAGGATACGGATGCATTCGGGCTGGGTGGGGGCCTCGTCGCCTAGGCGGTCACTACAAAGCTCCCAGGCCTCCTGCACGGTGCGCCGACCATCAAGCAGACCAACGAAGCGGTAGGCCGGGTCGGAGAGGCTGTAAAATTGATTGCCCGCCGGGTCGCGCACCACATAGCAGCGCTCGCCACGATGGTACTGGCGGCTGATCTGGGCACTGGGGCGCAGGCGGGCCTTAAGCCCTTTAACGCGGTACCAGGATTCGGAGAAGGTGGGGGTCGGTTGCATGGGTCAGGACGAGGGCATGGTGGGTGCCCCCTCTATAGCCAGGTCTTCAGGCGGATGAAATCGGCTAGGCGGTGGCTGTATTGCCAGAAGAGGCTGGCCTCTCTGATCTCGATGCGGGCCTCGCCGGTCATGCCTGGCCGCCACTGTTCGGCGGCGGTCCGACCGGCGGCGGTGCTGGTATCCAATCGGCCGTAGACCTTGAAGATGTTGGTCCCCTCCCTGGCTTCGCCCAGGGGCACGATGCGGTCGATGGTAAACGGATACCTGTTGCCGGGCAGAGAACTGGTGGCCAACCACCCCAGCTGCTTTAGGCGTACCTCCTGAATATCACGATCCTGCACCGCCAACTCCACCAGCAAGCGGCTGGGGTCGGCCACCTCTATCAACACCTCGCCCACCTTGAAGGGGGAGCCGACCCGGTCGCGCAGGTCTCCGCTCAGCACCTCGCCATCCACCGGCGCCGTAATCTCGGCCATCTCCAGTTGCACGGACAACAAGTCAAGGTGGGCCTGGGCCTCCAGCTTCTCCGCCAAGGCGATCTGCCGTTCCGCCTGCTTGCTGGGGTCGGCCCCAAAGGCATCCGCCTTGCGTTGCAGGGCCAGGATGCGGCTTGCGGCCTCGTTTTGCTTCAACTCCAACTCCTTGGTCTCCATGCGGGCCAGTGGCTCACCCTTGTGCACGCGATCGCCAGGCAGCACGAAGTATTCCGCCAAGTAGCCGTCAAAGGGGGCGGCTTGCTGCCATTTTTCTTGCGGCACAAAGCGGAAGGGGGCGCTCACTCGGTACATGGGCACGTAGCTGGACCAGGGGCTGATGAACCAGGCCGCCAGCAGGATCAGGCATATGATCACTTTGGTCAGGGTGTGGGTCGGGCCGATGAGCTTGCTCATGGTTTGGCGGAACGCCACCCAGGTGGTGCCCAGCCACCAGCGGTCATTGCTAAAGCGGTCGTTTAACTGCGGGGCCAGCAGATCCACCGCCACTGTCAGGGGGGGCAAGGTCTGATCCGTGACTGTGCCGCTGGTGGCGAATTCCAGGGTAAGGACCCCGACGATCTTCTCCTGATGGCGGAGGGGCAGGGAGAGGACGCAGGCGTTGCCCGCGGCCCGGCTTAGGGCTGCGGCCTCGCGGCTGACACGGTCGTCGCTGGTGCCGTTGAGGTCGAAGCGGACCGGCTCTTCCTGGTCCAGGCACTCTTCCATGGCCCTTTGGATGCGGACCATCAGCTCCTGTTTGCGATCGAACTGTTCCGTGTGGCTCATGGCCCGTACCGCGATCCGTTGGCCCCGCACCCAGCCGATGCTCGCCCGGCTGGCGCCGGTGCGGGTGGCCAGTTCATTGCACAACCCTCTGGCCGCCGGCTCAAAGCCCTCGGTCGCAGCCACGGCGGCGATCAGTTGCAGGGCATCTTGGTGGCCCCGGGCTACGATCAAAGCCCGGTCCGCTGCCTGGTCCGTGGCGGGGAAATCAAAGTAGCCAGCCACCAACTGCATGGCCACCAGCAGTTGCTGGGCGCGTTCAGGGGTCGGACAACGGGTGATTACCGCCGTGACGGCGGTGATCACCCGGTCGCGGTAAAGAAGGGTCACTAGGCAGAATTGCGGCGCTTGACCGGGTTTCGCATTCTGGATGGCGATGGCACCATCCGTGGCAGTGGTGAGGCAGGGGCTCAGAATCTCTTGAAAAATAGTGAGGGAGTTGCTGTGGTCAGCACCCGGGTCGGTGTCTGGCCGGACATGGGCGATCAACCGTGGGGAGAGGTGCGTCTGACCGCCCTCCTCCCGGGTCTCCACCACAAAGCCGGCTGCCTCGCTACCAGCGCAGATCAAGACCTGGGTGGCGAGAAGGTCGTGGACGAATTGCGGCAGGTTGGCGGCACTCGCCAGCAGACGTTGACCTAACGGTGAACGTGGTCTTTGGTTGGCGTGCTGACTACCTATCTGTGTTGGGGCTCTACCTTCTTCTGTATTAGACGACACTGGCGAGTACTCTGTTTCGGCGAGCGTGAAGAGATGGTCGTGAGTAAGTGGGCAACATGGGGCTGGTTTGCTGTCCACAATGAAGCCCATGATAAATTTTTTACTCTTTGTGCACTGGGAGTAAACGTTAGTCGGAGTCGAAGGAGAAGTCAATTTCTTTACGGCAGGGGAGGGAAGAGGGCAAGGGGCAAAGCCGCACAGGTAGAAACACAAATGCCCACCGAAGTGGGCATTTGTGTTTCTACCTAAAGATGCGTTTAAAACCCGCTAGGGGGTGCTGATGCGGTAGCCGGTGACACTCAGGCCCTCGGCATTTGAGGTCGTTACATTTAAGGTCGGCACCGAAGTGCTGTAGACCACGCCACTGGTAAAGGTCGCCGTGCAGGGGCCGGTACCGGTAAACGTCTGGTTGTTACCGTTATAGCTTGCGGTCAGGGCGGCACAGCCGTTGGTGTTGGTTGCCTCAACCACGATGTTGCTGCCATTCCAGATTGCCGAGGTCACTTTCACGTTATCCGCTGCCGGAGTGGTGGTGGTGATCGGGGTCTGGGTCGGGTACTGGGGGATGGTGTTGGTCCCTGTGCTCCACGGGTCAGGCACCACGGTATCGGTGGGGGTAAACATGGTACTCCCATACTTCACGGCATCGGTCCAGTCGGTGGGCTGTCTACAGCTGCCTGTTCCCCCTGGTCGAGTGCTGGCCGGACGGAAGCTAGAGGCAAAGAAGTCGAAATTGCCGATGGTGTTGCGAGCCTCGCGGCCCGGGGCAAAGGCCGAAGTCCCGGTGGTGCCGCAGGAGAGGTTGGTTGCCGTAATCGCAGTGGGTTTGGCGTGGAACTGATTGACGCGGACCGATTTGCCCGTTGCGCCCGATCCGTCGTGACAGCTGAAGCAGATACCCCAGTTGTTGATCTTGCCCACGGTATTGCTGATCACATGGCCGCCGCTATGAGCCACGGTGCGGGTGAAGTCGGAGCTGTAGTCAGTGGTGGAATGGGTCCCGCCTTCGTTGTAGGCGTAAATCGTCATCTGGCCCGAGGTGGCTGTCCAACCGTTGACAGTGGCCCCACGTTTCGGAGTCACATGGCACTCCTCGCACGGAAGATGGGTCGGAATCGGGTTGGGGACGGATACTGTCTCTTGGAAGTTGCTGCCGCCAGAGAGGTTACGCGGATCGGTGTGACAGAATTCGCACTCACCGACCAAGGCATGGGCATTGCCGTGATGGATGCTTGGCGCGGTTGCCGTATGGCAGTCCGT
>CAYSFY010000257.1:0-4987 GCA_964430285.1 uncultured Desulfobulbia bacterium
TGCGGCGGAAGAGCCCGGAGATCGGCATCATGCGGATCACCATGGCCATCTCCTGGAGTTCGCGGACAATCTTGGCCATGTGTTGGGCCGCCTTGTTGAAGCGTTCGAGTTCCAAGCCCCGCAGGTCCGGGTTGTGGATGACCATGTTTTCGGCAATGACCATCTCGCCGATGAGGTTGATCAAGGCGTCGAGCTTGTCGAGATCGACCCGGATGTCCTGGCGCCTGGGCTCGGCTGCCCCGGCGGCGGAGGGTCCGGCCACCCGCAGCTGCTGTTGGACCTTCAGGGCCTTGTCGACCTTCTCTTGACTGATATAGCCCTGTTCCACCAGCAGTTCGCCGATGGCTTTGCCCTGGGAGTCGATGGCTCGGTCCAGGGCATCCTGGCTGACCGCACCCTGTTGCACCAGGATCTCGCCAAGCTTGGTCGGCGGCGGTGGGGACGTTTCCCGCTGCTCTTGCGGGATATGGTGATTTAAGATCTCCAGGTAGAGATCCAGGCCCTGGACCTCCCCCGATTTGCCATCACCGATGGCGGTCATGGTCTCCTTGATGACGTCGATCAACTCCAGGAGCATATCCGCCGTACGTTTAATGCCCAGGTGCTTGCCCTCCTTGACGAGGGAGATGATGGTCTCTTGGGTGTGGAGAATGGTCTCCAACTCGCCATAGCCCATAAAACCGCAGTTGCCCTTGAGGCTGTGGTAGTTGCGGTAGAGTCTCTCCAGCGGCTGGGGGGTATTTTCGTTATTCGCCAAGGAGAGGAGATCCTCCTCGATCTCCAGGAGCAGGTCATCGGCCTCCTGCAGAAATTTATGCCTGGTCTCCGCGCTGATCTCGATCTGGGGGGGGAGATCCAGATCAATAACCGGCAGGGGGGTAGGGAGGGGTTGAGTCGCGAGGGCAGGGGGGGCGTCCGGTGGTGCCGTGGTCTCATTGCCTTCGTTGGCAAAGGCACAAATGATCTGGTCGACCGCCGCAGCCATGCCTTCATCATGATAATTGGTCTCGATGTAGGCGAGGGCCTCCTTGGTGAAGTCGCAGGAGTTGCAGAGCAAATCGACATGAGTCGCGGTCAAGGCCGTGTGGCCGTTGCGCAGTTTTTCCAGCAGACTTTCGGCGGCGTGGGTACTCTTGACTAGATTGTTGAGTCCCAAAAAACCGGCGCCACCCTTGATGGAGTGGAAGAGTCTGAAGATGCTGTTCAAGGTGGACTGGTCGTCCGGGGTAAGGGGTTGGCCGGCAGCGGTATTGACCATGTGCCCGAGACCGATGATGGTGGGTTCCAACTCCTCAATCAGTTCCCGGGCCTCGGCGAGGAACTCGGTGATGATCTCTATATGGTCACTGCTGATGTCATTCGTCGGCATGATGGCGTTGGGAGAGTGGACGGATTTTCATTCGGAGGGGTGTCCAACGGGATCGGTATCCGAAGAGCAGGGCATGATAAAATATTCCCGCGGGTAGCCTGAAAAATGGATCTCAGGGTAGGGGGTAAACCCCATGAGGGGCAACCAGGGGCTGGCAGTAAGCGATATCAATTCGCTTAAGTTACTTTGATATTACAGACAGATGCGGAATGGGATGTCAAAGAAATAATGCGCGGGGAATATTTTTGCCGGTTTCGCAAAAAACGCTCAACCGCCGCTGGGCCGGCCTGTAACTCATTGGAATTCCATTGGCAGATGGTCAGCTTAGTGACTTTTTGCGAGTCCATCATTTTTGCCGGTTTTTGACCGTGAGGGGGGAGGGGCGGTGGGCGGAGGGTGGGCAAACGGTCACTCATCGAGACGTTTGATCTGGAACTTTTTCATCTTGTACTGCAACAGACTCTTGGTGATACCCAGTCGTTTGGCGGCCTGGGTCTGGACGAAGTTGGTCTCTTCCAAGGCCTTCTTCAGCATCTTCTCTTCGATATCATTTAAGACATCATTGAGCTTGGCCTCTTCGGGGATCTGATCGAGGCTGATATTGCAGCCGCTCTCCCCATTGTTGACAATCACCCCGGATATCGGTTGGACATCCTCGGGCTCGATGACCGAGCCGGGGCAGAGGACCGTGGCCCGTTCGATGGTGTTCTCCAGTTCCCTGACATTGCCGTCCCAGGGCAGGGAGGCCAGGAACCTGAGGGTGGCAGGGGCCAGGGTGAGGCCTTCCCGTCCACTTAACACGGCATATTTGCGCACAAAGTGATCGGCCAGGATGGGGATGTCGTCAAGGCGCTCCCTGAGGGCAGGGAGCTGGAGACGGATGACGTTGAGGCGGTAATAGAGGTCCTCGCGGAAGTTGCCGTGCTCCACCTCCTCCTTGAGGTCTTTGTTGGTGGCGGCCACAATCCGGACATCCACATGGATGGTCTTGTTGCCGCCGACCCGCTCGAAACTCTTCTCCTGAATGACCCTGAGGAGTTTGGCCTGCAGGGTCAGAGGCATGTCGCCGATCTCGTCCAAGAAGATGGTGCCGGTGTCCGCGGCTTCGAATTTGCCCTTACGCATGGCGATGGCGCCGGTGAAGGCCCCCCGTTCGTGGCCAAAAAACTCGCTCTCCAGCAGGGCCTCGGGCAGGGCGGCGCAGTTGACCGAGATGCAGGGGGCCTGACTGCGGGTACTGTTGAAGTGGATGGCGCGGGCCACCAACTCCTTGCCGGTTCCCGATTCGCCGGTGATCAGCACGGTGGACTGGGAGGGCGCCACCCGTTCGATCAAGTTGTACAGCTGGAGCATGGTCTTGTTTTTGCCGATGAGCTGGTCGAAGCGGTAGCGGGTGCTGATCTCCCGATGCAGGCGTTGATTCTCGCGGCTCAGCGCGTGATGTTCAATGGCCTTGTTGGCGCAGGCCAGGAGCTCGTCGTTGTTGAAAGGCTTGGTCAGATAGGTGAAGGCCCCCAGTTGCATGGCCCGGACCGCCTTTTCCACCTCTCCATAGGCCGTAATCATGATGACCGGCAGGGTCTTGTCGCGCTCCTTGATGGCCTCAAGGAGGGCGAAACCGTCCATCCCCGGCATCTGCATATCGGTGATTACCAAGTCGATATCGTTGTCGTTCACCAAGACGATGGCCTGCTGGCCGTTGTCAGCGGTCAAGGTCTCGAAGCCTTCGTCGCGCAGGACCTCGCTTAAGACAATCTGGTAGTTCGGTTCGTCATCGACAATCAGGATGGTGTGCATGCTGGATCAGAGTTGGCTCGGGCAGAGGTTAGGGGAGGGGGTGTGTTGTCCCAAGGGCAAGGGAGTATGGTTGGCAAGACGGGTCTTGAGGGTGGCAAGGAGCTGGCCGGGGATCTTTCTGCGGTTGCCGGCTTCGCCCATGGGGGCCTTGTCCCCTTGACGGCCGTGAAAGTCACTGCCGCCGGTGGTGATTAAGCCACAACTATGACAGAGTTTGCCTAAAACTTGTATCATTTTTTCGGAATTCATCGGGTGGAAGAGCTCGATGCCGGCAAGTCCCAGAGTAGCAAGGTCGCGGACCAGGGTGGCGAGGGTCGCATCCGGGAGTTTGAGGGTCCCGGGGTGGGCCAAGACCGCCACTCCCCCGGCCTCCCGGATCATGGCGATGGCCTGGGCCACCGGCAACAGCTGGCGCTGGACATAGGCGGCACCATCTTTGCGCAGAAAGCGGGCAAAGGCCTCCTGCTCGTTCTTAACCACCTGTCTTTGTACCAGCAGGCGGGCGATATGGGGGCGACCGGTCTGGCCGTTGCCTTGGGGGAGGTCCTCCATGGTGATGGCCAAATTGAAGCCGGTAAGCTTGGCCATGATCTGTCGGTTCCGTTCCTGCCTCGCCTCTTGGATGGACTTTAGTCCCGTGATTAGGGCAACGCTGTCATGGCGGAGGCCTAGACCCAGGACATGGATGGAGAGCTCGTGCTGATGGGCGGTGATCTCGATACCGGGCACGACCTCAATCCCGTGCTCCCGGCCCAAACGAATGGCCTCGGGATAAGCGGCCATGGTGTCGTGGTCGGTGATGGACAAGGCCGTTATCCCCCGCGCGCGGGCGGTGGTCATGATCTCCAGCGGGCTCAAGGTCCCATCGGACAAGGTAGAGTGGATATGCAGGTCAATCATTCAAGGTCTGACAAAAAAAATTTAATCCATGGACTTTATTTGTTACAATGGCCCTTGCCTTGCCGCGTGCTAACCGAACACATGGTGGAATCGCAAAAAGCCGTGAAGCTGACCATCTGCCAGCGTAATTTCAATATGTGACAAGGCGTGCCAGCGGCGGTTGAGCGGTTTTTGCGAAACCGACAAAAATGACGCACTATACCGTTATCAACAGGGAAAGACAATGGAGGGTTTGTCTGTGAACCCCTAACCCCGCAACCCTGTTCACCTACCCGAATGATTGAGCAAAAGGAGAGAGTATGGCCCAGATTGACGCATTTTTTAAGCTGATGCACGAGCAGGGGGCCTCGGACCTGCACATGGTCTCAGGTCAGCAGCCCATCTTGAGGATCAGGGGTGAGATGGAGAAGATCAAGTACAATATCATGGAAAACGACTCTCTCAGGGCCTTGCTCTACGAGATCGTCACCGAGGAGAAGATCAAGCAGTTTGAGGAGTGCGGGGACGTGGATTTTGGTTACGAGATCGCCGGGCTGGCCCGCTACCGCGGCAACCTGTTCATGCAGAAGTACGGGATCGCCGCCGTATTCCGCGAGATCCCCAGCGATATCCTCACCTGTGAACAGTTGGGGCTACCCAAGGTCATCTCCAAGCTCTCCTCCCTGCCCAAGGGCATGGTCCTGGTCACCGGCCCCACCGGCAGCGGTAAGTCAACCACCATGGCCGCCATTGTCGATGAGGCCAACAAGACCCGGCGCGACCACATCCTGACCATTGAGGACCCGGTGGAGTTTGTCCACAAGAGCCAGAAGTGCATCGTCAATCACCGGGAGGTGGGGCTGCACACCAAGAGCTTCGCCGCGGCCCTGCGCGGCGCCCTGCGTGAGGACCCGGACATCATCCTGGTGGGCGAGATGCGCG
>CAYSFY010000258.1:0-2599 GCA_964430285.1 uncultured Desulfobulbia bacterium
GCTGGCACGATCCGTAACACATTGAAATTACGTTGGCAGATGGTCAGCTTCACGACTTTTTGCGATTCCATCAACTTTCAACAACAAGACCATTAGCCGGTCCCCTCCGCCCTCCCACCTCCCGGGAAGGGGACCTGGAAACAGCTCCCCCCTTGCCGGGCAAGCACGAGCTGTCCATGGATCTGCCCAGCCAGGCTATTGACCAGTTGCAGGCCCAGTGAAGAGGTGTGGAGATAGTCGATGTCCTCGGGAAAGCCCACCCCGTTATCCTCGACAAACAAGAGCAGGTTACCTTCGCCGCTGGCGCGGATGCCGACGCGAATCGTTCCTCCCCTGCCTTCGGGAAAGGCGTATTTCAGGGCGTTGGTGATCAACTCATTGGCAATCAGACCGCAGGGGATGCCGACATTCACGTCCAGGAAGAGAGGCTCCATGTCCACGGACAAGAGGATATCCGGCCGGTGGTAGGTGTCGCCAATGGTGCTGGCGAGACTTTGCAGGTACTCCTTGAAATCCACATGGGCCAGGTCTTCCGCTCGATACAGTTTCTCATGGATCAGGGCCATGGACAGCACCCGGTTCCGGCTCTCCTCGAACTTGGCGCGTACCGCCGCATCCGCGATCCCCTTGGCCTGGAGGGCTAAGAGACTGTAAACCACCGTCAGATTGTTCTTCACCCGGTGATGGATCTCCTTCAACATCACCGTCTTCTCCTCCAGCGCCCGTTGCAGCTGCTCCTCGGCCCGCTTGCGATCGGTGACATCGCGCACCAATTCGACACCGGCGATAATTTTGCCACCGGCATCCTTGACCGGCGAGGAGGTAATCTCGTAGTGCCTCACCCCCTGCCCGGTGCTCCTTTTCTGCTCCACGGTGTGAACCATGCCGTCGGTGAAGGCCATGGCGAGGTGGCATTGTCCGCAGACGCTGGTCCTGTTCTGGAATGCCTGGTAGCAATGCTCTCCGGCATGATCGCCATAGATCTCCTTGGCCACCCGGTTCTGATAGAGAATCGTATAGTTGGTATCCTGGATGTTGACGCCGTCACCCATGGCGGCAATGATCGCCTCGGTCTTGGCCTTTTCCCCATGGGCCCTGGCCACCGCATCCCGCAACTCCTCGTTGGCCTCGCGCACCAACCCCTGGGCGTGCGCCAGTTCCGTATGGACGGCGGAGAGCAAGAAGCCGACACTGGCCATGATGCCGAGAAATTTTTGCAGTTCCAGCATGCGGCTGGTGGCATCGCTATCCAACCCCGGCCAGGGAGAGGGCCCGCTGTACATGGCGGGGCTGATGATGGCGACGACAAACAACAGCATCAGGGCCAGGGTGACGCCGCGCAGGCCTAAACGCATGGCCGGCCAGACGAGGACAGCGACCAAGGCATAGGGGTGCAGATCCAGATGGGAAGGATTAGGCTCCGGATAAAAGACACCCCACAGCACAAACAGCCAGACGCCGGCAAAGAGGATGCCCTCCATGACCCTTTTTGCAGGCAGGCGGGAGCAGGCCCCCTGCCTGCCGAACCAGCTCACCACAAAGGGGCCGACCAGCAGCAGGCCGAGTCCGTCGGCAATGTACCACGAGACCCACGAACCGCTAAAGGAGCCCCCTTGGGTGAGCGCCGAGGTGGCGGCCCCGATCGAGGCGCTTATGGCATTGATGAAGATCGCGCCGAGGATAAGGGCCTGGACCTCACGGATCTGGTTGAAGCCCTTAAACTCGCCGGCCAAGCCCAGAATCAGCCAGGCGCAGCAAATGGATTCAACCATATTAGCGGTCATGTAGCCTACGCTGGTCAGCAAGGGGCGATGAGCGAGCAGGAGATCCGCCAGGATGCCCGCTCCATACAGCGCCAGGGTAAGGGCGGGCCAGAGCCGGCGGGGGTTCAGCAGAAAGGCGGCCAGGCCAATCCCGCCGGCAGGCCAAACCAGCATCAGGATTTTTCCCGAGTCAGGGAAGAAGAAGGCCAGCTGGTGGGCCAAAAAATAGGCCGTGGCGATGACCACCACGGTGACCACATCGTGGCGGAAGGCAGGGTCAGGGGCGGGGGAGATGGTTGCCATGGTGTTCATGTTCTCATTGACTCCTTCAGCTTCTCCCACAGGTTCTTGCGACTGATCCCCAACAGGCGGGCAGCCTCGGTCTTATTGCCGCCACTCTGTTGCAAGGCCCGGCTGATGCACTCCTGTTCCGCTCGGGCCGTGGCCAGGGCCAGGTTGTACGAGCCCTCATCACCGCCACCGCCTTGTTCCAGGATGTCCCGGGGCAGGTCCTTGACCTCCGCCCTCTCCCCCTTGGCCAGGACCGAGATGCGCTCCAGAATGTTGCGCAGCTCCCGGACATTGCCGGGATAGGGGTAGCGCATCAACGCCGCCATGGCCTCGGGGCTGATGGTCAGTGGCGAGCGGCGCATGGTCTTGAACTCGTTTAAAAAATGGTCGCACAGCACCGGGATGTCGCTCTGCCGCTCGCGGAGCGGCGGGATCTCGATGGGGATGACCTTCAACCGGTAGTAAAGGTCCTTGCGGATCTTCTTATTCTGCAACGCCTGCTTCAGGTCCTTGTTGGTGGCGGCCACGATGCGCGCGGAGCATTT
>CAYSFY010000258.1:2609-4878 GCA_964430285.1 uncultured Desulfobulbia bacterium
GGCTCTTCGTCCCGCCGCGGCCGAAGCCGCCCTTGCGGTCGAGCAGATGGATGCGGTCGCCCTGGGCCAAGTCCTTGGCCGTGGAGCAGATAATGCGCACATCGACGCTCACCGACTTCACCCCACCCACCGGCTCCACCACCCGCTCCTGCAGGACGCGCAATAGCTTGACCTGCAACGACAGGGGCATGTCGCCGATCTCGTCCAAGAGCAGGGAACCGCCGTCGGCGAGCACGAACTTGCCGGCCCGCCGGCTATCCGCGCCGGTGAAGGCCCCCCGTTCGTGGCCAAAGAGTTCCGACTCGATCAGGTTCTCCGGGATGGCGGCGCAGTTGATGCGGATGTAGGGTTTATTCCGCCTCCTGCTCTGGGAGTGGATGGCGGCGGCCACCAGCTCCTTGCCGGTGCCGGACTCGCCGGTGACCAACACCGTGGAGTCGGTGGCCGCCACAGCGCGGATGAGCTCCAGGACCTCGCGGATGGCGGGGCTCTCGCCGATGATGGTCTTGCCGGCGGTCTCCTCCTCCTGCAAGGCGCAGCGATTCTTCATGCTTTGGGCTTCCAACAGCCGCCGCACCCGGATACAGAGGTCATCCATGTCAAAGGGCTTCAAGATATAGTCGGACGCCCCCAGTTTCAGGCAGTTGACCGCATCCTCCACCCGGCCGTAGGCGGTCATCAGGATCACCTCGGTGGTGGGCGTAAGCTCCTTGATCCGTTCCATCAACCGCACTCCGTCCAACCCCGGCATCCTGATATCGGAGACCACCACCTGATAGGGGCGCTCGCGGATCAAGGCCAAGGCCTCCTTGCCGTCCACCGCCTGATCCACCTGCCACCCCTCCCCCTGCAAGCGGTCATAGAGGGTAATGCGCATGATCTCGTCGTCTTCCGCCAATAGGATAGTGGCCATGGGGACTCCTGGTTACGTGTGTAGGGAGAATAATGAACGTGAGCGAAGATGAGTCTGTAGGGTGGGCAAGGTGAATCATTTTGCCCACCCTACAGTTTCACACCGGCACCGGCAGCCGCACGGTGAAGGTGCTCCCCTGGCCGGGGGCGCTGACCACCGCAATGTCGCCGCCCATGCGGTTGACCAGGGCGTAGGAGACGGAGAGCCCGAGTCCGGTCCCCTGACCGACCTCCTTGGTGGTGTAGAAGGGGTCAAAGATCCTGGGCTGCTCCTCAGGGGCGATGCCCACCCCGCTATCGCAAAAGGCAATCTCGACCTCCCCCCTCCCCTGGCCGGTGCGCACCAAAAGCCGCCCGCCACTGGGCATGGCCTGAATGGCGTTGAGCAACAGGTTGAGCACCACCTGCTTGACCGCCTCGGCATCCAAGACCTGGGAGCCGACAAGTCCAAGTTCAAGCGTAAGCTCGATATCCCGCATGCGGTAGGCCAAGAGATCCAGGCACTCGCGGATGACATCGTCCACCGCCACCGGCCGGGCCTGTAAAGGTTCCGGCCGGCCGAAGTTCAAAAGCTGACGCATGGTCTTCTCGATGCGTTGCAGACCTTTGTCCAACAGCTCCAGGTAGCGCCCCTGGAGCCCCCGGTCATCAGGGGCATCCTTCATGCTTTTGACGCAGTTGCGCATCCCCCCCAAGGGGTTATTGACCTCATGGGCAATGCCGGCGGAGAGGCGGCCCAGGGAGGCCATCTTCTCGGTTTGGAACATCTGCTGGCGGGTACGCTCCAACTCATCCTGGGAGGCGATGAGCCTAGTCCCCAGCTCGGAGAACCCCTGACTCAACAGACCGATCTCGTCACGGCTGCGCTGGAGTCCGGCCAAGCCGGCACCCTCCCCTGGGAAGGCGGCCATGGCCCGGGTGAGGACCGTCAAGCGCTTCACCACCATGCCATCCATCAGGCAATAGACCACCAGACCGACGATGAGGATGGTGGCCACGGCAATGGCAAAGAGCAACCGGTTGTTGTCGCTGATGGACCTGTCGGCCCACTCCATGGGCACGGTGAGGCTGAGTCCGCCCCGGATATCACCCACTTTATAGCCATGGCGACCATGGCACTCAAGACAGCTCTCCTCGACAATCAAGGGGGTGACAAAGCGCAGCTCGCGTCCCCGTTCAGCCGCCACCACCCGGATCACCTCCCGCGCTCCCTGTTCAAAGGCCTTAAGGGCCTCGGTCTCAAAGGCGTCCGGGGTGTTGGCGGCGTTGACCGGATTAAGGCTGGTCACCCGGAAACGGCAGAAGTCCGAGTTGGCGGCGTAATCGGAGAGCTCCCTGGTCACCATGGCCGGGTTGC
>CAYSFY010000259.1:0-4866 GCA_964430285.1 uncultured Desulfobulbia bacterium
GACCATCTGCCAATGTAATTTCAATGTGTTACGGGGCGTGCCAGCGTCGGTTGAGTGGTTTTCACGAAACCGACAAACTTGCTAGGCGTTGTAGACCATCCACAACAGACCAAAGTCGGAAACAAAGGCCAGAAGATCCCCGCTCGCCGCGACGGCGTCAGGAGAGAATCCCTGCACCACCGAGGCCTCGGGAATGCCCAAGGTGCAAGCGCCTTGGGGGTCGAGCCGTCCCAAAAAATTGCCGACAATCATGTTGGCTGACTCGCGCATGGTGTCAATCAGCTGTTGATCGCTGATGGCATCCTCATCAATGCCAAGAAAGCCGCCGGCGATACTAATCGCCAGGGTCCGGGGGAAATAAAAACAGAGCTTGGCCTGCAGGGGTCCGCTATAGCCGATAAGGGTCATGATGTATTGATCTTCATGGTGCCAACTGTCCCGGGGGGGGAGGTCAGGCAGCAACTCCACCGGGGTGAAATACATGGTGCCAAAGACCTCTATGGCCGCCGCGTTTAGCTCTTTTTTCGCATTCTCGCTTATCACTACTCACCTCACTTTTTCGAAATTTCTCGACCCGCCAGGGACGGGTGGCGGGTCAGCCATCAAAAATCGGCATCGTCCTTGTCGCCCGCAACAGGGGCAGCACCCTCCGCCATGGCCATCCGCGAGGCATAGGCCTTATTGAGTACGTCCAGAAGAATCACCTTGATCTTTTCGGGGATGAACGGTTTTTTGACATAGGCCGCAGCTCCCAGCGCGGTTACCTCATCCATTCTGGTCTGGCTCGACTCGGTGGAGATAAAGATCACGGGGATGTTTTTCAACACCTCAATGCCCTTGACCTCCCGTAGGAACTCAACACCACCCATCACCGGCATGTTGATATCGCTGAGCACGACATCTATCCATGCACTCTCCAGCACCTCCAAGGCCTCTTTGCCATTGCCGGCCTCATGGAATTCACCAATCTGCACACCTGACATGGTAACCGTTTTCTTGATTACGGCGCGCATGGTCTCGGAGTCATCGACCACCAGAATATTAAATGCCATATTCGATCCTTCTCTCTCATTAACGAGGACGTCCTTACCCTGATGCTGGTGTAAGGGACTAAGTCGTTGTTACAAAATAACTCTTGTGATTTGCTGATACGCTAAACGGGATCCCTTCAAGAAAGGGGGCGGTATTGCCCACGCTACTTCGCCACGGCCCCTAATTGGACAAGGTCATCATCTCCTCGGCCTGTTCCATCTCCAGCAGCAGATTCGACATGTAGCGGTCCAGGTCCGGATTGGAGATGCCATAACGCTTCAGACCCTCGCCCTGCATCGCCCCCGACAGGCCATCGGCCCCAACCCCAATGCCGATGGAGATGACCAAGGTGTTGGCCATGGCCACCAGGGCGGTTAACGGCTCCTTGGAGAGGGCCTGGGGGTCATGATGCATCTTCACCGCCATGATCATCTCCTCGGCAAAGTCCCATTTCCTGAGGATCAGACTCCCCAGTTCGGCATGGTCCATGCCCAAGATCTCATGCTCGGCATCCATAAAAGAGAGGCCATCAATGTAAGTCCGGTCCATGATCCTTTGGAAGTCGTGGGCCACAAAGCTGCTTAAAAAACGTTTGCCAATGTCGTGCAGCAACCCGGCGGTAAAGGCTGTCCCCGGTTCCACTCCCGGGAAATGACGGCTGATCGATTTGGCCATGATCGCCGTGGCCACGGAGTGTTTCCAGAGATCGCCCTGTTCCAGTTGGTAGCCATCCCCTGCCGCGCCTTTATAGAAACGGGCGCTGGTGCTGGCGATAAGGACCTCGCGCAGGGTGTCCTGTCCCATCAGCACCAGCGCCTCATCCAGGGAGGAGACCTTCCGGGAGAGTCCGAAGTAGGCGGCGTTGCAAGTCTTTAATAGATTGGCGGTGATGGCGGAATCGTATTGGATGACCTCTGCCATCTCCTTGGGCATGACCTTGGGGTCTTCCAGCATCTTCATGACCTGCATGGCCACTTTGGGAAAAGGTGGGATGTGATTGGCGATATTGATAATTTCTTCAATGCGGCTCATAACTCGACCTCGCCCTGGCCTGAAATTTTTAGCTTCACGTTACCGGTACCGACATTTAAGGTGATGGTGCGGTTGACGGAGCCCCCCACGTCTTCCTTGGTCACGGTGACATTGTTTTTCCAGAACATCTTTCTGATAATCATCTGGTTCCGTTTGCCGATATTGAACATCCCCGAATCGTCCATCACCTGGGCACCGCCCACGATATAGACCTTCATCCGCTCCTTGAGCGCACCGTGCTTGTAAATCTCCTTGAACATACGCGGGACCCCGGTGTCGGCGAACATATAGGGTTTTTGCTCGGCCTTGTCCTTGTCAATGTTTGAGTCCGGCAGCATATAATGGAGCAAGGCCCCAACCTTGGCCACCGGGTCCCAAAGGGCGACCCCGATACAGGAGCCCAGGGAATAGGTCACCAACTCTTCATCGGGCTTGGTACCGATTTTCATATCCGAAATACCGATAATGACTTTCATTAACTCTCCTTTTTCTGGCGGACCCGTTACAGCTTCTTGTAGGTCGTCGCCTCCACCTGGATGAATTCGTGTTTGATACTTGAGATGCTCTCGGAGTGGCCGATAAACAGATATCCCCCCTTGTTCAGGCAGTGATAAAATTTACTGATCAGCTTCTCTTGGGTCGGGCGATCGAAGTAGATCATAACGTTCCTGCAAAAAATCACGTCCATCTCCCCATGCCAGGGGAAGTCATCCATCAAATTAAAGCGCTGAAAGGTCACCGGCCGACGCAGCTCTTCCTTGACCTTGACCTTGCCAGCGCTGGCGCCGATCCCTTTTTGGAAATATTTTTTCAAGATATCGTGGGGGACCTTGCTGGTCTGCTCAACGGGATAGACCCCGAGGGCGGCCAGGGCCAAGACTCGGGTGGAGATGTCGGTGGCCATGATTTTGTAACGAAAGCCGGGGCTAAGCTTACTGAATTCGTTCAGAAAAATGGACAGGGTATAGGGCTCCTCGCCAGAAGATGAGGCCGAGGACCAGAACACAAACTCGCGGCCGCCTCCCTTGTTGGCGACCAACTCCGGCAAGACATTCTTTGCCAGATACTCAAAGTGTGAGACTTCGCGGAAGAAACTGGTGAAATTAGTGGAAACGCTATCGAGAAATTTGATGAACTCCCCATTTTGTTGATCAGGACGCGAGATGAGTTCGAAGTACTCCTGGAAGGAGTCGAGGCGGCACTCCCGTAAGCGCTTGCCCAGGCGGGCATTGAGCAACTCCTTTTTCTCCTGCTTCATGTAGATGCCGACATGTTGATAGATCAGATCGCTGAACTTCTTAAATTCAGCATCGCTTAACTGTCGGCCTATCTGCATGGTCTCTCTCGCGGGATGGATATCAAAGAACTTGAACGAGGACTACGGCGTGGCAGCAAAATAATCCGCGGGTGCCGGCATGGCCCAAACGGCACCCTGTGCACAGGGGCTGCATGGAGAGAGGAGCCTGAACTGAACGATCCGCAGGGGACACCTTATTACTCAAAGGCTTCTATAGGGCTTGCAGGGATGAGGCCAAGGTGCGGCCAATGACCTGATCGACATCCAAAAGGATCTTTAACTTGCCCTTAATCTTACCCATGCCGATGATGTTTTCGGCATCGGTGGTGGCGCCGAAATCGGGCGGTGGTTCGATATCCTGGGAGGCGATGTTGACGACCTCGGAGACCGAGTCCACCAGCATGCCCACCTGCACCGTGCCACTGGGGCCGGGGACGTCGACCACGATGATACAGGTCCGATCGTCATAGGCCCGTAGCTCCATGCCGAATTTCATCCTGAGTTCGATAATGGGGATCACTCGCCCCCGGAGATTGATGACCCCCTTGATATAGTCGGGGGTATGCGGCACCGCCGTGATCTCCATGATGCCGATAATCTCCCTGACCTTGGTGATGACGATGCCATACTCTTCCGTACCAAGGCTGAAGGTGAGATACTTGCCACCGAGCCCCTGTCCTGCACTGGTATCAACTGTCTGTGATGCTGCCCCCATAACACCTCCACATCTGAAAAAAGTTTATTTGCCGCTGCGTGAACACGGTTTAGTCGAGGCCCTTATCCTCTTGCCGACCGTCAGGAGCGGCTCTCCTCCACCGCCCCATGGCCGGAGTGGGATTGGATAATCCCTGCCAGGTCCAGGATCAGCCCCACCCGGCCATCGCCGAGGATGGTGCCGCCGGCGACCCCGGGGATATCATTTAAGCCACCTAGGTTTTTGATGACCACCTCTTGCTTGCCCAACAGCTCATCCACCATGATGGCCCGTTGCCTGCCCTCATACTCGACCACCACCACGATGGCCTCGCAGGGGTCGGTTTGGGTCGGCGTCACCTGGAAGAGTTGATAGAGGCGGATGATGGGCAGGACCGTGCCCCGCACCATCAAGGTCTCGCCCTTGCCTTGCACGGTGTTGTAGCTCTCGCGCCGAGGTTTTAACGACTCTTGAATGGCGGTGGTGGGGATGATATAGCGCTCACTGCCCACCCGGACGATGATGCCGTCGATGATGGCTAAAGTCAGGGGCAGACGGATGACGAACAAGGAGCCCTTGCCCGGTTCGCTGATGGCCTCGACCTTGCCCCTGAGCTTTTCCACCGCCTTTTTGACCACATCCATGCCCACCCCCCGGCCGGAGACATCGGTGATGGTGTCGGCGGTGGAGAAGCCGGGCAGGAAGATCAGATTGTTCAGGTCGTAGCCGGAGATCTTGTCTGTATCGTGAATCAGGCCCCGCTCGATGGCCTTGCGCCGGATCTTCTCGGTGTTCAGGCCTTGGCCGTCAT
>CAYSFY010000260.1:0-3698 GCA_964430285.1 uncultured Desulfobulbia bacterium
GCCCGCCTGGTGATGAGCGGTGAAAACACCGAGGTGGACAAGACCGTCATCGAAAAGATCTCCGACCCGCTGGTCCACCTGATTAGAAACTCCATGGACCATGGCCTGGAGGATACCGCGGGCCGGATTAAGGCGGGCAAGGCCGAGACCGGCACCATCGCGCTTTCCGCCAGCCACGAAGAGGGGGAGGTGCTGATCACCATCAGCGATGATGGCCGGGGGCTCGATCGCCACAAACTCATTGCCAAGGCCGTTGAAAAAGGGCTGATTGAGGGCGATGGTTGCCAACTCAGCGATCAAGAGGCCATGCGGCTGATCTTCCTCCCCGGCTTCTCGACGGCGGCTCAGATCACCGATATCTCCGGTCGCGGGGTGGGCATGGATGTGGTGCGCCAGAACATCGAGGCCATCAAGGGCCGGGTCACCATCAACAGCACCTTGGGCCGGGGCACCACCATCTCGCTGCACATCCCCCTGACCCTTGCCATCATCGACGGCATGTTGATCCGCACGGGCAACGCCCTGTACATCCTACCGATCCTCTCCATCCGCGAGTCATTCCGCCCGAGCGGCACCAACATCACCATCACCCCGGACGGCCAGGAGTTGGTGCGGGTGCGGGATGCACTGCTGCCCGTGACCCGTCTCCATCGTCTACACCACATCACCCCGGATTACCAACGTCTGGACGAAGGGATCCTCATCGTCCTGGACGGCGGCGGCAAAAGAAACTTCTGCCTCTTTGTCGACGAACTGCTGGGTCAGCAGCAGACGGTGATCAAGGGTCTCTCCGATTATATCGGTCAGCTGGGCAACGTCAGCGGGGTCTCCGGCTGCACCATCCTCGGTAACGGCGAGGTCTGCCTGATCCTTGATGTCCGTGCCCTCCAAGAAGTCATCGGCGGCGAGTGAGAGCGAAGGAGATGGCTCACCCCCCAGCTAACCCCCTACCCCCCTGAGCAGTTCAACAACGAGGAGACGCCCATGAGCAACGACCAGGAGATCGATGATGACGATCTCTATGACGAGGACGAGGATACCCAAAAGGACAAGTTCCTCACCTTCCATCTGGCGGGTGAGGACTACGGCATCGACATCGCCCATGTCACCGAGATCATCGGCATCCAGAAGATCACCGAGGTGCCGGATATGCCGGACTTTGTCAAGGGGGTGATTAACCTGCGGGGCAAGGTCATCCCGGTGATGGATGTCCGTCGCCGTTTCCACCTGGAACCCCGGGAGTACGATGACCGCACCTGTATTATCGTGGTGGACATCCGCAACTCCGCGGTGGGTCTGGTGGTGGACAAGGTCAATGAGGTGGCCGATATCCCGCCCGAACAGATCGAGCCGCCCCCCATGTCCTCGCAGTCCAATGCCAGCCGCTTCATCAAGGGCATGGGCAAAATTGGCGACGAGGTCAAGATCCTGCTCACCATTGATCGCCTGCTCTTTGATGACGAGTTGGAGCAGATGAGGGGGGAAGGATAAAGGATAGCGGCTAAAACAAATCAATCGCTGCGCTTGATGACGCCATGCGCACTTTACGATTAACCATCTTATTTTTCAGACAATTTCAGGGAGGAGGAAGGGGTATGAAGATTTTTGCAAAACTTACCGGCGCGTTCGTTGTGGTTGCTCTCATCTGCGCCATGGTTGGCGGTGTGGGCTGGATGGGGATCAGTTCCACCGAGAAGGGGCTGATGGAGGTGGCCGAGGATGCGCTGCCTGCAATTCAGGGTTTAGGCCTGATGATGGAGGCCATGAATGGCATCAAGTCGGCGGAACGGACCATGGTCATCTCCGCTCTCGACCATAAGGGACGGCAGCACGAGATCGATAACCTGGGTGAACGCTGGTCTCTGTTCAAACAGGGCCGCGCCATGTACGACCCCCTGCCCAAAACCAGTGCTGAGGAGGAGCTCTGGAAGAAGGTCCAGGAGCAGATCAGCAAATGGCAGGGCGAACACGACAAGTTGGTGGAGAAGGTCAAGACCATCAAGTTCGATGACATCGAGACCCTGGAGGCCACTCTCGTCCAAAAGCAACTGGACCATGTCCACTGGGTCGGTCTGCTGGAAGCCGCCATCTTCAACCATGATCAGTTTGCGGGTCAGCTCGACCCGAGCTTATGCGGATTCGGCAAGTGGCAGAGCACCTTCCACGCCGACGACGAGGAGTTCATGACCATTCTCAAGGAGATGACCGCCCCACACCAGAAGCTGCACAGCTATGGCCAACGGATCAACGACCTCATCGCCGCCGATAAATATGACGATGCTGCCGCCCTCTTCAACTCCGAGGTCAAACCACTGCTCCATACCATTGAAGGCTACTTCAATTCAGCCTTGGATGATGTCCGGGTCGATATCACCGCCATGGACGAGGCCCTGGCCATCGGCTTTGGCTCGGAGAGGGCCGCCTTTGGCGCCTTGGAAAAGTCCCTTGACCAAATTGCCGAGATGAACATCAAACAGGCCGACGAGAGCAAACACAGCGCCGAGGCCACCGCCACCAAGAGTAAGACCATGGCCGCCATCGCCGTCCTGTTGGGGGCGATTATCGCCGTGGCCTTCGGGGTCTTAAGCTCCCGCAGCATCTCCGTGCCCCTGGCCCGGGCCGTGGCCATGCTTGATGAACTGGGCCGCGGCCATCTGGGCAACCGCTTGCGCATGGAGCGCAAGGACGAGATCGGCCAGATGGCCAACACCCTGGATGCCTTTGCCGACACCCTGCAAAACGAGACAGTCAAGGCCCTGACCATGCTTGCCGACGGCGACCTGACCTTTACCGCCACCCCCAAGGATGGTCTGGATGAGGTGGGCAACGCCTTGAAAAAGGCGGGTGATGACTTAAATCAGATCGTCTCCGAGATCAGAAACGCCGGCGAACAGATCGCCGCCGGCGCCGGTCAGGTCTCGGATGCCAGTCAGGCCCTCTCCCAAGGGGCCACCGAATCGGCCGCCGCCCTGGAAGAGATCACCAGCTCCATGACCCAACTGGCCTCCCAGACCACCACCAACGCGGAGAACGCCAACCAGGCCAACCAGCTCTCCAAACAGGCCCGGGACGACGCCGAGAAGGGCGATCAGCACATGAGCGAGCTGGTCAAGGCGATGAATGAGATCAACGCCGCCGGCCAAAACATCTCAAAGATCATCAAGACCATCGACGAGATCGCCTTCCAGACCAACCTCCTGGCCCTAAACGCGGCGGTTGAGGCCGCCCGGGCAGGACGCCATGGCAAGGGCTTTGCCGTGGTGGCTGAGGAGGTGAGGAATCTTGCCGCCCGTAGCGCCAAGGCGGCCCGCGAGACCGCGGAACTGATCGAAGGCTCGGTGGCTAAGGCCCAAAATGGCTCGGCCATTGCCGACCGGACGGCCCAGGCCTTGAAAGAGATCGTGGTCGGCTCCACCAAGGTCACCGATCTAGTGGGTGAGATCGCCGCCGCCTCCAACGAGCAGGCCAACGGCATTGCCCAGATCAACCAGGGGTTGGGGCAGATCGATCAGGTCACCCAACAGAATACCGCCTCGGCCGAACAGGGGGCGGCGGCGGCGGAAGAGCTCTCCAGCCAGGCCGTGCAACTTAAGTCCATGCTCGGCCGCTTCACGGTGCGCCAAGAGCTGACCGGCGGCTGGTCCGCCCCGCGCCAGCAGGCCTCCCTGCCCCATCTCGACCATAAGAGTGGCGGTTAT
>CAYSFY010000260.1:3708-4797 GCA_964430285.1 uncultured Desulfobulbia bacterium
AGCGGTCGTTGTCCGCTGCAAGACCCACGGTTCCGTGGCGCTGGCCGACGGGAGGTCAGGCCCAGCGATGTGATCGCCCTGGATGACAGTGAGTTCGGGAAATTTTGAGTCAACCACCATCAGGCCCAGCGCCAATCCTGCAAAGTGCTGGCGGAGAGCTCCCGCCCGTGACCGGGGGGATGCGGATCAGCACCATGGAGTTCAATGCCCTGCGCACCCTGGTCTACGAGCGCTTTGGCATCAACATCACCGAACAGAAGCAGGGCTTGGTCACCAGCCGCCTGCAGCAACTGCTACAGGCCCAGGGGTTCGCCTCCTTTACCGAGTACTACCACTTCCTGCAGAACGACCGCACCAACCAAGGCCTTGACGAACTGATCAACCGCATCTCCACCAACTTCTCTTTTTTCTACCGGGAGAGCGTTCACTTTGATTTTTTCAGCAAGGTCAGTCTCCCCGAGTTCGTAAAACGGTCGCGGGCCAAGGGCGCAAATGATCTCCGCATCTGGACGGCCGGCTGCTCCACCGGCGAGGAGCCCTATATGTTGATCATGCTGATGATGGAGTATCTGGGGATGGAGTACCAGAACTGGAGCGCCGGCATCCTGGCCACCGACATCTCGGAGCGGGTGCTGACCATTGCCAGCGAGGGGGTCTACCCGGAGGACCGGGTCAGGCAGGTGCCGGCGGCACTCCGCCAACGGTACTTCAAGAAGGCCGGCCCCGGCATGGTACAGGTGGCCGACCGGGTGCGGCAGGAGATTACCCTCCGCCGTTTCAACCTCATGAACACCGAATTTCCTTTTCAGAAACCATTTCAGATGATCTTTTGCCGCAACGTCATGATCTATTTCGACAAACCGACCCGCGACGCCCTGATCCGCCGTTTTCATCAGGCCTTGGAGCCGGGTGGCTATCTCTTCATCGGCCACTCGGAAACCATTGGCCGCGACCAGGAGCTCTACCGCTATGTCATGCCGGCCTGTTACCAAAAGATCTGCGGAAAAACGGTAGCCTTAGACTGATCTCTGTTTGGCAATAAAAAAAGCTGGCCCCACACGTTGGTTAGTCATTCGTCATTCGTAATTT
>CAYSFY010000261.1:0-219 GCA_964430285.1 uncultured Desulfobulbia bacterium
TGCCTTTAGGAGGCTGCCCCTCTCCTCCGCTACAATATCCTGGGGCGAGGGGAGGGCCGTGTGGATCACCTGCCGCCACCTGCCGCCATTGGTGGGTGGCGGCACGGCCACCACTCTCTCCTTGGGAGAGCCGTTGATGATGACGAAAACGTCCGGCTCTCGCTCTGACGCAGCCCCGACCAAGGTGAAGCAGAGGAGCTGACACTCACTCGACCAATC
>CAYSFY010000261.1:229-2934 GCA_964430285.1 uncultured Desulfobulbia bacterium
AGGCCAAGGGTAGCCCCCTGCCAGATGATCTCCGCCGGCAGAGGGCTATGGGGAGGCGGGAAGAACTCTCTGCGGCGGAAGACCCGGTAGCGCAGCCTAAGCCGGATCAGCATCTGAAAAAAACGCAGGGTATCGGCATTTTTTTCCGCCAGCCGCCAATCCAGCCAACTGATGGCGTTGTCTTGGCAGTAGGCGTTGTTGTTGCCGTGCTGGGTGCGGCAGAACTCGTCGCCGGCCACCAACATCGGGGTGCCCTGGGAGAGCAGGAGGACCACGGCCATGGTCCTCAGCCGACGCGCCCGCAGGGTCTGGACCTTGAGGGAGCGACTGACCCCCTCCTTGCCGCTGTTCCAGCTGAGGTTGTGGTTTTCACCGTCCCGGTTGTGTTCGCCGTTTTGCTCGTTATGTTTGTGGTTGTAGCTGACCAGGTCCCAGAGGGTGAAGCCGTCGTGACTGGTGAGGAAGTTGATGCTGTTGGTCGGTCGGCGGTGGTTGTGCTGATAGAGGTCGGAGCTACCGGCGATGCGCGTGGCAAAGGACGAGATCTTGCCGGCCTGTCCTGCCAGGAAGGCACGGCAGTCGTCGCGAAACCTGCCGTTCCACTCGGCCCAGCGCGGGTTGGCGGAGAAGTGGCCCACCTGATAGAGGCCGCTGGCGTCCCAGGCCTCGGCAATGATCTTGGTGCGGGCCAGGATCGGGTCCTCGGCAATCTGCTCCACCAGGGGTGGCTGGCCCAGGACCTCGCCCATGCGCCCTCGCGTCATGATGGAGGCCAGATCGAAGCGGAAGCCGTCCACGTGCATCTCCAGCACCCAATAGCGGAGGCAGTCGATAATAAACTCCCGCACCACGGGGTGGTTGCAGTTGAGCGTATTGCCGCAGCCTGAGAAGTTATGGTAGTCCTCCTTCTCATCCACCAGCAGATAGTAGATCTCATTGCCCAACCCCTTGAAGCTGACGGTGGGACCATGACGGTTACCCTCGCCGGTATGGTTGAAGACCACATCCAGGATGACCTCGATCCCTGCCTGGTGCAAGGCGCGCACCATGGTCTTGAACTCGTTGACCTGCTGGCCGGGGAGAGACGCGAATGAGGCCTTGGGCGCGAAGTAGGACAAGGGGCTGTACCCCCAAAAATTCTTCAGCGGCTTGCCCGTCACCGGGTCAATGGCCTTGTTTTCGTTTTCGTCGAACTCGGTGGTGGGCAGGAGCTCCAGGGCCGTGACTCCCAGCTCCACGAGGTAAGGAATCTTGTCGATAATCCCCAAAAAGGTGCCCGGGTGTTTGCTCTTGGCGCTGGCATGCCTGGTGAACCCACGGACGTGCAGTTCATAGATGATGGTCTCCTCCAAGGGCCGATTCAAGGGGCGGTCCCCCTGCCATGGAAACGCGTCAACGGCGATGCCGCAGCGCCACTGGCCGCTCGCCACCTCCCCCCAACACTCACCCCCGTCGATCCGTTTGGCGTAGGGGTCGAGGAGCAGTTGCCCCTGGTCCGCTCCCACCTCCCGGCCTGCGACCTGATAGGCATACCCCCAGTCATGGTTGATGCCCCGGACCTCCACATGCCAGATGTCCCCGGTGCGGTGCTCCTCTTTCGGCAGAGGCACGCAGATACTGGCCTTGCTCTCCCCGGGCTGGAACAAGAGGAGGGTGACCCGGGTTGCGTGGCGGCAGAAAAGGGCAAAGTTGAAGGTGTCGGCCATGACCGTCACCCCCAAGGGCAAAGGCCAACCGGGCATGGTGGTAATTTGTTCGGCGGCTGGGACGATTCTTCTGGTTCGTGTGCGCGACATCGAGTAATCCTGACGTAAGGGGTAACGATCCGGTTTGTTTAGGCCATGGACTGCCAGGGCATTAGGCTCTATCAAATAATAATTATTACCAAGAACCTTCCCATCAAAAGAGAAGTAGACTATAATCCATCTCATGGCCGGGTAAAATATAAAAGATCCGTACCGGCCCGGGTTGTTCGGGCTGGAGACTGAAGACGGTTAGCACCAGAGGATAAAGGATGGCAACGCGGTACTTGCCATCCCTTGTCATCGCGCACCAGCCCTAAACGCTATCACGCTGTGTCGTTACACCAAATGACGTAATCTCTCCCTCATCACCAACCACAAAAGGAGGAGCACCATGGGTATTTTTGAAAAGCTAGGCCTTGCCAACAAGTCCCAGGCTACCATCGACTGGGATATCACCCCGGCCCTGACCTTCACCATCTTCGAGAGCTGGGGCAGTAAAGAGAGGAATATCCGCACCAAGAGCGAACGCTACTACTATTTTTATATCGACAGCTGGCAGGAGCCGGCCAAGGTCTGCCTGATGGAGCGGGGGATAAAGCATGCCCGGGTCATGGCCGAGATCGATGCCCCCCAAGAACTGATCCAAAACTGTATCGCCGCCCAGGGCGAAAAGGCCGGTCTCGATAAGTGTTACGCCGTGGACGCCGCCTTGAAACAGTGGTTGATGGACCATATCCTGACCGGTGACGGCGGCGACAAGATTAAACTGGTGACCGCCATCCTGGAGCCGGATGATCTGGATTGCGGCCTGCCCATGAAGGGTGAACCGCTGCCGGAGTTGAGCCCTGTGCAGCTTCCCTCGGCCGCCGGCATCGTCAACGAGGAGCTGATGGACCTGACCCAGGAGACGTTGCACAACCTGGAGCAGGTCGCCATCACGCCCTCCTCCTCACTGCTCAG
>CAYSFY010000261.1:2944-4631 GCA_964430285.1 uncultured Desulfobulbia bacterium
CGGATTTTTCGACTCCAAGCATAACCCGGAGGGGAGGTTTACCAACTATCTGGTGGATAACGGCGACGGGCTCACCGTGACCGACAAGGTCACCGGCATCATGTGGCAGCGCCAAGGGTGCGACATCACTTCAATCCGCCGGATTCAGGCCTATATTCAGGACAGCAACAAAAACGGCCTTGCCGGTTTCTCCGACTGGCGCCTTCCCACCCTGGAGGAGGCCATGTCCCTGATGCAGCCCACGCCAACAGCCAAGGAGCAGTACATCCATCCCTGTTTTTCACACCACCAGCCGTTTATCTTTGTGGCCCAACAACGAAACCCCGGCGGCTACTGGTTTGTGGACTACAAGCAGGCCACCTGTTTTTGGGCTTCGGGCACTATTCCCGGCGGCTTTGGTAGGCTGTGTCGCAAAGCGTAGGTGGTATGCGACGAGATTAATGATCTCGCCGACAAAGAATTAGACACTCCCCTCCCTGCCACCACCTGCCGGCTGCGGTTGAGCGGTGTTTGCGATACCGTCAAAATTAGCTTGCTCGACTCCTGTCGAGCAAGCTAATTTCTTTGGCACCGCAGCGGGCTTGTGTGTTATAGGTAGCTTGAAATTGTACCCATTTGTTTCAGCGCCCTCTCTTTCACGAGTCCACCCCTTCAGTGTGACCCCATGCCGCAGGCGGTAATACCCAAATTAGCCATTGATCAACTGATCGATATCGTCCACGGCGGCGGCGCGATTCGCACCGGTATCGACATCTTTAACAAGCAGGGCCAGCTGCTCCTGGAAAAGGATGTCCTGGTCTCCGAGGTCCGGCCCCTGCTGAATGTCAAACGGATGGGGGTGGAGTGGATCCCCATTGTCAGCAGTAACGCCGGCGGACTCTGGGACAGGGATGGCAAGCAGATGCGCATGCCTACCCCCCAGCGACCTGCCGCTGAACCGCCGGCAGCGCCAGAGCCGGTGGCATTGTCCGGCATAGACCGTAAAATCGAGGAGATCCGCGAAGTCAAAGGTCAAGCCGCCAAAAAGTATGAACACGCCAAGAGCTGCATCAAGGAGGTCCTGCTCTCCATCCAGGAGAGCGGTGGCCGCTTTGATTTCGCGCCCATCACCGAGACCGTGGGCAGCCTGGTGGAGTTCGTCTCGAAGAACGACAACTCCTTCTCCTATCTCACCCGGGAGATCTTCTCCTACGACGACTATCTTTACAACCACTCCATCAATGTCTGCACCATCGGCACGGTGATCATGCGCAAGTTCAATGAGAACTTCAGCTCCGTGGTCAATTCCTTTCTCAATACCGCAGCCCACCCCAGCCTGAACGATACCAACCAGGATGAAAAATCGTTCACCTATTTCCAGCCGGAAGAACTCCGCGACATCTCCATCGGCTTCTTCATGCATGACCTGGGCAAGGTCCTGATCGACAAAAAGGTCCTCAACAAACCCGGCAAACTGACCGAGGCGGAGTTTGAGGTGGTCCAGTCCCACAGTACGGAGAAGGGTTTGACTCTCCTGGCCAAAAACGGTCTGATCAATCCCTATATCGGCAATATCAGCCAATATCACCATGGCAAACTCTACCGTGACGAGGCCCGCTGCTACCCTGCCGCCAAGAGCCCGGCGGAGATCCCGCCCTATGTCAAGGTCTGTAAGTTGGCGGATATCTATGATGCCATGACCTCAAAG
>CAYSFY010000262.1:0-4609 GCA_964430285.1 uncultured Desulfobulbia bacterium
GGCTGTAGGGGTTTAGGCTATTAGCAACAGAAAAACACGAGAAATGAACATTGTAGTAACCAGCATGCACTCCTCTCGTAAGGCTAACAGCCTACAGACTATAGCCTAAACAACCTGAGCAGTTACCACAATTCAACAAAAGGGAGATCCGAGCTCATGGCTGTCGTCAATGATGAGACCCTGCAAATGTATGTCGAGGAGTCGAAGGAGCATCTGGAGACCATCGAGACCGACCTGCTGGCCATCGAGCAGCAGGGGGAGGATATCGACGAGGAGCTGGTCAACAAGGTCTTCCGCGCCGCCCACTCCATCAAGGGCGGCGGTGGTTTCCTGGGGCTCGACGTGATCAAGGAACTCTCCCACAGCATCGAGAACGTCCTGGACATGATCCGCAACTACCAGATGGTCCCCACCCCCGAGGTGGTGAACACCGTGCTGGTGGCCTTCGACTTCCTGGGCGTGCTCATGGACGACGCCCTCCATAGCAATGAACAGGATATCGCGAGCCATGTGTCCGCCCTTAAGGAACTGACCCATGCCAGCCTCTCCCCGGCCGAGCAGACCATGACCACCCAGCGCGAGGAGATTGTCGCCGACGACCTGCTGACCACCTTTACCCTCACCGAGTTTGATCTCAATCAAGCCCGCCAGGGGGGACGCAACATCTTCATCCTGAAGTACGACCTGATCCGCGACGTGCAGCGCAAGGAGATGACCCCCTTCGCCCTGATGAAGAACCTGGATGAGTTGGGGATCATCCTCGACCTCAAGATCGGCATGGCCTCGGTGGGCGATTTGGAGAGCGCCGAGATCTCCTCCATCATCCCCATGTACGTCCTCTTTGCCACGGTGATCGAGCAGGACCTGATCGGCATGGTCATCGGCCTGGATGAGAGCGATATCCACCTCATTCCCAAATGCGAGGAAGCGGCCCCGCCGGCGGTGGCGGCGACTCCGCCGGCCACGCCACCCACCCCGCCACCGCTGGCGGGGCCCGCCCCGGAGGTGCCCACTCCCGAAACCGTCACCACCACGGCCGGGACGGACCTTGGCGCCTCCCACCCTTCCCCGGCCCCAACCGAGTCCGAGAAGAGGCCGCCGGCCAAGACCAAGGGCGGGGAGGGCCCGGGCGACTCCCTCAGGGTGAGTGTCAGTGTCCTTGACCAATTGATGAACCGGGCAGGGGAACTGGTCCTGGCCCGCAACCAACTGCTGCAGGCCATGAGCCAAGGGGACCGCCAGAGCGTCAAGGTGGCGAGCCAGCGTATCAATCTGGTCACCTCCGAACTGCAGGAGACCATCATGCTCACCCGCATGCAGCCGGTGGGCAACATCTTCAACAAGTTCCCCCGGGTGGTCCGCGATCTCGCCCGCAACCTGGGCAAGGAGATCGAGTTGCAGCTCCAGGGCAACGAAGTCGAACTGGACAAGACCATCATCGAAGGGCTGGGCGACCCCTTGACCCACCTGGTGCGCAACTCCGCCGACCACGGCATCGAGGGGCCGGATGAGCGCAGGGCCAAGGGGAAACCCGCCTGCGGCCACATCGTGCTGCGCGCCTTCCATGAGTCGGGCCAAGTGATCATCGAGATCGAAGACGACGGCCGCGGCCTCCACTTCGACAAGATCGGCGCCAAGGCGGTGGAGAAGGGGATCATCACCCAGGAGCAGCTGGCGCGGATGACCGAGAGCGACAAGATCAACCTGATCATGCGCCCCGGCTTCTCCACCGTGGATCAGGTCACCGACGTCTCCGGCCGCGGCGTGGGCATGGATGTGGTCAAGACCAACTTGGACCGGCTGGGCGGCCAGATCGAGATCCGCTCCGAGGCCGACCACGGCACCGTGGTGCGCATCAAGCTCCCCCTGACCCTGGCCATCATCCCCAGCCTCCTGGTCTCCAGCTGCGGCCAACGCTTTGCCCTGCCCCAGGTCAACGTCGGCGAACTGCTGCGCATCCCGGCCAATCAGATCCGCGAAAAGATCGACAAGGTAGGGGGCGCCGACGTCCTCACCCTGCGCGGCGAACTGATCCCCCTGCTGCAACTGAATAACGTCCTCGGCCTCAAGCCCACCTACTACGACGCCAAGTTGGGGGTCATCCGCGAGGACCGCCGCCAACGCCTGGTGGACGACCGTCTGCTGGACGCGGAGGGAGAGCAGGCGGCGGCAGCGGCCCGGGAGGCGGAGGCGGCGGAACGGCGGAACAGTCGCACCAGCGACATCTCCATCGTCGTCCTGCAGACCGGCACCTTCAAGTACGGCATGGTGGTGAACGAGGTCCATGACACCATCGAGATCGTGGTCAAACCCCTGGGCCGGCACCTAAAAAAGAGATCGGTCTACGCCGGCGCCACCATCATGGGCGATGGCCGGGTGGCCCTGATCCTGGATGTGGCGGGCCTCGCCCGCCATGCCGAGTTGCGGGCCTTGACCGATACCGAAAAGTCCCTGCTCGGGCAGCGACAGAGCGACGATACCGCAACCCACTCCAGCCGCCAGTCCTTGCTCCTCTTCCGCAACGGCGCCGAGGAGCACTGCGCCGTCCCCCTGCGCTTGGTGCTGCGGGTGGAGCAGATCAAGGCCGCGAGCATCGAGTTCAAGGGGGGCAAGAAGGTGATCCAGTACCGGGGGGGGAGCCTGCCGGTCTTTGCCCTGGAGGAGGTGGCCAACGTCGAGATGCTGGAGGAGAGCGAGAGCGTGGCGGTCATCCTCTTTGTCATCGGTGGTCATGAGGTGGGGCTGTTGGCCGTGCCCCCCCTGGATGTCCTCGACCTGGACCTGGTGGTGGACGAGACCACCCTGCGCCAGCCCGGGATCAGCGGTTCGTCCATCATCGGCGGCAAGACCACCCTGCTGGTGGACATCTTCGAGATCATCCACACCGTCAAGCCCCAGTGGCTGACGGAGGAGCGCGGCGATTTAGGGCAAAAAAAAGAGATGGGAGGAGGGCGCCAAGCGATCCTGGTGGTGGAGGACTCCCAGTTCTTCCGCTCCCAGGTCAAACACTTTATCGAGGACGCGGGCTACTCGGTGATCGAGGCCGAGGACGGGGTCTCGGCCTGGGAGTGCCTGCAAGAGCGGGCGGCGGAGATCGGCATCATCGTCACCGACATCGAGATGCCGCGGATGAACGGGTTCGAACTGACCCGCAAGGTCAAGCAGGACCCACGATTCGCGGGGCTGCCGGTTATCGCCTTGACCTCCCTGGCCGGAGCGGAGGATAGGGCCCGGGGCCAGGAGGTCGGCATCGACGAATACCAAGTCAAGCTCGACCGCGATAACCTCATCCAGAGCCTTAAGGCCCGGCTGCCGGCGTAGGTCCGTCCACCCCTACGCCGCGGCTAACCGCCTAAACAAATTTAACGAGTTATCACCAACCACAACCAAGGAGATGCGTATGAAGATGAATCTGGGAGCAAAAATTGGTTCGGGCTTTGGCAGTCTGATCGTCATTGCCGTCATCCTGGGCGGCATTGCGGTCAGCCGGATGGGCAGTGTCACCTCGCTCGCCACCATGCTGGCCCAGGAGTATGCCCCGGAGGTGGAGGTGGTCTACGGCCTAGACAGCAATGCCCGGCAGACCATGTACGCCATGCGCGGCTTTGGCTTTACCGAGGACCTCGCCTTTCTGGCCGAGGCCCGGCAGCATCTGGAGGATGTCAAAAAATCCCTGACCGCCAGCGCCGAGTTGGCGGACAAGTCGCCCCATCTGCTTAAGCTGAGGGCGCAGGTCCAGGAGGCCGACGCCAAGGTCAAGGAGTATGAAGGCTTGATCAACGACAGCGAGACCACGGACACAGCCATGGATAAAACCAGGGAGCAGCTGAGTGTCGAAGCCAAGGCCTTTATGGATCAGGCCTATGCCTATCTGAATGCCCAGAACCAAACGATGAAGGAACAGATCGATGCCGCCGAACCGGCGGAGAAACTTAAGGATCGCCTACAGAAGATCACCTTGATCAACGATGTCATCGACGCCGGCAACGCCGTGAGCATAGCCACCTGGAAGTCCCAAGCCCAACGCGACGTCACGGCCCTGGAGGGGGTGCTCAAGCAGTTCGAGCTCATCGCCAGCAAGCTTGCGGAAACCACCGCCATCACCAAACAGGCGGCTAATCTGGAACAACTACAGAAGATCAAAGAGGCTGCCAATGGCTACCAGACCGGGCTGCAGTCCCTGATTGCCGACTTAAAAAAATTCGCCGAATTGGGCAAGGCCCGCAATGCCGCCGGTGCCAAGGTCCTGGAGGCCACCGCCACTGCCATCAAGAACGGCATCGACAACACCAACCAGGTGGCCAACGAAGCGCAGTCGACCCTGAATCGTGCCTCGTCCATCCTGATCTGGGGCTTGGTGCTGGCCGTGCTCATCGGCGTGGTCATCGCCCTGTTCATCACCCGCTCCATCACCGCCCCGGTGGGCTTGAGCGTCACCATGCTCCAGGCCATGAGCGGGGGGGACATCAGCAAACGGTTGCGGATGACGGCCAGCGATGAGATCGGTCAGATGGCGGGGGCCATGGATACCATGGCCGACAACCTGACCACCATGATCAACAATTTCGGCAACGGTGTCAAGACCCTCTCCTCCTCCTCCACCGAGATG
>CAYSFY010000263.1:0-882 GCA_964430285.1 uncultured Desulfobulbia bacterium
GACGGTTTCGCAAAAACCGCTCAACCGCCGCTGGCTCGCCCCGTAACACATTGAAATTGCATTGACAGATGGTCAGCTGCACGACTTTTGGCGATTCCATCAAGTTTCACTGGGCAGGGGTAATGATTTCTGGACAATGGAACGGCGTGGCGGCTATAAGGGAGAAGCATGGTGGAGATTACCCGCTCCCCGAGCGCCGCAAACCGCGGGCGCAACGGTCCGCCGGTGTTGCCCACCGAGGCAGGGTGGGCAACACCGGCCCCCTCTCTCTTGCCGTTACCGGGATGACCATGAGGAGTTAGCACAGATGACCCTTGAACACACCATCACCTTCCTGCCCAGTAACCGCACGGTCACCGTGGCCTCGGGCACCACCCTGCTTAAGGCGGCGCGAGACGCCGGGCTGCACATCAACGCCTCCTGCGGCGGGGCCGGGGTGTGCGGCAAGTGCCGGGTGGTGGTGGAGCAGGGGGAGGTCAAGGGGGGCAGGAGTGAAAAGCTGACTGTCGCCGACCATGAGGCCGGGGTCAGGCAGGCCTGTATCGCCCAGGTCAGCGGCAACCTGCGGGTGCGCATCCCGGCGGAGTCCGGCATCAGCGGCGGGGTGTTGACCACGGCGGTGCCGGAGGAGCGCCATCGGGCTCGCATCCACCACTTCGAGGTGGAGAGCCTGAAACGCGAGGGGATCTTTGAGCTGCCGGTGGAGAAGCTCTGCCTGGAGCTCACGCCGCCCAGCCAGACCGACAACCGGGCCGATGTGGGGCGCATCCTCCACGGTCTGGCCGATCAGTACAACCTGCACCGCATGGTGGTCAGCCTGCCGGTGCTGCGCAAGATCAGGCGGGTGTTGCGCGAGCGGGATTTTCTGATCACCGTCACCGT
>CAYSFY010000263.1:892-1989 GCA_964430285.1 uncultured Desulfobulbia bacterium
GCCCGGTCAACGAGCAGTTCAAATCCCACATCATCAATGTCCAGTCCGGCTGCTGGTCCAGCCGCAGCTTCGGCCTGGCCATCGACATCGGCACCACCACGGTCTACGGCCAGCTGCTGGACCTGAACAGCGGCCGCATCATCACCGAGGAGGGGGACTACAACGCCCAAGTGAGCTACGGCGAGGACGTCATCTCCCGCATCATCTTTGCCGAGAGCGAGGAGGGGTTGGCCCGGATGAGCGCACTAGTGGTGGCCACCATCAACACCATCATCACGCGGTTGCTCTCCCGCCATGTGCCCCCCTACGGCCTGACCGCCGAGCCCATCACCCCGGACGAGATCAGCTCGGTGACCATCGCCGCCAACACCACCATGACCCACCTGCTGCTGCAACTGGAGCCCCAGAATATCCGCCGTGCCCCCTACGTGCCGGTCTCCACCTTCTTCTCGCCGTTTCGGGCCTCCGACCTGGGGATCAACCTGCCGCCCCACGCCCTGGCCCTGCTCTTCCCCGCGGTATCCAGCTATGTGGGGGGTGACATCGTGGCCGGGGTGATGGGCTCCGGCATGTACCGTACCGAACTGCTCACCCTCTATATCGATATCGGCACCAACGCCGAGATCGTCATCGGCAACCGCGACTGGCTGGTGTGCGCCGCCTGCTCGGCCGGGCCGGCCTTTGAAGGGGGCGGCATCACCCACGGCATGCGGGCCGCGACCGGGGCCATCGAGGACTTCAGCCTGAACCCCGTCACCTTTGAACCGATGCTGATCACCATCGGCCACAAACCGCCCATCGGCATCTGCGGCTCCGGGCTGTTGATCATCGTGGCCACCCTGTTCGAGCAGGGGGTCATCAACCAGGCGGGGAAGTTCAACCCCATCGCCTCCCCCCGCATCCGCGAGGGGCGTAGCGGCTTCGAGTTTGTGCTGGCCTGGGCCGCGGACGCCGGCGCCGAGCATGACATCTGCATCAACGAGGTGGATATCGAGAACTTCATCCGCGCCAAGGCCGCCATCTTTGCCGGCGTTAAGACCCTAATCGAGGAGGTGGGGTTGCAGATCTCCGACCTGGAGCAGATCACCCTGGCCGGG
>CAYSFY010000263.1:1999-4570 GCA_964430285.1 uncultured Desulfobulbia bacterium
ATCGACCTGGACTGCGCCATGACCGTGGGCCTGCTGCCCGAGGTCGATCCCCACAAGGTGATGTATGTGGGCAACGGCTCCTTGATGGGCGCCCGCATGAGCGAACTCAGCAACCACATCAGGAAGGACGTGGTGGAGGTGGTGCGCCGCTTGACCAGCTTCGAACTCTCCGAGGTCACGAGCTTCAAGGACCAGTACGTGGCCTCCCTGTTCCTGCCCCACACCGACATGACCCTCTTTCCCTATGTGGAGCAGCGGCTTGGTCGGCAAGAGCGGGCCAAGGGGTGAATGCTTGCCGACACTGTTCATTTCACGGGCATCCCCAGAGCCATCTATCCAGCCCGCATCTTGCCGCTAACACCTTCCCGCTACCCCCCATGAGCCAACCCTTCGCCGACCACTTCTCCGCCGTTGCCCACCAATACGCCGATTACCGGCCCTGCTATCCCGAACCCCTGTTTGCCTATCTCGCCACCCTGGTGCCGCCAGCGGCGCTGGTCTGGGACTGTGCCTGCGGCAGTGGTCAGGCCGCCCTGGCCCTGGCCCGCCACTTCGACCGCATCGTGGCCACCGATGCCAGCCAAGAGCAGGTCGCGGCCGCCATGCCCCACCCCGGGGTCGAGTACCGGGTGGCGCCCGCCGAGCAGAGCGGCCTGCCCGCTGCCGGGGTTGGCCTGATCACCGTTGCCCAGGCCTTGCACTGGTTCGACCTGGAGCGCTTCTACCCGGAAGCGCGGCGGGTGCTGGCCCCGGGCGGTGTCATCGCCGTATGGTCCTATGGCGTCATTGCCGTGGAGGGGGACGCGGCCAACCACCTGCTGCGGGAGTTCTACTCCCAGACCCTCGGTCCCTACTGGCCGCCGGAACGGAGGGTGGTGGAAGAGGGCTACCTCACCCTCCCCTTCCCCTTTGTCGAACTCACACCACCCGCCTTGGCCATGGAGGCGCGTTGGGCCCTGGCCGAGTTGCTCGGCTACCTCGGCACCTGGTCGGCGACGAGCCGTTACCGCAAGGCCCAGGGCCGCGACCCCATCGCGCCCCTGGCGGCAGAGCTCGTCCGGGTTTGGGGCGAGGCCCAGAGGGCCCGGCGCATCAGCTGGCCGCTATCGTTGCGTGTCGGTCGGAAGTGAAGGGAGGAGGGGGGAAGCGCTATGCCTGACCGAGCCGTTGCAGAAAACGGATGGAGGTCATGATCCCCTTGAGGAAGTTCTCCACCCCCAGCTGTTCGTTGGGGGAGTGGATGTTGTCGCTGTCTTGACCAAAGCCCAGGAGGATGGTCTTGAGGCCCAGTTCCCGTGCCAGCAGGGCCACCACCGGGATGCTGCCGCCGCCCCGGATGGGGAGGGGGGCCTGGCCGAAGACCTCGGCCATGGCACAGCTCGCCGCCTGGTAGGCGGGGAAGTTGGTGGGGATATGGACCGGCTCGCCGCCGTGGAGGATGTTCACCGTGACCACCACCCCGGGAGGCGCCAGTTCGCGCAACCATTTGGCCAGCTCACCGGCGACCACCGCCGACCCCTGGTCCGGCACCAGACGGACCGAGATCTTGGCCCGGGCCTCGGCCGGGAGCACGGTCTTGAACCCCTCGCCGCCGTATCCGCCCTGGATACCGTTGACGTCCAAGGATGGCCGGATGGTGGTGCACTCAAAGGGGGTGTACCCCTCCTCGCAGACCACCTCCCCTACCCCCACCTCCTCCTGGTACCACGTGGCCGGCATGGCCGCCTGGGCCATCGTCTCGTAGAGCCCCGGCACCGTGATCCGGTTTTTCCCGTCATGGAGGGCGGCGATCATCCGGCTGAGCGCGATAACCGGGTTCATCACCGCGCCGCCGAAGATGCCGGAGTGCAGGTCACGGTTCGGCCCGCGTACCACCACCTCCAGGGCCGCCAGACCGCGTAGCCCCGTGGTGATCGCCGGTTGGTTGTTGGGCAGCATGGCGGTATCGGAGACCAGGGCCAGGTCGGCCTTGAGCATCTCCCGGTGGGTGGCGATGAAGGCGGGGAGGGACAGCGAACCCGACTCCTCCTCCCCTTCGATCAGGAACTTGAGATTGCACGGGGGCTCCCCCCGGCTGAGCAGATACTCCGCCGCCTTGATGTGGGTGTACAACTGCCCCTTGTCGTCGGAGGCCCCGCGGCCATGGATCCGACCATCCCGGACCTCAGGGGCGAAGGGGGGTGTCTGCCACAACTCCAGGGGGTCGGGGGGCTGGACGTCGTAGTGGCCGTAAATCAACACCGTGGGTCGGCCGGGGTCCACGATCTTTTCGGCATAGACCAGGGGGTGGCCGCTGGTCTCGATGAGCCGGGCCTGGTCGAGGCCGGCCTCGGCAAGACGCCGGCGCACCATCTCGGCGGTCTGGGCCACGGCCGCGCCATAGTTGGGGTCGGCGCTGATCGAGGGGAGGGCAAGGAGTGCCAGCAACTCACGCAGAAAGCGCTCGCGGTGCTGTTCCACGTAGGCGATCATCGTGTCCATCATGGGTGTTGTCCGGTTAGGAGGGAGGAGGAGGGAGGGGCAAAAACAACTTCCGGAGAGCGGCCAACTTCCCCCCCTCCCTAACCCTCC
>CAYSFY010000264.1:0-4567 GCA_964430285.1 uncultured Desulfobulbia bacterium
TATCGTTCCATTTCAGCTTGGCACTGCGGGGCAGGTGTTTGCGGATGAGATCGACCCGCTGCCGACTCTCGGCAATGCCCAGTTGCGGCTCCCACTGAAAGGGGGTGTGGGGCTTGGGGACAAAGGTGCCGATGCTGACATTGATAGTCCGCCCGCCGCGACCGGCAAGGCGCATGGCCTTGTCCACCAGGGCCGGGATGGCCCGGATATCCTCTTCGTTCTCAAAGGGGAGGCCAATCATAAAGTAAAGCTTGATCACTTTCCAGCCCAAGGCAAAGGCGCTCTGCACCGTATCCAGCAGGTCCTCTTCCGTGATCCCCTTGTTGATCACCCGCCGCAAGCGATCACTCCCCGCCTCGGGGGCGATGGTAAACCCGGTCTTCCGCACCCGCTTGACCTGCTCCATGATCTCCGGGGTCAAGGTCCCCACCCGCATGGAGGGCATGGAGACCGATACTCGCTGACCGCTAAAATGGTCCATCAGCCTGACCAACAGGGGCGCTAGGCAAGAGTAATCCCCGGTGCTCAGGGAGAGCAGGGCCAGCTCGTCGAAACCGCTGTTGGCGATCCCCTGGCAGGCGATCTCCATGACCCGGTCGGGGTGGAGTTCCCGCACCGGCCGGTAGATCATGCCGGCCTGACAGAAACGGCACCCCCGGGTGCAGCCGCGGGCCAACTCCAGCCCCAAGCGGTCATGGACAATCCTGTTCAAGGGGACTAAGGGCCGGTCGATGATCGGTTGTTGGTTGAGGTCAGCCACCACGGCCCTACGAACGGCCGTGTATCCCGGCACCAGAGAGCGAATGGCGGTGAGCTGACCGCCGGCATCCACCTCGCTTGTCGTCAGCGAAGATGAGACCGCGTAACAGGGCTCGAAAAAGGCGGGGACATAGAGGCCCGGCACCTGGGTCAGGCTGAGCAAGACCTCGTGGCGCGAAAGCCCCTGCTCCTTGCCCTCGGCAATACGCTCGGCAATGGCGAGAATGGCCACTTCCCCGTCACCCAAGAGGATGGCGTCAAAAAAATCGGCCACTGGTTCCGGATGAAAGGCGCAGGGCCCGCCACCAATGACAAGGGGGTGGCCCTCATGCCGGTCCTGGCTGTAGAAAGGGATGCCCGCGAGGTCGAGAATGGTGAGGATGTTGCTGTAACAGAGTTCATAGGGCAAGGTGATGCCCAGCAGATCAAATTCGCGTAAGGGGCGGCCAGACTCCAGGGCGAACAGGGGCTCTCCTCGCTGCCGGAGCAGGACCTCCAGGTCACGGTCCGGGGTGTAGACCCGATCGGCCAGGAAATCGGAGCGGCGGTTGAGGATGTGGTAGAGGATCTGCAAGCCATGGTGGCTCATGCCGATCTCGTAGAGGTCGGGGAAGGCCAAGGCAACACGTAACCGTGCGCCCGGCCAATCTTTTCTGATGGCATTATATTCGTTTCCGCAATAGCGGCTTGGCTTAGCCACCATGGGCAACAGGGAATCAATTGTCACTGAACCACAATCCTTTTATAGTCGGCGGGGGGAGTTATCCTGAAGGGGGTGCTATCCAGGCGCGGTAGAGGGTACCGTTTGTTAAAACCAAGGGAGATAAGACCGCGGCCTTGGCTCTTGATCGTAATCCGATCAGGGAGAGGGCAAACAACCACTGGCGAGGAGGCAGCGTTCGGTTCCCTTCCCGCAGTCTGTGGAGGAGAATATTCATACAGAAGATCAACGTCAATGGCATCACGTTCGCTGAGCAGCAGGTTTCGTTTGAGCAGATGCTCTCCGGGATTAAAGAGGACCCGGGACCATCTGCCGGTTGCGGCGAAGTAGAGGTCAAGCCAGTACTCTTTGCCCTGCTCATCGAGACTGACCTCGCCTATTCGCACCGAGCCAGGGGGGATCCGCCCCAACAGCCAGTAATAGTTGATTGAGGTGGCCATACCATCCGGCGTATATCGGGAGAGGAGTTTGGCCGAAAGCGGACCGGTATAGGCCTGCTGGTCCCGCACTGAGAGGTAGGTGAAATTTTTGCCATCAACGGCAAAGAGGACCTCGGTCAGGCCCAAGGGGTTGACCCCTTCGAAGCGAAGATAGTCAGGGGCCATGGCCCGCAGATAACCGGAGAGGGTCCCGGTCCACAGCAGGTTGTCCACGGTAATCGTGACGTCGGCGTCCAGTGCGGGTGGACAGTGACGCTGATTGCCAAGCATGACCTTAAACTCCTGTCGGACCTGATCTGCCACTCCCTCCTGGACGGGTATGGACTTTGGCAGGGTTGCACACCCTCCGCTTACCAACAGGAGGCAGACGGCGAGCACAAGAGAAATGGATCGTCCGCAACAAACAAAGGTCTTGTTCACGGCTTGATCGCCCCTATCTTTGTTTGAATCCGGGCCTTATCTTCATCCTTGTCACTCAATTCAAAGGATTTCCTATAGTTATCAAGGGCCTGCTGCGGCTTATGAAAGGCCAGGTAGACATCGCCTAAATGTTCGTGAATGGTGGGATCCTCAGGCTCAAGGGCAACGGCCTTTTCTAGGGCATCCACCGCCAACTGCAGTTCCCCCCTTCTGAAATAGACCCAACCCAGACTATCCATGATAAAGCCATCGTTGGGACGCCGGACTATTGCCTTCTTAATGTATTCCAAGGCCTCGGCAAGTCGAACACCTCGGTCCGCCCATGAGTAGCCGATGTAATTTAAGGCCAAGGGATCATCGGGGTTGATGGCCAGCACCTTTTCCATCTGCACCATGGCCTCGTCCAGACGACCATGTCTCTCCAGGAACATGCCATAGGTGAAGTAACCATTTTCCGCCTTGGGCGAGCGTTTTATGGTCTCCACCAACACCTTGTCGGCCTCGTCAAGCTTACCCTGTTCTTCATAAAGAGAGGCCATGGCGAAATAATATTTCTGGGTATCCCCTTTGTCCTCGTTGATCACCTTGCTCAGCAGGTCCATCGCCGCTTGATACTCCTTCTGCTCGGCATACATCTTGAGCAAAAGTGACAGTGCGTCATCAAAACCAGGGGAATCCTTTTTCACGGCGAGCAGCAGGGACCGGGCCTGGTCTTGGTCACCCGACTCATAGTAGGCCATGGCCAGCAAGAAACGGGACAAGTCCAGACCCGGGTCTCGAAACAACATCTCTTTAAAGATTGCTATCGCCTGTGGATACTTGTGCTGATCCAAATAGATCCTACCGATCATGAAATCGATCTTCTTGGTGTCCATGGCCTTGCCCCGAAGCTCCTGGAGCACGGTCAAGGCCTTGTCCGATTGGTTCTTGCCCAGATAGATCCGCACCAAGCGATTGGTGGCCTCTTCGCTACTGTCATCATCATCCAAGAGTTTGGAGTAGACCTTGATGGCCTCGTCTTCCATCTTCTGGGATTCATAAAAATCAGCGGCCTCCATGGCCAAACCCGGCGACCAGTAGAGTTCGAGGACTTTCTGATAGGCGGCAGTGGCCTTCTGGTAAAACTTCAGCTCCCGAAAGAGCCGGGCTAGATAATAGTGGCCCATGAACGATTGCGGATCAACGGCTACCAACTCCTCAAAACAGTCCCTGGCCTTCAAATACTCAAGGGCATTAAGATACAGTTTGCCGAGTTTCAACAACACCTCGGTATCCTTGGGTTGTTTGGCCAACAGGGCCTTATAGATGGCAAGGGCCTTGGCCTCATCGCCCATGGAGGCGTAGAGATCGGCCTGAAATGCCTTCGTCTTGGCATCTCCGGGCTTGGATTGCAGTAATTTCTCCACCCACTCCATGGCCTGTTCCTTACGATTCATCCTCAGGAGCAGAACCGTCAGGTTGCGCACCACATAATCGGCATCACTATCACATACCACAGCCTTCTCGAAAGCATCCAAGGCCTCGTCATACTGGCCCTTCATCTCGGCAGTCTTGCCCCACAGAAAATAGAAGTAGGAGCACTGAGTGTCCGGTCTCTCGCGATGAGCCAAAGGCGGTGGAGCTGTTTTTTGGGGAGGGGATGGAGGCGTGGTTTTGGAAGCAGGTGGGGGGAGTGCGGGGACGCAGGATACCAACGCAAGAACCACGATCAGTAAAAGTTTTACGCTATTCATCGGCATGAGCAAGGGGCTAAAAGAGAGCGAGGGAGGCCCTGACCTGGGCGACAATTTGGGCATGGACCGCAGCGATTGCCTGGTTACCATCAACACGACGAATATACTCCTGTTGCAGAGTGCTGAAGACCGCCGCGACCTGACGCAACCCCTCCTCCTGCTCAAAATGGTTGAGAGTCTCGTGACGGTACCGTTGGATACGCATCACGGCTTGCTCCGGCGTTAGTTCTATCAGGATGACCAGATCAGGGACTGGGGCAAAGGCCTCATTTTGACTAATAATTTCCGCCGGGTCAAATCCAGCCGCCCCTTGATAGGCAGCAGTTGAAAAATAGTAGCGGTCTGTGACTATCACCTTGCCCTGCGCCAATCCCGGTAAAATCAGCTCTGCCACATGCTGCCGTCGATCAGCCAAAAACAGGTCAAGCTCATCCTGGCGGCTGACAGAATCTCTGGCCTGATACAACTGCCTAATCCGTTGACCATAAACACCA
>CAYSFY010000265.1:0-3667 GCA_964430285.1 uncultured Desulfobulbia bacterium
TGGTGGGCGAGATGGTCACCGTTCAGGCCCACCTCACCCAGGTGGCCAATACCCTGCGCGACCCCGTATTTATTGCCATCTCCGAAGAGGTGGAGCGCTTGACCAACGAACTGCGCGACACCGCCTTGAACATCCGCATGCTGCCCATCGGCAGCACCTTCAGCAAGTTCAAACGGTTGGTGCGCGACCTCTCCCAAGAACTGGGCAAGGAGATCGAGATGGAGACCTTTGGCGCTGACACCGAACTGGACAAGACGGTAATCGAAAAGTTGAACGACCCCCTGGTTCACATCATCAGAAACAGCATCGATCATGGCGTGGAGATGCCCGAGGTGCGTCTGGCCGCCGGTAAGCCCGCCTGCGGCACGGTCACCCTGGGAGCCGAGCACTCGGGGGATTCGGTGCTTATCACCATCCGTGACGACGGGGCCGGTCTTGACCGGGAGGCCATCCGCGCCAAGGCCCTGGCCCAAGGGTTGATCGCGGCCCAGGCGGAACCGAGCGACCAGGAGATCTTTGCCCAGATCTTCGCCCCTGGTTTTTCCATGGCGGCCAAGGTGACCAATGTCTCCGGCCGCGGGGTAGGCATGGATGTGGTCAAGCGCGGGGTCGCAGGGTTGCGCGGCTCAATCGCCATCGATAGCCAAAAAGGGGTCGGCACCACCATCACCCTGAAGATCCCGCTGACTTTAGCCATCATCGAGAGCCTGTTGGTGAAGATCGCGGACAGCCACTATGTCTTGCCGCTGGCCGCGGTCGAGGAGTGCGTGGAGCTGTCGCGGGCCGATGTCGCGGCCTCCCATGGCCGCAACCTGGCCAACGTGCGCGGCAATCTTACCCCCTATATCTCCTTGCGGGATGAGTTTGCCATTGGCGGGGAACGGCCGGAGATCGAACAGATCGTCATCATGTCGGTGCATGGGCAGCGCACCGGTTTTGTGGTGGACTGCGTGGTGGGCGAACACCAGACGGTGATCAAGCCCCTGGGCCGCTTCTATCAGGATGTCAAGGGGGTCTCCGGCGCCACGGTGCTGGGGGATGGCTCCGTGGCCTTGATCCTGGACGCCGGGGTCTTGGCCCATACCGCTGAACGCGCCGAGCAGGTTAGGCTCTGCTGACCGGAAACGCCCATGGCCTTTTCCTTTTTTTTCCGTGACTTGCCGGTGCTGGAGTATGCGGTGGATGAGACCATTAAGCTGGCCTTGGGCCGCCAGCGCATCAAGATCTGGGATGCCGGCTGCGCCCTGGGCCAGGAGCCCTACACCTGGCCATGGTCTTTGCCGAGCGGCTGGGCGCCACCTTCAACAACCTCTATCTCGATGCCACCGATCACGATAGCGCCAACAAGTTCGGCGAGATCGTCAAACGGGCGACCTATCCCTATGAGGAGTTGCAGCGGATCCCGGCCGACATCTTCAACAAATACTTCGCTGCCCAAGAGGATAACCGCTATCAGGTGTGCGCCAAGATCCGCTCGCGGGTCTTTTTCCGGTACCACGACCTGCTCTCCTTGCAGCCCATTGGTAGCGACTATGCGCTGATCGTCTGCAAAAATGTCCTGCTTCATTTTCAGTACCAAGAGCGGGTCGAGGTCCTCAAGATGTACCACCAGACCCTCTCGCCCGGCGGCTACCTGGCCCTGGAGAACACCCAGAAGCTGCCGCCCGAGAGCGCCCACCTGTTTCAGCAGGTGGTGCCGAATGCCCAGCTGTTTAGGAAGGTGTGATGGGGTTGGGCTGTAGGCTGTAGGCTATAGGCTATAGGCGGTAAGGAGAAGACGGGGCCTCTCATGATGGCCGCGGCATATCGCATCTTGTGTCTCCCGGTTGCCAACAGGCTAAACGTCTACAGCCTACAGCCTTGCGCCTTACACCGATCAACAGGGAGAGCCTGAGCATGGTTGCGCTGTGATGTAATTATGAGACACGGAGAGGATCAGCCGGCCATGTGGCCAATAAACGAGACAGGGGAGGTAAACCTATGCACTGGATTGAGAGCATGAGTATGAGAGGAAAGCTGCTGACCGGGTTTTGCCTGGTGATCGCTGTCGCCGTAGCGATTGGCTTGGAAGGAATGCAGAGCATTCGCGTCATTGAGGCCGATAGTCAGAAACTCTACGAAAAGATCACGTTGCCAATCGAGAATTTGATGGATATGGCGGTCTCCTTCCAACGGACCAGGATCAACCTGCAACGCTACACGATCGAGACCGACCCCGTAGAGAAGAAAAATCAGTGGGACAACATCGTCAAACTACGCCAAACCATTGCCGAGAATGGCGATGAGTTCGAAAAGACTATCCTCACCGACGAGGGGCGCAAGCTCTACGCCGACTTCAAGGCTAGCCGCGAGGACTATGGCAAGGTCATCGACCAGGTGGTCAGCCTGGAGCAGGCTGGCAAGGATGAAGAGGCCATTGCCCTATTGAATGGTGAAGGCAGGAAGGTAGCTACCCAGGAACAGGAGTGCCTGGACAAGTTGACGGAGGCGAAGGTCATCCAAGCCAAAATGACCGACGACAGCAATGATGAGGAGGCCCGGAGCGCCGAACGGATGATGACCATCTTTATGGTGGCTGGCGTCCTTATTGGCCTTGGCCTCGCCTTCTTTATTACCCGCATCGTCCTCCGCCAGTTGGGCGGCGACCCGAAACAGGTCGGTGAACTGGCCAACTTGGTGGCGGTTGGTGACCTCTCCCGGGAGATCGTCCTGAGCGCGGGCGATACCACCAGTGTCATGGCGGCCATGAAGAAGATGGTCGACACCATCCGTGCCTTGGTGGCCGACGCCGGCATGCTCTCCCAGGCGGCGGTGGCGGGCAAACTCGCCACCCGGGCCGATGCCGGCAAGCACCAAGGCGACTTCAAAAAGATCGTCTCCGGGGTCAACGACACCCTGGATGCGGTGATCGGGCCGTTGAACGTGGCTGCCGAGTATGTGGACCGCATCTCCAAGGGGGACAACCCTCCCAGGATTACCGAGACGTATCAAGGCGACTTCAACGAGATCAAGAACAACCTGAACCAGTGCATTGATGCCATTGCGCAGCAGGCCAACGCCGCGGGCGGCATCGCGGCAGGCGACCTGTCGGTTCGGGTGCAGGTCCGTTCGGAGAATGATGTGCTGGCGAAAAGTCTGATCAAGGTCACCGAGGTCTTGGCCGGACTGCAACAGGAGCTGCAACGCCTGACCTTGGCTTCGAAGGATGGTCTGCTTTCCGAAAGAGGGAAGCCGGAACAATTCCAAGGGGCGTATAGCGAGGTGGTGAGCGGCGTCAACGACATGTTGGATGCCATCCTCTTGCCCATTGGTGAAGGGAATAGAGTGCTGCAGTTGATCAGGGGGGGCAACCTGAGGGAGCGTGTGGAGATCGCCTGCAAGGGTGACCACGAAAAGATGAAGAATGCCATCAATGGGGTGCATGGCTGGCTGACCGACCTGGTGGCCTATGTCACCAAAATCGCCAACGGTGATATGACGGCGATGATGGATAAGGCCTCGTCCGACGACCAGATCCATGAGTGGCTGGTGCTGCTGAAGAGCAACATCACTGCGCTGGTGACTGATGCCAATATGCTGGCAAGGGCGGCGGTGGAAGGCAAGCTCGCCACTCGGGCCGATGCCGGCAAGCACCAAGGCGACTTCAAAAAGATCGTCTCCGGGGTCA
>CAYSFY010000265.1:3767-4412 GCA_964430285.1 uncultured Desulfobulbia bacterium
CGGTGATCGGGCCGTTGAACGTGGCTGCCGAGTATGTGGACCGCATCTCCAAGGGCGATATGCCCAAGGTGATCACCGACACCTATCAAGGGGACTTCAACGGTATCAAAAACAACCTGAACGTCCTGATCGAGGCCACCAACAACATCACGGCCAATGCCAAGCTGGTGGCCCAGGGAAATCTGCAGGTGGAACTCAAAAAACGCAGCGACAACGATGAACTGATGGAGTCCTTGTCCCATATGGTGGCCAAGCTCAAGGAGGTGGTCACCGACGTGCAGACGGCAGCCGAAAATGTCGCCTCCGGTGGCCAGCAACTGTCGGCCACGGCCCAGCAGATGTCCCAAGGGGCCACCGAGCAGGCGGCCAGCGCCGAGGAGGTCTCCTCCAGCATGGAACAGATGGCGGCCAACATCCGCCAGAATACCGACAACGCCATCCAGACCGAAAAGATCGCGGTCAAGAGCGCCGTGGACGCCAAGGAGGGGGGCAAGGCGGTGACCAAGACCGTGTCCGCCATGAAAGATATCGCCACCAAGATCTCCATCATTGAGGAGATCGCCCGCCAGACCAACCTCCTGGCCTTGAACGCCGCCATTGAGGCGGCCCGGGCCGGGGAACACGGCAAAGGGTTCGCCGTGGTCG
>CAYSFY010000266.1:0-1851 GCA_964430285.1 uncultured Desulfobulbia bacterium
GCCTTGGGCTCGCCATCCGCATCGGCGACCAGACCCCAGCCATGGTCGGCATGCACGCCCTGCTCGACTTCCGGCCCCGGCTGATGCTTGGCGATGAGGAACTCAGCGAGGAGGAGGCCCGCCTGCTGCTCACCGAGACGGAGGGGCTCGCCTTTATCAAGAACAAATGGGTGGCGGTGGATCCCGACAAGCTGCGCCAGACCCTGGCCGCCTATGGCCAGGCCCAAGAACTGGGCCTGGACACGGGGATCACCTTCTTCGAGGCCATGCGCCTCTCCATGAACCCCGGCCGGCTCCTGGGCGCCATGGACGGCGGCACCCTGCCCGGGATCACCCATGGCCAGTGGCTGCGGGAGGTGATCGACCGCCTGCGCCGGCCAGAGACTATGTCCGAGGCCCAAGGGCAGCTCGCGGTGGCCAGCGGGGTCAAGGCCACCCTGCGCGGCTACCAACAGCAGGGGGTAGCGTGGCTCCTCTTCCTGCAACGCTTAGGGTTCGGCGCCTGCCTGGCCGATGACATGGGGCTGGGCAAGACCCTCCAGGTGCTGGCCTTCCTGATGACCGCGAAGCGCGAACGGGCCGTGAGTGGCCACCACGCCAAGGCCTCGCTGCTGATCCTGACCGACTCCCTGCTCGCCAACTGGCTGAGCGGGATCGAGCGCTTCACCCCGGGGCTCACGGTCTTTGCCGCCCACCCGGATATGCACCGGCCTATGCCCATGCCGGAACCGAGCCCTAAGGACCTGGACGCCATGGATCTGGTGATCACCACCTATAACTTGGTGCAGCGCCATGAGTGGCTCAGCGCCTACCCCTGGGAGACGGTGATCCTGGACGAGGCCCAGGCCATCAAGAACCCGGGGACCAAGCAGACCAAGGCGGTCAAGGGGCTCTCCGCCAAAAACCGCATCATCATGACCGGCACCCCGGTGGAGAACCGGGTCTCCGACCTCTGGTCGCTGTTCGACTTTTGCAATCCCGGCCTGTTGGGGAGCGCCAAGGAGTTCACCGCCTTCAGCAAGGGGTTGCGCGACAGCCCCAGCGGCTATGCCGGCCTGCGCCGGGTGGTGAGCCCCTTCATCCTCCGGCGGATGAAGACCGACAAGAGCATCATCGCCGACCTGCCCGACAAGGTAGAGGTCAAGACCTGGGCGCCGCTCAGTAAGAAGCAGACCGTGCTCTACGCCGAGGTGATCTACGGGATCAGGGAGACCCTTGCCCAGGCGGATGGCATCCAGCGCAAGGGTGTGATCCTGGCCGCGCTGATGAAGTTCAAGCAACTCTGCAACCACCCCTCGCAATACCTGGGGCTCGCCGCCTTTGATGAGAAGGAGAGCGGCAAGTTCCAGCGGCTTCGGGAGATCTGCGAGACCATCCACGAGAAGCGGGAGCGGGTCCTGATCTTCACCCAATTCCAGGAGATGACCGGGCCGCTCGCCCGCTTCCTGGCCACCATCTTCCAGAGAGAGGGCTTGGTCCTCCACGGCGGGGTGCCAGTGGCCAAGCGGCGGGCCTTGATCGAACAGTTTCAAGGCCACGGCTATGTGCCGTTCTTTGTCCTGTCGCTGAAGGCGGGCGGGGTGGGGCTGAACCTGACCGCGGCCAACCATGTCATCCACTTTGACCGCTGGTGGAACCCGGCGGTGGAGAATCAGGCCACGGACCGGGCCTTCCGCATCGGCCAGCAGAAAAATGTCATGGTCCATAAGTTCTTGACCAAGGGCACGATTGAGGAGAAGATCGACGCCATGCTGGAGCAGAAGAGCAAACTCTCCCACGACCTCATTGCCGACAGCGGCGAGGGGTGGATCACCGAGATGAGTAACGACCAGTTGCTCGAGCTCTTTACCT
>CAYSFY010000266.1:1861-4398 GCA_964430285.1 uncultured Desulfobulbia bacterium
CATACGCACACAGGGGGCCGCTCTCTTGACGATAAGCACAGGGCAACGGCATGCCGGATCAACTCCGACATGAGGGGGAGAACTTTTGACAGACCAATCAACCACAAATCAACTGGTGAGCACGCCATGAGTTACAACGGCTATCCAAAGTATGTCTCCGTGGCCGAGAAAAAGGCCAAGGCGGAAAAGAAACGGCAACAGCTGCTGAAGAAGAGGCCGGACCTGCGGCCGGTGATCCTTGCGGGCAGCGCCCTGGCCCGCACCTGGTGGGGGAAGTCGTGGAACCAAAACCTGGAGCGCTACGCCGACTACAGCAACCGCATCGACCGGGGCCGCGGCTATGTGCGCCATGGCGCGGTGCTCGATCTACAGATCGCCGCAGGTCAGGTGAAGGCCCTGGTCCAGGGTTCGCGGGCCAAACCCTACGAGGTGGAGATCGCCATCAAACCCATCGCCCCTGCCGTGTGGCAGGGTATCCAAAAGCGGTGCGCCGGCCGGTTGGGCTCTTTGCAAGACCTCATGGTCGGCAAGTTCCCCAAGGAACTGGCCGAGGTCTTCCTCAGTCAAGGCCAAGGGCTCTTCCCCACCCCCAAGGAGATCAGCTTCACCTGTAGCTGCCCGGACTGGGCCACCATGTGCAAGCATGTGGCAGCCACCCTCTACGGCATCGGCGCTAGACTCGACGAAGACCCATCCCTCTTTTTTCAACTGCGCGGCGTGCACAGCGAGGAGTTGGTGGCCAAGGCCGTCAAGGAGACGGCGAGTGGGATGCTGGCCAAGGCCAAACAACAAAGCGCCAAGGTCATTGCCGATGCCGATCTCTCCGCCCTGTTCGGCATCGACCTGGAGCGACCGGCGGGGTTTGCCGCGCAGACCCCTCCGGAGACTGTCGCCAATCAGGGCGCGGTCAAGGGGGCAAAGGCCAAGGCCGTGGCCAAACCCGCCGCCCCGGCCATCAGCGTCGCCCCGGCCCTGGCCCCGTTGGAGCTGGTGGCCTCGGTCATCGCCAAACATCAGGGGGGTGTGGATGTCGGCCAGTTAGCGGCGGAGACCGGTATCCCCAGGACCAAGCTCTACGGCCTGGTCCATCGCTTAAAACAGCAGGGCACGATCAAGAGCAAGGCCCATGGGGTGTATATCAAGTCCTGACCCATACGGGGGAGGAGCCCACTGCCGCCGACGATGGCGCGCATGGAGAGATAGCCTGTGGGCTGAGGAAGGGAGTGAACCGTGGAGAGAGGGGCGCGCAAAAAAAAAGGCCCTCGTTAACCGAGGGCCTTTTTTTACGCATTTTTACTACGACCGGACAGGTGCCGGATACTTGCAAGTGGTGCCGAAGGCGAGACTCGAACTCGCACATCCGTACGGACACTAGACCCTGAACCTAGCGCGTCTACCAATTCCGCCACTTCGGCACAAACGAGGCCCCAATGTAGTTTTTTTTGAGCCCTTTTGTCAAGAAGATTCCTTCACCTCTCACAAAAAAAACTCCCCGGCCCGCGAGCCACGACGGATGGCGGAATCCGCCCAAAAAGGCCTTCCTTTCCTGACCGATAGAGGGTACTTTACTGCCGTCGACAGGGGCTGCCACCCTCCGTGGGAAGCCCTTACGAAATTATGCGTACCAATTCCGCCCAACCTCTTGTGCCGTCGACCACAAGCGAGGATGCGCCGATGAAAATTTACACCGACCTCAGCGACATCAAATACCCCTTCTCCCGACCATTCGTGACCATCGGCAACTTCGACGGGGTCCACCTGGGTCACCAAATTCTGTTCAGCGAGGTGGTGCACAAGGCCTATGTGGCCAAGGGCACCAGCGTGGCCATCACCTTTGCGCCCCATCCCCTCCAGGTCATCCGCCCGGACATCGGCATCAAACTCATCTCCACCTGCGACCAGAAACGGGAACTGATCGCCATGGCCAATATCGACGTACTGGTGATCATCCCCTTTACCACGGAGTTCGCCCACATGCCGGCGGCTGATTTTGTCGACACCGTGCTCAGGCGGACCATCGGCGTTGAAGAGTTGGTGGTGGGTTATGACTACGCCTTTGGCAAGGGGCGTCAGGGCGACATCCCCTTCCTGCGCGCCCAGGGCGAGGAGAAAGGATTTCGGGTGTCGGTGGTGGACCCCTTCTATGTCGAGGAGATGCTGGTCAGCAGCACCATGATCCGCAAGCTGGTGAACGAGGGCCGTATGAGCGATGTCAAGAAGCTCCTGGGCCGGCCCTATCAGATCAGGGGCGAGGTACAGGTGGGCCAACAGCGGGGCGGCAAGCTCTTGGGCTTCCCCACAGCCAACCTCCACATCGCCGAGGACGACCTCTGCCCCCGGCACGGGGTCTATGTCACCCAGGTGGTCTACGATGGCCGCTGCTACGGCGGGGTCTTGAATATCGGCCGCAACCCCACCTTCGACGGCAAGGAGGTCTCCGCCGAGACCCACATCTTCGACTTCAATCAGGATATCTATGGCAAGCCGATCAAGATCAACCTCCTTCAGCACCTGCGGGGCGAAAAAAAACTCTCCGG
>CAYSFY010000267.1:0-4212 GCA_964430285.1 uncultured Desulfobulbia bacterium
GCCGTCCGCCCGGATATCCAGGTCAGTCAAGGTCCAGGCGCGACCCGCCCCTTCACCGTAGCCCTGCACTGGGCACTTGGCCTCCCGGCAGATCTCGGCCACCACCGGGTCGTCCAGGTTGGCCACCAGGCAGCCAGCCGGGGGCATAATCGCCACCAACCTGCGAAACGAGGCCTTGACCGCCTCCAGGTCGGTGTAGATATCGGCATGGTCGAACTCGATGCTGGTGATGATGGCCACCTGGGGTTGGTAGTGCAGGAACTTTGGCCCTTTGTCAAAGAAGGCGGTGTCATACTCGTCGCCCTCCACCACGAAGTGCGGGCCATGGCCGATCTTGAAGTTGCGGCCGAACTCCTGGACCAGACCGCCGATCATGAAGCCCGGGTCCAGCCCCAGGTAGTGGAGCATGGTGGCCAACAGCGACGAGGTGGTGGTCTTGCCGTGGGTGCCGCACACCACCAAGGACTCCTTGCCAGCGAGGAAAAAAAGGCCCAAGGCCTGGGGCATGGAGAGGTAGGGGATGGCCAAACTGGCCAAGGCCTCGGCCTCGGGGTTGACGCGGGTGATGACATTGCCGACGATGACCAGATCCGGCCGATGGGCCAGGTTCTCCGGGCCATAGCCCGAGGCCACGGGGATGCCCAAGGAGGCCAGGAAGTCGCTCATGGGCGGGTAGACCTGCTGGTCCGAGCCGCTGACCGCATAGCCCTGGGCCTGGAGCATGCCGGCCAGGGCACCGACCCCGGTGCCGCAGTTCCCCATCAGGTGAATGGTGCGGACCGCTGCCGGCAGGCGGTTCAGGGCCGGATCCAAAAGCGGGGGGGGGACGGTAGCGGCAGAGGTCGCGGTTGGCGGGGACACAGCGGGGGGCGACGGCATCGTGGACGGGCTCATTGGCCCTTGACCGTGGTTCTGATGCCGGTGTAGAGCTCTTTAAAGGTCTCGTTGAAGTTGCTGGGGGTGAGCCTGCCCACCTCGATGAACTTGATGGCAACCTCTTTGGCCACCTTGAGGATGGCCTCTTCCGTCACTGCTTTATCCGTGGGGGGAGTCTTCTCTGGCATCGCGCGATCTCGTGGCAAGGTAAGGGTTTAGCAATGAGCCTTGCCGGCACGAAGAAGGCCAGTTCTTAGGGAACCGGCAGAGGCTATTGCAGGTAGGAAAAACCGCTAAGGCCCTCCCTGCCCGGCAAAGTAGCGTACGGAGTGGCCGGCGTCAAGGGCAATGTGGTCGCTGGGAACCGGAAGCGAGGGGGCGAAAGGAGAGGGGCGTTTTGGTGGGGACGCACCCTGATGGCCACGGCATGGGTTGCTGTCCCGTGGCTTGCGTACAAGGGGCCTTACCTCTCACCTGACACTTTCAGTTGTGGTGCGCACTCTGTTCGGGGCGGTAGGTTTGAGTAGGGTTTGACACCCTAGGGCTGGTATTAATTACCCTTGATTTTGTACGGGTATCGAGTAATTTGTCACGGCGACAATGAAGCGGACGACGAATTGGGCACCCCTGTTGTCCAGGAACTGTCTGCCACCCATTCTGCAACATGTGATCAATAGGCAACTATTACCGCGTCGGTATAACTCTTTCTGAATTACTGATGATACAGACGCGGCATATTTAATTCGTTAGCCACAAGGAGACCTTATGAATATATTCACTCAGCTGGTAGTCACCATTGGGAGGGTTACTCCCGCTCATATCGAGATGCTTGGAACAGCATTCATGATTTCGAACGATGGCATATTTGTCACATCTCGTCATGTTGTTGGCGACAACCATTCTGGCTTAGTTGTATTAGCTCCGCATATTCAGAATATTAATGCTTATCAAGATGTATCCGACAACCGATGTCAGCCATCTAATGCTGTTGTTTCTGAAATTGATCCAATAAAAGATCTGGCCTTGCTAAAAGCAGATGTAAGGTTTTCTGGAAAGATGCCACAAATTGGGTCACTTGACGAAGTTTCTGTAGGTGAGTCTGTGGGTATTTTTGGGTTTCCGCACTGCACCGAAGGACGTCGAGTTCTGACCTTTCAAAACACAGAGGTAGGTGCCAAAATCTTCCTCGAATCGACTGGCCTTAAAATCAAACACGCCGTCCTCAATATTCAGTCGAGACCTGGGCAATCGGGGTCAATGGTCTTTTCTCCCAGACTTGAAAAAATAATTGGAGTCCTTATTGGCACTTATGCCCCACAATTTGGAATCAGGCTTGGGAATATTAACCCCGCCGAATTAAATCAAACAACTCATGTAGTGTCTGCCGAGTACATCAAGGATATGTTGTAATGACTGAATTAACACCAATCCCTTTGTTTGATCTCAATGAGTTGCTAGCCGCCCTGAAACCGTATCAAGCAAGTGCAATATCCCAGTTAAGGGAGAAGCATAACGAGGAAGAGGTGGCAAAACTTTGGTTAAGCGCCAATGGTCCTTCGGATACACAAAAATTTGGCGGCACCAATCCCATCGACTCGAAACCGTTTTGGGATAAGTTCAATGAGGAACTTCGCCTATTTATCTGTGGTGATAAAAAGTACAAAAAGGAACGGGACAAACTCCTTTCGGATGCGAAGCCTGTGTCTGTGGTTCTGATTTCTGGAGTTAGCGGTCTTCTTGGCTCTACTCTTGGTTTTGCACCGTCATTTTTGGCACCTGCTGTTGCAATGATGCTATATTCAATCGGTAAGGTTGGTGTAAATGCGTGGTGCAAATGTGGCTAACAAGCGGCGCATCGTGCCAAGATAAATCCGAAACCTCGGGATTCCCGCGCACGGGATGAAATTGGTTAAGGGGTAGTCTAAGGACGTCCTTACTTTACATAGTTTACCATACGGCCACTGCGCCGCCTTCGTAACCAGGGCGCGTCGTCCACCGGCGTGGGTGGGGCTCAGGAGGCATGGCGACCAGCACCTTGGTAAACGGGCACAATGCAGTTGACACTGGGTTGCTTTTGTACGATAAGATACCATGTTTGCGACACGGTGACGGCCGGCGTGTTGGCCCGAATGAGCAGTTCCGTAAAAACCGTTCACTGCTGCCGCATACCGTGTAACTTGTTGATAGCACAGAGGTCGATGGCCGGCTCGCGGAGTTGTAGCGAGACCATCATGGCGGAATCAAATCAAGGGTGGCAAGGATGATGAGAGTATTGCTGCGTAAGGGAAGGGCGGGGGTGTTGACCCTGCTGGTGATTATGGCCGGGGTATTGGTCAGCGGCTCGGTCTTGGCGGCGGAGCAGACGAATTATGATGAGACCAAAAAGGCCGCTGAACAGGGCGACGCCAAGGCCCAGTTCCTGCTCGGGCTCATGTACGCCAAGGGGGGCGCGATTCAACAAGACGACCCGGAGGCTGTGCGCTGGTACCGCAAGGCGGCCGAACAGGGGTATGCCGAGGCCCAATATAATCTGGGTTTCATGTACGACAATGGCCGGGGAGTGACACAGAACTTTACGCAGGCCATGGCCTGGTACCGCAAGGCGGCCAAACAGGGCGATGCCTTTGCCCAGCATAACTTAGGCTCCATGTATGAGAACGGTAAGGGGGTGCCGGCGGACTACCGGCAGGCCGCGTCGTGGTACAAAAAGGCCGCCGAGCAGGGCGATGCGTTTGCCCAGCAGAAGTTAGCCGTCCTCTACTGCAAAGGGGAAGGGGTGAGCCGGGACTACAAACAGGCCATCAGTTGGTATACGAAATCAGCTGAACAGGGTCTGGTCACGGCCCAGACCAATCTCGGCTATCTGTATGCCACAGGCCAGGGGGTTCCCCAAAACGATATCCAGGCCTATGCCTGGTACAGTCTGGCAGCGGCCCAAGGTTATGAAAATGCCGAAAAGGCCCGGGACCTTATCGTCACGAAGTTTACCCAAGAGCAGATCAGTCAGGCCCAGGCCCTGGCCGCGGAGATGCAGATCAAGATGCAGATCGGCCAGGCTCAACAAAAACAGTGACAGAGGGACCTATGCGCATACTGGTGGTGGAAGATGATGAGGCAGTTTTGACCATGCTTGGCACGTGGCTACGCACCTTGGGGCATGAGGCACTCTTGGCGGTAGACGGATTGCAGGGGATTATGGTCTTTAATGAACAAAAGCCGGATCTGGTCATTACCGACTGCTGGATGCCCCAGGTGAATGGGGCAACCTTAACCCATCACGTCAAAAGCCAAGACCAAAATACCCCCGTAATCATGCTGACGGGATTTTCGGAGCGC
>CAYSFY010000268.1:0-2973 GCA_964430285.1 uncultured Desulfobulbia bacterium
GCGAACTGAAAGGGCGTTGCCAGGCCGTGGAGCGCTTGCAGGGGTTTAAGGCGACCCTGGCCGCAGGGAGCATGGCCATCCAGCAGGCAGCCCGCCAGAGCTCCCACGATCATCAGGAGCTGGCGCGCCTGGAGGGGCTCCTGGCCCTGCACAACCGCCAGCAGGATGAGCTGAGCCGCGAGGCCAATCTCTTGGCCGAGCGCCTCAAGGCCTTAAGCAGCATCATCCAGCAGCAGGGTCTGGCCGCCCTGGAGGCCAAGATCAGCCAACTGACCACCCGGCTCAAGCGGCAACGGGAGGAGATCCGCCAGATCGACACCCGGCTGGGCGAGGCCAATAACAGCCAGCTGGCTGCCGAGGAGGCGAGCCGCCACCAGCTCGCCGAGCAGCAAGAGGCCGTGACCCAGCGCCAGTTGTGCGCCGAGCGTTTGCGCGCCCTGCTCCCCGGGCTGGACGATCTCGACCACTACTGCCTGCGCACCAGAAAGGGGTTGCAGTTCAAGACCCTGGAGGCGGTGGACAAGGAGCGGGAGGGGTGCGAGCGGGCCATGGTCGAGAACCGCGCCCGGCTCAAGGAGCGCTTGAATGACCCGGAGTTTGGGGCGGCCTTCCGCTTCCAGTATGAAGAGGCGGAGAATCAGCTCCTGGACTTCCGGGGCCGGCGTTTGCCTGACATCGTCAGCCAGCTGGGCACCGAGATCAGCGAGCAGCACGAGATCATCAACGAGCGCACCCGGGAGTTGTTCAAGAAGATCATCATGACCGAGCTGGTCAACTACCTGCGCGCCCACGTCAGCCAGCTGGATCGGATGATCCGCACCATCCGCGGCCTGCTGGGCAAACGGGCCTTCGGCAACCAGCACTACCGTTTCCGCATCAAGCCCTTGGAGAAGTACAGCCGCTTGGTGGGGGTGATCAACAAGTTCACCCCCTTTGATCCGGCGGCGGAGGAGGAGCTCAGACACTTCTTCGAGGACCACCGCCAGGAGATCATCAACACCGAGGTGGGGGCCATCCCCGAGGAGCTGGATTACCGCAACTGGTACCGCTACGAGATGGAAGTGGCGGCCACCGGCGACCAGGGGGTGGTCATGGACCGGCGCACCAAGAGCCTGGGCTCCGGCGGCGAGCAGGCGGTGCCCAACTACCTGCTGGTGCTGACCATCGCCCATTTTCTCTACCACGGCAAGCAGGTGCGGCTCCACACCCTGCTCTTTGACGAGGCCTTCTACGGCATCGACGCCGGCCGTCGCGATCAGCTGCTGGGCTTTGCCACCGATCTCGGCCTGCAACTGTTCGTGGCCTCTCCGGACCAGGACGGGGTGCGCCGGGAGATCAGCTACTCCACCACCATCCTGGTGAAGAAGGATACCGATTTCAATGTCCACCTCTACCCCTACCATTGGCAGAACCCTGACAACCAGCGGCAGTTCGATCTCTTTACCCAGCCCGAGGAGCCAGGGCCGGTGGCGTTTGGGGAGGAGTTGTAGATGACGAACCTGATTAGTGAACTGTTGCGGCAATACCCCTGCCTCAGGCCCTACCTGGAGAAGGTCTGCCGCCGTTGCGACCGCCAGGGTGAACTCGTTGGGGTGATGAAGCTGGGGGATAGTTTGGCGGATGGCACCTTGGCGGCCTTCAAGGCCTTTTTCGGCCTGCGTCCCTTGTCCTTCTCGGGGAGCGGCGAGGTGCGCCTCTCCTGGCCCCGATTCTTCCTGGGCCGCGACGAGATGGAGGTGGAGGCGTGGATCAACGGGCTGTATCAGGCCCTGGAGCGGCCCCGGCTAGACCTTCGCCAACAGGCGCAAGGGGATGTGCGGGCAGCCACCCTGCTCGTAGACCGGCTGCGCCTGGCCTTCCCGGAACTGGGGGGCATCCATGGCCATCTCCAGGGGACGCTGGCGACCCTGGCCCGCCAGATCGACCGCCAGGGCGAGGCCGTGGCCGAGCGGGCGTTTAAGGCGGCGGAGATCATCCGTTTCCTCCGGCAGAACCGGGCGCCCTTGACCTTCTCCGAGCTGGGTGCCCGTTTTCTCACCAACTCCAAGGCCCTGCGCGACACGGAGCTGAGCCGCCTTATCGTCAGTTGGCTGGCACTCCAGGAGGAGAGCGATGATGGACCCTGGCTCGGGGGTGAGGAAGGGGTCTGGGGGCGCTACCACGTGGTCCGTGACCGCTTGGCCGTGCAGGCCACGGTGTTTGGCCCGTTGCTCTATGAAAAAGATGGCCACACCCACGACTGGATCTTCCGTCTGTGGCAGATGGGCGAACCGGCCACCCTCTCCTGGGCCAATGTCAACGGCATGACCCGGATCTGGGTCGCCCCGGGTCATGGGGCAAGCGCCGAGTTGATTACCTGCGAAAACGAGACCCCCTTTACCCGCCTGCTTCGCGAGCGCCACCCCGGCCCGCTGCTCTACACCGCGGGCTTTCCCAACGACGCGGTGTTGGCCCTCTACCGCCTTTGCGATTGCGGTCCACGGCGCCACTGGGGCGACAGCGACCTGGCTGGTCTGCGCATCGCCGCCATCCTGCATGGCAGCCAAGCGCTTACGCTGTGGCGCTGTGACCTGGCCACCCTGGAACGGCATCAGGGGCAGCTGATCCCCCTGCGCCAGGAGCAGGCCGAGCAGATTGCCGCATTTCTCGGCAAACACCCGGAGTTCCCGTTTAGCGCCGAACTGGAGTTTACCCTGACCCATGGGTGGCTGGAGCAGGAGAGTTGGCAGGGGTGAACGGGGGGGCGATGTCCATATTAACGATTCGCATGCCGGATGAAAAACATGACAGATTAAAGATCCTGGCCAGGCAACGAGGGATAAGCGTCAATAAACTGATGGATGAACTGTCCACCATGGCGCTTGCCGAATTCGACACCTTCACCCGATTCAAGATTCGTGCGCTGCACGGATCTCCGGAAGAAGGGCTGGCCATTCTCGACAAGCTCGATCAAGAAGATCAAGGCGGTCACCA
>CAYSFY010000268.1:2983-4068 GCA_964430285.1 uncultured Desulfobulbia bacterium
AGGTCGTGCCCTGCCGAATAGCCAAATTTTGCGGTTGATATTGCCATGAAGAAGATTATTTGGACGGAAGATGTTGAGACCATTCGCCAGGAGATCGATCTGCTGGTCCACAACAAGACGGAGTTGATCTGTGGGCGCCGGGGTCTGAGGAACATCAACCGTTATCCTGTGGTGGCCAAGACCACCATGAAGAGCGGGGTAGGGATTTTTGTGCTCTTCCATCCCCAAGCGCCGTCGTGCAACTCCGACACCTGCGCCTTCTACTACCATCGCCCGGGAAATCCGTTGCGCTTTTTCGAGTGCACGCGGGTCAAGAAGGCGGAAAAATATGTCGGTTATGAGCTGCCACGGCGGATCTACTACATCCATCGCCGGAAGTTTGAGCGGGTGACCACCCCCCATACCTCTGCCGGCACCTTCTCTCTGCAACTGAAACAGCGGATCTATAATGGGATTATCGACGATGTCTCCATCCAGGGAGCAAAAATCCTGGTCGATATGCCCCTGGAGATTGCCCCCGGCACCAAGCTGTGCCATGTCACCCTAACCCTCTGTCTGCGCGCATCAGAGAGGCAAACAGTCATCTTTGTGCCGGAGGCGGAGATCATCTGGTCCAACTATGCCAATTCGGTAACCACGCTCCTTGGCCTGCGCTTCTCGCCTGACGTTGATTATTCGGCCTTATTGACCAGCTATATTGATCTGCGTCTGATTGAAGACGCGAGCAAGATGGGGGCAGGGACCGATGCGGAGGGGAACCAGGGAGTGCAAAACGAGAGTGGCGTAAACAGGGAGAACCCGTTCCTGGCGGATGAAGCCGGCGAAGACGACATCCCGCTCTTTTGAGCGCAGGGTTGTTGCCGTCAAGCTAGCGGGAGGTGGTGGTGCTAACCGGGATGATGGCCTCTTTCATCACCTGAAAGATATCAGTATTGTTCAGCGCCCGGCCCAGCTTGGCGCTGCCCGGTCCCTGGCTCCAGACCACCGTGTCCACACCGGTGTGGGTCTTCGCCGTCCAACCGGGCTCGACCACCATCCCCTGGCTGGCCGGCTCCCCGTGCGGTCCGGTGATGGTAAAACCGCCG
>CAYSFY010000269.1:0-2150 GCA_964430285.1 uncultured Desulfobulbia bacterium
TTCTCCGACCACGGCGCCAACCGCTTGGGGGCCAGCGCCCTGATGCAGGGGCTGGCGGACGGCTACTTCATCCTGCCCACCACCATGGGCGGCTACCTGGGCGGCGACCCGCCCCCGGCCTTGAGCAACGGCCACCGCCACCCGGCCTTCCGCGAGGCCGAGGACCTGGCCCAGGCCAGGATCAACAAGCTCCTGGCCATCAACGGCCAGCGGACCCCGGACGAGTTCCACCGCGAACTGGGGCTGCTGCTGTGGCACCACTGCGGCATCGCCAGAAACGCCGAGGGGCTGGCCCAGGCCTTGGCGCGCATCCCCCAGATCCGCGAGGAGTTCTGGCAGGACCTCAAGGTCACCGGCAGCGGCACCACCTTGAACCAGACCCTGGAGCGGGCCGGCCGGGTGGCCGACTTTATCGACTTTGCCGAGATCATGGTCCGCGACGCCCTCTCCCGCGACGAGTCCTGCGGCTGCCACCTGCGCGAGGAGAGCCAGACCGCGGAGCACGAGGCCCGCCGCAAGGATGAAAGCTGTAGCTACGTGGCGGTGTGGGATGTGAGCGACGCCAGTGGCCCTCCCCGGCTGTACAAGGAACCCTTGACCTTTGCATACGTGACCCCCAGTCAAAGGAGCTACGCGTGAACACCATCTCCCTGACCCTGAAGATCTGGCGCCAGGCCGGGCCCGAGGCCGCCGGCGCCTTCCAGACCCTGAGCACCGGGCCGCTCTCCACCGATATCTCCTTTTTGGAGATGCTGGACGTGGTCAATGAAGGGCTGATCAAGGGCGGCCAGGAGCCGGTGGCCTTTGACCACGACTGCCGGGAGGGGATCTGCGGCATGTGCGGGGCCGTGGTCAATGGCGAGGCCCATGGTCCCGAGGCTCGCACCACCCTCTGTCAGCTCCACCTCCGGCACTTCAGCGACGGTACCACCCTGGTGATCGAACCCTTCCGGGCCCGGGCCTTCCCCTTGCTTAAGGACCTGGTCGTTGACCGTTCGGCCTTTGACCAGATCATCAGCGAGGGGGGGTATGTGTCGGTGAACACCGGTTCCGCCCCGGAGGCCAACACCCTGCCCGTTGCCGTAGAGCGGCAGGAGCTGGCCCTGGACGCGGCGGAGTGCATCGGCTGCGGGGCCTGCGTGGCCGCCTGTCCCAACGCCGCGGCCATGCTCTTTGTCGGCGCCAAGGTCTCGCATTTGGCCCTGTTGCCCCAGGGTGACCCGGAGCGCAACCGCCGGGTGATCAGCATGGTCCGCGCCATGGACGGGTTGGGGTTCGGCACATGCGGCAACGAAGGGCGCTGCCAGGAGGCCTGCCCCAAGGGGATCTCCATCAACAACATCGCCCGCCTGAACCGCGAGTTCCTGCGCGCCTTGGTGGTGGGGGTGGAGAGCTGAAGAAAATTACGAATGACGAATTACGAATGACGAATTGACCGAGGACGCACGGTGATGCGGGGCTTGCGGGTGGGGGCGTATGAGGTCTTCTGCTCTATCACAACCCCTTCCTCTCCGCCTGTCGCTTCGACCCGGCGGGAGCAATGGCCGGCCGCGGCCGATTCCTGACGCCTCACTCCTTACTTCTCACTCCCGACCTTCCATCCTCAGCGTTTCCTTCCCTCGCCAACAACTCCCCCACCTTTTCAATCAGCATATCCACATCAAAGGGCTTGTCGAACATGGCGGCGGCCCCGAACCACTCCGCCTTGACATGGGCCTGCTCGTCTCCAAAGGCGGTGATCAGGATCATGGGCGGGAACCCTGGGCAGTGATGGAACTGCTCCAGGATCTCCTGGCCGGAGGCCCCAGGCATGCGCACATCCGAAACGATGAGGTCAATGGTCTCGCCCCCCTGGTGCAGGAAGAGGACGGCCCTCAGGCAACAGCTAAGCCTGCGCGACTCCTCGCTAATTGGTAACCAAACCATGCCGAACCGCAATAGCAGGGAGCGTGCCAAGGTCGAGGCCTTGCCCGGGGGGGGATCAGCGGTGACGGGGTGGAGCGGGGCAGCGTGGTGCGGGCATTTTGCCACGCCGGGGCATTTTGCCTCAATTGCCGGCCATGGACGGCAAGAGGGTGGCAGCCTCTTCTCTTGTGGAATAGGCGCTGGTCCTGCCGCGCTCAGCGCGCGCGGCTACAGCTGCCGCAGGG
>CAYSFY010000269.1:2160-4051 GCA_964430285.1 uncultured Desulfobulbia bacterium
TCGGACCCGCAAGCGATGCGCTGAGGATGACCGGACAGTGGGCAACGGAGCTGGTGGGTGTTCGCAAGGGGGAAGAGTAGAAAAAAAACGACTTGAGGCGGCCTGCTGGGGAGTTGGAGGGAGGGGCCGGCCGCCTCAAGTCTGGGTGGGACTGATGAGTTGTTTTGCAAGGGGTGTGCCGCTATTCCATGGTTGCCCTGTTCGTGGTCGGAGATAATACGATAGTTGCGTATTATCAATGTGATGGGTTGGTAAGCCCATGGAAAGCACCATGGCACACCAATTGCTATTTGCTGAGCACGGGTAAGGAGCGCCATCCTGGTACCTGCCCCCCCCCACGCATGGATCAACAGCAGAGAGGACGAAAACCATGAACGGAAACAGTTCGAATCAACAGCGACATTACCCGTTGGTATCGAGGTCAACCGCCCCCTCCTTGGCCGGTGATCCCCAACTGCAGATCTACCTGAACGAGATCCGTCAGTTTAAGGTCCTGAGCCGCGAGGAGATGAGTGCCCTGGCGGTCCGCTTTCAAGAGCACGGCGATTTCGAGGCCGGCCGCCGTTTGGTCATGGCCAATCTGCGGTTGGTGGTCAAGATCGCCACCGACTTCCAGGTCTATTGGCGGAACAGTGTCCTGGACCTCATCCAGGAAGGGAACATCGGGCTGATGCGGGCGGTGAAGATGTTCAACCCCCACCGGGGGGTGAAGTTCTCCTTTTACGCGGCCTACTGGATCAAGGCCTATATCTTGCGCTTCATCATGAACAACTGGCGGCTGGTCAAGATCACCACCACCGAGGCCATGCGCACCCTCTTCTTCAACCTCCACCAGGAGAAACGGAAACTCGCCGCCCTGGGGGTTGAGGCGGACAACAAGGCCCTGGCCGAACGGTTGCAGGTCCGGGAGCTCGATGTGGAAGAGATGGGCCGCCGCCTCCACGCCTCGGAGCTCTCCATGGACACGCCGTTGACGGAGAACTCGCCGCACACCCTCGAAGACTTGATGGCCTCCCAGGACCCCGGCACCGAGGAGGTGGTGGCTAACCGCGAGTTACGGGCCAAGGTGCGCGCCATCCTCAGCCGGGAAAAAGAGCGGCTGAACCCCCGGGAGGTGGCCATCCTGGAACAGCGGTTGATGACCGACTCGCCCAAGACCCTGCAACAGCTCTCGGAGCAGTTCCACATCACCCGCCAACGCATCGGCCAGATCGAGGTGGCCTTGATGACCAAGATCCGCGCAGCCTTTCTCCAGCAGATGCCGGACTATGCCGTGGGGTGGTGACTCCGGACGGGGCTGAAGGTCGTTGGCCTTAGGCCGCAAACCATTGGCAACCCCGCTCGTTGTCGGGGAGCAATCCGCGGTAGCGACTTTTGTTTAAAATACTCCCCCTCCTCCGCCAGCAGGGATTCAACTGAAATCCCCTCCCCCCTCGCGGGTTAGGGTGGGGGGGAAGTTGGCCCTTGACCGGCAGGTTGCCCCTTCACCCACCCCCCAACCCCCTCCCGTAAAGGGAGGGGGAGCTTGATGCAAGCTCCCCCTGTCTCGACATGGTCGGGCGTGGACACCTGCCCATGGCCTTGTGGGGCACCTCTCCCCGCCAGGATCAATCCCCGCCAGGCCCGCTCCCCCCATCATAACGTTGCAACTTGCGGTAGAGGGTCTTGCGGTCCAGCCCCAGGATCTTGGCGGCCATGGTGCGGTTATCGCCCACGCTCTTCAAGACGTGGTGGATGTAGCGCTGTTCCATGGCCTCCAGGGAGACCAGTTCGGCCGGGTGGGCGCCAAACTGGAGCGAGGTCCCTTGGTAGCTGCGCAGCTTCACCGGCAGGTCCTCCATGACGATCTTCTGGTGCCGGGTCAGGGCCACGGCCCGCTCCACCACATTCT
>CAYSFY010000270.1:0-4043 GCA_964430285.1 uncultured Desulfobulbia bacterium
CGACGCCGTTATCCCGGCCATCAGCCAGGACGTGGACGTGACCGCCTACGCGGGTCAGGAGGTCACCATGACCCGATGGGGGACCCTGGTCACCGACCCGTTGACCATGCAGACCTCGATTCCGTGGCTCTTTGCCGGCGGCGACGCGGTCCTCGGCCCGCAGACGGTGGCCAAGGCCGCATACCAGGCCAAGGAGGCGGCCATCTCCATCACCCGCTACCTGGAGGGCGAGGAGCTGAAGGCGGGACGCGCGGCCGATCCCACCGCCATGTGGACATAGCCCCTTGCCGAGCAGCAGGGGGTGTTTGCCTGGGGACGAGGCGTGACCATGGGCCTCGGCAGGGGCGTAATCCCTCCCGACCCACAGCCCCCTCCATAAACAGGGGCAAGGGGATTTACAGCAGGCGGGTACATGATATACCATGGAATCGATAAATGCGGCAACGGCTTGCACCCCCCGGCGGCCATCCCCAATAAGGCGCGACAATGAAAAAAGTCAAAGTTTGGGACCTCCAGACCCGGATCTTCCACTGGTCATTGGTGACCTCGATCTTCTGTAGCCTGATCACCGCCGACATCCTGCATCTTTTCGGCTTTGACCTGGTCAACAAGGATACCTGGCTCTTCTTCCATATCGGCGTCGGCACTGCCGCGGGGGTGCTCCTCGCCTTCAGGATATTCTGGGGGGTCCGTGGTCCCCACTACTCACGGTTCACTGTCCTGCGCCTCTCGTTGGCGGAACTCCGCGGCTACCTCGACCAAGTCGGCAAGGGGATCAAGACCTCCTTCGAAGACCGGGACATCCGCATCCCGAGCGCGTTGTGACGCCGGCAGCGGGGATGATGGCGGCGAGGGCGGGCGCGGTTCGGGGCCCCTTGTCGCGCCGAGCCCTTGGCCTATGGCCCTGTTCCGTGGTTGCGGAGGGCGTAGGGCCATGAGTCAGGAGCCGATCAGCCCCGGCCAGCGGGAGAGGCTGGGGCTGAACACCCCCATCACCCGCCGCGACTTCCTCAACGCCACCCTCATCGGCGCCGGTGCCTCCCTGCTCTCGCTGCCCGCCCCCATGCGTCTCTTGGCTGCCCAGGACTCCCCTTGGGACGGCCCCGGCGGTATCGGTGACTACGCCTCCTCCCATGGCAACAGCGAGCTGGCGCGCCTGGCCGGCCACCGTCTGCGCGACGGCTATTATGACCGGCAGGAGAGGATACCGGCGAGCGAGGAGCGCTTCGACCTGATCATCGTTGGCGGCGGGCTCACCGGCCTGGGCGCCGCCCACCGCTTCCAGGAGATCGCGGCCTCCGGGCAACGGTGTCTGCTCCTCGAAAACCATGAGCTCATGGGCGGTGAGGCGAAGAGAAACACCTTCGAGGTCAACGGCTACCGGCTGTTGGCACCCCAGGGCTCAAACTCCTTTGTCGTCCCCCAGGGGCCTGGCGAGTCCGGCCATGCCATCTACCGCGCCTTGGGGATCCCCACCGAGTTCGCCTACCAGCAGCTCGACCCCAGCCACGATGAGCTGTGGTTTGATACCACCAACTTCGGCCACATGCTGTGGCTGGATGCCCCCCATGCCGGGGCCTGGTTCGCGGGCTCCGGCACCGCGACCGTCCCCCAGTGGATCAAAAATTTTTGGCATGACGGCTACCTGACCGCCCCCATCCCTGACCGGGCCAAGGAGGATATCCGTCTCTTGCTGCGCCAGGAGGGGCCACAGGGGGGGATGAGCGGCGACCTGGTGCAGCGGCTGGATACCATGACCTTTAAGGCCTATCTCGAACAGGTGCTCGGCCCCGCCTCGCCGGTGGTGGCCTTGCTCGACCCGATCCTGGCCAGCGTCATGGGCCTGGGGTGTGATGCCATCTCGGCCTACGGCGCCCGCCAGGTGGTGATGCCGGGCCTGGCCCGGGGCGGGCTGCCCTTGCCCGCGGACCATCGCCCCTGGCACTCCTTCCCCGGCGGCAACGACGGCATCAGTCGCTTCCTGGTGAAGTCCCTGCTCCCCGAGGCCATTGCCGGCGAGGCCACCTTTGCCGACATCCACAACCAGCCCCTGCGCCGGGAGGCCTTTGACCGGCCGGAGAACAGGGTCCGCCTGCGGCTGGGCAGCACCGTGGTGCGGGTCGAACACAGCGGGGAGCGGGGGGAGAAGAGTGCGGTGCGGGTTACCTACGAGAGGGGTGGGAAGGCCCATACCGTCCAGGCCGGGGCGGTGCTGATGGCCAGCGGCAGTTGGGTGGCCCGGCGGTCGGTGGCCGATCTCCCCGACCGCTATCGCCAGGCCTACGCCCGCTTCCACCGTTCACCGATGCTGGTGGTGAATGTGGCCCTCACCAACTGGCGGTTCCTCTATCGCCTCAAACTCACCGCCTGCCGCTGGTTTGACGGCTTCGGTTTCTCCTGCAATATCCGACGGCCCATGCGCGTCGGTAACTACCTCCCCCCCTTTGATCCCGCCCTCCCCATCGTCTTGACCCTGTACGTCCCCTTCTACTACCCGGGAGTGGCGGTCCGCGAGCAGGGGGTCCGGGGCCGAGAGGAGCTGCTGGGCGCAAGCTTTGCCGACTATGAGGTCATGATCCGTAGCCAGCTGCAACGGCTGTTCGGCGAGGCCGGCTTTGACGCGAAACGGGATATCGCCGGCATCATTTTGAACCGCTGGGGCCACGCCTACGTCAATCCGGAGCCCGGCTTCTACTTCGGCAGCAATGGCGGCACCGCTGCCCGCGATATCCTGCGGCAGCCCTTTGGCCACATCGCCTTTGCCCATTCGGAGTTCAATGGCCATCAGCATTGGGCCGGCGCGGTGGAGGAGGGGCAGCGGGGGGTGGAGAGTCTTGCCGAATTCTTATGAGGGGTTGTGGTTTTTGGGGTGCTGCCACTCCGGCAGCTGGCAGCGGATATTGGCATAAAAGAGGAGGGCGGCGATGGCCAGCAGGATACCGCCCTGGGCCATGATCAACACCTTCACCCCGGCAATGGTGATCAGGTAGAAGGAGGTGGCCAGGGTGCCGGCAATGCTGCCCAGGGTGGAGAGGGCGTAGAGGGTGCCGATGGTCTTGCCCGAGGTGTGCAGGCTGCAGATGGCGAGCTTGGCGGTATAGGGGCTGACCGCCCCCAGAAAGAGGGAGGGGGCGAAGAAGAGGAGGAAGGAGGCCAGCAACGGCCCCAGGCGCAGCCCCAGATCCAGGTCGAAGACCCAATTGGTCACCGGGTTGGCGTAGAGGGGGAAGGTCAGGAAGAGGAGGGCGGGGCAGAAGACGATCAGGGCGAGTTTGCGTGTCGATGGCCTGCGGTCGGCGACCTTGCCGCCCAGGTAGTAACCGCCGGAGAGACCGGCCAGAAAGGTGGAGATCAGGCTGCCCCAGGCAAAGACCGACGAGCCGAAATTGGGGGCCAACACCCTGCTCCCCAGGATCTCGAAGGACATGACAATGGCACCGCAGATAAAGACGATGAGTTTGATCACGGCGCTTCCTCCTCCATGTGGCGGTAAAGGTTGACCGGGGCGAAGTCGTCGGTGAGGATCTCGGCATCGCGCACCTGCGGCGTGGGGATCCGCTGCTCGCGGCCGATGGCGGCCAGATCGAACCCCAAGCCGCCGGCCTCTTGGATCTCCCGGGCCTTGCCGTGGACAACGACAGGGTCAACCTCCCGGTCGCCGGCGATAAAGATGTAGTTGCTGGACTCCTTGCCCTGGTAGACGGTGGTGTGGGCAAACTCCGTCCCATAGGTCTTGAGCATGGCGGTGAAGAATTTGTTCCTTTTCGGCGACAGGATGTTGGCGACCACCACCCCGCCGCTGTTCAGTTTCGTCTTTACCTCTTGCAGAAACTCCCGGGTAGTCAGATGGAAGGGGATGGTGTCCCCCTGGTAGGCGTCCAAAAAGATGATGTCGTACCCCTGTTTCGCCCTTCTCTTGATGAACTGGCGGCCGTCCTCCACCTTGACCGTCATTCCACCCCCCTCCATCCCTCCTCCCTCCGCAAAGAAAAAGTACTGCTTGGCCAGCTTGAGCACGGCAGGGTCGATCTCCGCCACCTCAA
>CAYSFY010000271.1:0-3747 GCA_964430285.1 uncultured Desulfobulbia bacterium
CGGCCGCTTGCTGCTGGTCGGGAATTTTCTTTACGGCATGGCTGCCAACGGCGGGAGCTACGACAAGGGAACCATCTTCAGGTTGCCGTTGGCGCCGTGAAGCGGGACGCCGCCTCTCTCAGCGACAGGACTCCTCCCTGGCGATGGCCGAGGTGGCGAATTCGTTGCCACCTTTTTTGCTTAACGAAAGCCGATAAAGTGTGTATTAAAAGGGCTTCATTCACCGATGAGCCAATCTATCGCTCTTTCCCCCCTCTACCGCTGGAGATGACTAATGAAATTTTTTATTGATACCGCAAATGTTGCTGAGATCAGCGAGGCCGTGGCCCTGGGCATGGTCGATGGCGTTACCACCAACCCCTCCCTGATCGCGCGGGAGAAACGGCCCTTTGAAGAGATCATCAAGGAGATCACCGCTCTGGTCAATGGCCCGATCAGTGCCGAGGTGGTGAGTCTGGAGGCCCAGGGCATGGTGGATGAGGGGCGCAAGCTCGCCGCCATCTCCGACAATATCGTGATCAAGGTGCCCATGACCCCGGAAGGGTTGAAGGCCACCCGCATCTTTGCGGCCGAGGGCATCAAGACCAACGTCACCTTGGTCTTCTCCGCCACCCAGGCCCTGCTGGTGGCCAAGGCCGGCGCCAGTTACGTCAGCCCCTTTGTCGGCCGGCTGGACGACATCTCCTTGACCGGCATGGATCTGGTCAGCGACATCATGCAGATCTACGACAACTATGGCTACTCCACTGAGGTCATCGTCGCCTCGGTGCGCAGCCCGACCCACGTCCTGGACGCGGCCCTGATCGGCGCCGACATCGCCACCATCCCCTTCAAGGTCATCCTGCAACTGGCGCAACACCCCCTGACCGACCGCGGCATTGACAGCTTTCTGGCCGATTGGGAGAAGCGGCAGAAGTAAGGGCAGCGTTACATCTCCACACCCACATCGGGGTTTATCGGCGCTCAGGCGATAAACCCCGATGCTCGCACCAACCCACCAGGCATTGGCCTCACCCCGGGGCAGGGGCGCCGCCACCCGCCTCTCTCCTATGTCCCGCTTACAGGGATCACCACCGCCATGGTCTTTCCGTGTTGCTCGTCCTTGAAAAAGCCGACAAAGGCATCCCCCTGGCCCTCCACGATCCGGCAGTGCGCCAACAGCCGGGCTGAAAAGCGACAGAAGATCCCCTTTTTGAAAAAGAGGTTTCGCTCCCGGGCGGTATAGAGCCCCTCTTGGTCAAGTGCCGCTCTCTGCCACAAGAACTCCCTGTCCCCATTGAGATCGCGGTTGCAACTCTCGGGGAGGAAACGATGGCCACATAGCAGCCAGTCAAAGACGAGCAGCTCTTGCAAGAGCGGGGCATGGGCATGGTCGTGAACAAAGGTGAAGAGGATATCGTGCATGAGCTGTTGGGTCTTGGCCAAGGTGAACAACCCACGCTGCTGGCACTCGCGCAGCAGGCCCTCGAAAAATGAGCAGATATCCCCCTCCTCGCGGATGCAAAACGAGAAAAAGGTCTTGAAATACCCTTTATTGTAAAAGGCCTCGATACACTCCCCCAGCCAGTAAAGGCGTGACAGGGTGTGGTGATCGAGGCAGCGGGTGGCCAGCACCTGATAGGGCGGATCTTGGCAGGCAATGATGCCATGTGCCTGCACCTCTCGGGCAATGGCCGTGTCGGGCAGCACCTTCAGCAGACCCATCTGCAGCTGGTGGGGCTCGGTGGCCAGGCAGGCCCGCACGGCGTCGGCAAAAGTCGCGGCCGACTCCAGGGGCAACCCCAAGATGAGATCGACATGGAGATGGATGGTGCCGATCTGCTTCAGACGGCGGATGGTGGCCAAGGCCTTGGCCACATCCATCTTGCGGTTGACCGCCGCCAGGGTCTCCGCATTGGTGGATTGGATGCCGATCTCAAACTGGAAGAGATCGGGCGGGACCCCTTCCAGGAAGAGGAACATCTCTTCGCTAAAGAGGTCGGGGGCGATCTCGAAGTGAAAGGTACACCGTTTATCCCTCTGCTCATGGAGAAACCGCCAGATCTCCAGGGTCCTCAGCGGGTCGGCATTAAAGGTGCGGTCCACAAAGCGGATCATGGTCGGGCTGTGACTGAGGATCGCGAGCAGCTCCTCCTTCACCTGCTCCACGGCCTTGATCCGTACGCCACGGGTGATGGAAGAGAGGCAGTAGGCGCAAAAAAATGGGCACCCCCTGGAGGCCTCATAATAGATATTTCGATTTTTAAGTTGGCGTGAGAAGTCTTCTTGTTTATATGGAGAGCTGAAGGTGGCGGCGGCTCCGCCATGATAATCGCTTTGCAGCCCCCCCCCTGCGAGATCCCGGTAAAAGGCCCGCTCCACACCTTCAATTTCGTTGTGGACCACGGTGGGGGTAAAGGAGAGCCCCTCTCTGAGCGCCGCGGCCTGGGGGCCGCCGAGGACCAGGGGGATGGCGGGCAGCAGGCGGTGGATATCGCTCAATAACCGTTTGAGGTAGAGCGCATTCCAGATGTAGACCGAAAAGAACAGGGCCTCCGCCTCGCTGCTGGTGATGCGCAGCAGGGTCTCATAATAGGGATCGTTGATGGTGAACTGCGTCAGGGTGATCGCCGTGGAGGGGAGGTTTCGTTCCAGCTCGTTTCTGACATAAAACAGGGCCAGGCAGGAGTGGGAGTAGCGGCAATTAAAGGCAAGCAGTTGTATGTTCATGGGCATTAAGGGCGATTAACATGATACCGTATCCACAGATAGACCCCACCATCGTCAGCATTGGCCCCCTGCATATTCGCTGGTACGGTCTGATGTATGTCATAGGCTTTATGGCCTCGTTTTTCTTGGTCCGCCGGCAGATTGCCAAGACGGAGTTTACGGCCTTGGCCCACCATTTTGAAAATCTCAATTTTACCTTGATGCTCAGTCTAATTCTGGGCGGCCGTCTTGGCTATGTTTTGTTTTACAATCTTGCCTATTACCTGGACCATCCGGCGGAGATCCTGGCCACCTGGCAGGGGGGGATGTCCTTCCACGGGGCCTTGCTTGGGGTGATTGGCGGCGGCATCTGGTTTTGTAAGACCAGGCAACTCGACTTTTGGCGGGCAGCGGATATCTATGTGGTGACCATCCCCATCGGTCTGGGGCTGGGGCGGATTGGCAACTTTGTCAACGCCGAACTGTACGGCCGGGAGAGCAACGTCCCCTGGGCCATGGTCTTCCCCGGCGGTGGACCCAATCCCCGGCACCCCTCCCAGCTCTACGAGTGCCTGCTGGAAGGGGTGTTGCTCTTTTGCATCCTGTGGCGGGCCAAGGACCGGCCCCATGCCACCGGCTTGATGTTGAGCCTGTTTTTGATCTACTATGGTTGCTTCAGGATCGTTGCCGAGTCCTTCCGCCAGCCTGATCCCCAGATCGGTTTTATCGGCATGCTGACCATGGGCCAACTGTTGAGCATGGCCATGATTATTGGCGGCGGCATCATCTTTCTGGTGCGCCGCGCACGGCACCCGCGGACTTGATATGAATAAAATATATCCCTCCCTTCTCCTTCCCTTCCTTCTCCTCATGGGGCTTCTTATGACTCCGACCGCACTGCATGCCAAACTCCTCAAACCTCATCTCTATAAAGATCGCCTGGACAACGGGCTGACCGTGCTGGTCAAGGAGGTCCCCGGCAGCAGGGTGGCCACCGTCCAGATCTGGGTCAAGGCCGGCAGCATCTACGAAGGGCCTAAAGAGGGGGGGATTACCCAC
>CAYSFY010000271.1:3757-4038 GCA_964430285.1 uncultured Desulfobulbia bacterium
GATCGAACACATGATCTTCAAGGGCACCAAACATCTGGGGCCCGGGGCGGTGGCCGCCGCCATTGAGGAGCGGGGTGGGCAGATCAACGCCTATACCTCCTTTGAATACACCGTCTATCACGCCACTCTGCCGGCCAAGGACTGGGGGACAGCCCTGGACGTGTTGACCGATGCCGTGCGCAACTCGGTCTTTGATCCGGCGGAGTTGGAGCGGGAGAAAAAGGTGGTGCTGGAAGAGATCGGCATGCGTAATGACCGCCCGGAGGTCATGTTTTTTGAGG
>CAYSFY010000272.1:0-3408 GCA_964430285.1 uncultured Desulfobulbia bacterium
ACTACCTCTACCAGTGCGACCCCATTGTCGGCTCGGCCCATTTCCGGACCCCGGTGCGCAAGGGACTTGCCATCTATGCGGCCATGCGCGGCCACACCAGCGGTTATGCCGTGCCCACCTATGTGATCGACGCCCCGGGGGGCGGCGGCAAGGTGCCGTTGCTCCCGGAGACCGTGGTCAGCATGGGGGAGGGGAGGGTGCTGTTGCGTAACTACGAGGGCAAGTGCTTCTCCTACCCGGATACTGCTCAGGCCGCGGATGATGGGGGGGGGGCGGCAACATCGGCGGGCACGGAACCGAGTCCCCGTCCTTTCTTGGAGGCCATGGCATGAGAGTGGGGATCACTTACGACCTGCGGGCCGACTACCTGGCTGCCGGTTACGGCGAGGAGGAGACCGCCGAGTTTGACCGGCCTGACACCATCGCTGCCATTGAAAACGCCATTCGCACCCTGGGCCACCAGCCCGAGCGCATCGGCAACCTGCAGGCCCTGGTGGGCCGGCTGGCTGCCGGGGCGCGCTGGGATCTGGTCTTCAATATTGCCGAAGGGCTGCACGGCTACGGACGTGAGGCGGTCATCCCGGCCCTGCTGGAGGCCTACTCCATCCCCTGCACCTTTTCCGACCCCCTGGTCATGGCCCTGACTCTGCACAAGGGGGTGGCCAAGCGCGTCATCCGCGACCACGGCATCTTGACCCCGGCCTTTGTGGTGGCCGAGGATGGGGCGGCCTTGGCCCGTATCGATCTCCCCTTTCCCCTGTTCGTCAAGCCGGTCTCCGAGGGAACGGGCAAGGGGGTGACCACCGCCTCCAAGGTGGGGACCCAGTACGAGTTGATGGCCGTGGGCTTGGAGTTGATCACCAAGTTCAGGCAGCCGGTGCTGGTGGAGAGCTATCTCCCCGGCCGCGAGTTCACGGTGGGCATCCTGGGCAGCGGCAGCGCGGCTCGGGTGATGGGGGCCATGGAGATCATTCTGCTCCCCAACTCCGACCCCGAGGTCTACTCCTACCGCAACAAGGAGATCTGCGAGGAGGTGGTGGAGTACCGCTTGGTGGATGACCCCTGCGCCCAGGCGGCCATGGCGACGGCCCTGGCCTCCTACCTGGCCTTGAACTGCCTGGACGGCGGCCGGGTCGATCTGCGCTGCGACGGCGCCGGCCACCCCCATTTCATCGAGGTCAATCCCTTGGCCGGGCTCCACCCCGAACACTCGGACCTCTGCATCCTGGCCACCAAGGTGGGCATGCCCTATCAGGAGTTGATCGCCACCATTATCGCCTCAGCCATGGCTCGGGTTGCGCCCCGTGGCTGAAGAGGTGGTAGCGGCCGCGCGGTCCTTGGGCGGGCTGGTGATCGGCATCCTCCACAACGAGCCCCTGCCCCAGGGGAGCCCTGGCTGGGAGGCCTCCCGGGATGTCTTGGTGCAGGTGGAGGCGGTGGCCGAGGCGGTTACGGAGTTGGGCCACCGGGTGGTGCGCCTCCCCTTCAGCGGCGACCCGGCCTTGCTCACGGCAGCCATCCGCCAGGCCCGGGTGGCGCGGGTGGTGAACCTCTGCGAATCGGTCAACGAGGACCCCACCCTGATCGGCCACCCCGTAGCCCTTCTGGAGCTGCTGGGGATCCCCTGCACCGGCTCCTCGGCCCTCTCCTTGATGCTTTCCACCGATAAGGTATTGGGGAAACTCCTCATGCATGGGGCAGGGATCAACACCCCCCGTTCGTTTCTCTATGACGGGTCGGCCATGCTGGCCGAGGTTGACCTTCGCTACCCCCTGATCGCCAAGCCCAGGTTTGCGGATGCCAGCATCGGCATTGACCAGGACGCCATCTTTGCGACGGCAGCGGAGCTGGTTACCGGCGCCAAACGCCTCTACGCGAGCCATGGGCCTCTGTTGATCGAAGAGTATATCGCCGGCCGCGAGATCAACGTCGCGGTCCTGGGCGCCCCGGCCTTGGAGCTCTTGGCCATTGCCGAGATCGACTTCAGCGCCTTTCCCGTGACCCTCTACCCCATTGTCGGCTACCGGGCCAAGTGGGACGAGAGCAGTTTCGAGTATCACCACACCCCCCGCCTCTTTCCCAACGACCTGCCCCCCGCGGTGGTGGCGGCCCTGCACCGCGAGGTGTTGCGCGCCTGTAGCCTCTTTCAGCTCCGCGACTATGGCCGGGTGGACATCCGCCTGGATAGCGAGATGGGGATCCACATCCTGGAGGTGAACGCCAACCCCTGCCTGAGCCCGGACGCCGGTTTTAGCGCCGCGGCCCAGCACAACGGCATCGGCTTTGTGGAGTTGGTGGGGCGGCTCCTCTCTTTTGTTGAGGGCAGGGCGTGACAGAACCCGCCATCCACATTATGGTGCCCGAGGACTTGGACCAGATCGAACAGCTGCTGATTGACCGGGGTAACTTTCTGGCCATGGAGGTGGAGGTGGCCATAGAGGTGTGCGACGAGGCGGCCCGCCACCCCTTTCAGGAGTACTACGGCTACTGCGCCAAGGTGGGGGAGGTGGTGGCCGGCTTCATCGTCTTCGGCCTGATCCCCATGACTGACCGCTGTTGGGACCTCTACTGGATTGGCGTGGCCCCGACCTTTGGCCGCCGAGGGGTGGGCCAGCTACTCGCCTCCGCCATGGAGAAGGTGATCACCGACCTCAAGGGCCGTCAGATCCATATCGACACCTCATCCTTAGCCACCTATCTCCCGGCCTGCCGATTTTACGAGAAGATGGGCTTCACCCTGGAGGCCAGGCTGCAGGATTTCTACCGCCAAGGCGACGACAAGCTGATCTATGTGAAGCTCCTGGGATCGGCGTAAACTTCAACTGGGCCGAGCGCTGACTCGCCCGCAACGGAAATACATGGACATCTCCTCTTTTACCTCACCCGACCTCTGGCAACGGATCATCGTCTCCATCGTCTGCGGGGCCTTGATCGGCCTTGACCGGCAGTTGCGGGGGAAGCCTGCGGGCATCCGCACCAGCAGCCTGATCACCCTGGGCACCACCATCTTCGTGCTGCTGGGCTCCAGCTACGCCCCGGAGAAGGCGGATCAGCTGCGCGTCTTAAGTCAGGTGGTCACCGGCATCGGTTTCCTGGGGGCCGGGGTGATCATGTCCCGGGAGGGGTTGGTGACCGGGGTGACCTCGGCGGCGGTGATCTGGGTGCTGGCCACCATCGGCGCCGCGGTGGGCATGGGCTTCTACGGCATGGCCCTGGCCGTGACCGTGGCCACCATCGCCGTGTTGGTGGGGGTGGAGTGGCTGGAGGAGACCTTCCAGCGGCTGCGCAGCGGTTCCCACCATCGGCGGGGGGACTCCTACGACCAGCCGGAGGAGTGAGGGGAGGGGGGCTTTGGAAGTGCAGGCGCCATGGGGTGGCCGCGGCAGCCGGTGGTGAGGGCTACCATTG
>CAYSFY010000272.1:3418-4020 GCA_964430285.1 uncultured Desulfobulbia bacterium
CGAACGGGGGGCTGGGCCACACCGGGCCGCGTGGCGGCGTTGCCGCAGTCGGTAGGTTATGGGGTGAACTCCGCCAGCCGGACCTCGATCTCTCCAGCCTCCAGGCCCATGGCCCATAGCAGCTGGTGGTAGTTGCTTAAGGCGGCCGGCAGGTGCGGGTGCGGGTGGCCGTTGGTGGTGGCGAAGCGGTGCAGGATTGCCACCCCGCGCCGCATCAGGGGCTCGGCCTCGGCGAGACGGTCGGTGTCCTGGAGCAACCGTGCTAGGTTGTTGAGGTCTCTGGCCACCTCGGGGTGATCCGGGCCGTAGCTCTGCTCGTCGATGGCCAAGGCCCGGCCCAAGAGGGGCTCGGCCTCGGCGAGCCGGCCGGTTGCCTTGAGCAACTGGGCCAGATTGTTGAGGGCAGTGGCCACCACGGGGTGATCCGGGCCAAAGTTCTGCTCGTCGATGGCCAAGGCCCGGCGCAAGAGTGGCTCGGCCTCGGCAAGCCGGTCGGTTGCCTGGAGCAAGAGGGCCAGATTGTTGAGGTCTATGGCCACCTCGGGGTGATCCGGGCCAAAGCTTTGCTCGTCGATGGCCAAGGCCCGGCGCATCAGGGGCTC
>CAYSFY010000273.1:0-1270 GCA_964430285.1 uncultured Desulfobulbia bacterium
CTCGCAAAAAGTCCAAAAACTTGCCATCCGCCTACACAACATCAAGAAGTTACAGAGGGTGCCGGCGTCGGTAGAGCGGTTTTTGCGAAATCGACAAATAAAGCGTTCGCTTCCTTGGCGCGGGCCGCCGCGAACACGGGTAAACCTTAGGGCCTCGGCAAGAAATAATCATCCGATCTTGCTTGTCTTCCGGACCGTCTTCTGCGTTGTAGCAAGGGTTACATAGCGCTGCTATGCGCCCCTTGCTACGCCTTGAAGCCGAACCGGAATCCGGCGCAATCTTGGGACGCTTATTTCTTGCCGAGGCCTTTACTCGGCGCGCAAGGCCTCGATGGGGTCAAGCCGGGCGGCCCTGCGCGCCGGCAGGATACCGGCGGCCAGACCGATGGTTGCGGAGAGGAGTTCGGCAAGCCCGGCAAAGCGCCAGGGGGTGTGGCTGGGCAGGGCCGGTAGCAGGGCATGGAGGAGGCGGCTAGTGCCATAGCCCAAGACCAGCCCGACCACCCCGCCGACCGCGGCGAGGGTCACCGCCTCCAGCAGAAAGATGGTCAACACCTGTCCCCGGCTGGCGCCAATGGCCCGTAACAGGCCGATCTCACTGGTGCGGTCGTGGACGGCAATGGTCATGATGGTGAGGATGCCGACCCCGCCCACCAACAGCGAGATGCCGCCCAAGGCCCCCACCGCGAGGGTCAGCTTCCCCAAGAGATCATCGAGCACCGACAGCATCTGCTCTTGGGTGTTGATGGTGAAATCCTCGCTGCCGTGACGGGCGATGAGCTTTTGCTTGATCCGTTTGCTCAGCTCGCTGACCGTGGTCTGCTCGCGGTAGAGGATATCGATCTCCATCACCCCTTGCCGGTTGAAGAGCTCCAGGGCCTTGGCCGTGGGGATATATACGGAGTCATCCAGATCAAAGCCCAGGATCTGACCCTTGCTCTCCATCACCCCCACCACCCGGAAACGGGAGCCCCCCACCCGCACCGTGCTCCCTAAGGGGTTCTCCCTGGGGAACAACTCCTGCCGCACCTTGCTCCCCAGCACCGCCAAGGCCCGCGGATAGCGGGGGTCGTCCTTGGGCAGAAAACCGCCGTTCTCGACCTTGAACTGCCACACCTCGGGCGCCCCGGCCCCGGTCCCCAGCACCGTCACCCGGCGCTGCCGACGGCCGGACTCCACCTGGGCATTCCCCTGAACCACCGACACCGTATCGATCACCCCGGGGAGAGGGCGCAGGGCCACTTCGTCCGCAATGGCCAGCGGCCTGACA
>CAYSFY010000273.1:1280-4016 GCA_964430285.1 uncultured Desulfobulbia bacterium
TCTTGCCCGGGACAATGGCGATCAGGTTGGTGCCGAACTGGGTGAACTCGGAGACGATATAGCGCTGCACCCCCTCGCCGATGGAGGTGAGGAGGACCACGGCGGCAATGCCGATGGCAATGCCCAGACCGGTGAGGAAACTGCGCATGGGGTTACTGGTGAGGGCGCTGCCGGCATAGCGGAGGGTGTCAAGGGTGCGCATGGTTCATCTTCACCGCACCCCATCAAGCACCTTGCGGATAGTCTCCGCCAAGGCCTTGCTCAGGATGGGCTTTTTGAGGAACTGTTGGATGCCGATGTCGCGGGCCTTGTCGTCGTCAATCAACTCGCTGAAACCGGAGCAGAGGATGATCGGGATGTTGGGCCTAAGGGCATGGACCCGCAGGCTGAGTTCCACCCCGGTCAGATCCGGCATGGTCATGTCGGTCAGGAGGAGATCGAACTCTTGGGGGGCATCGGCAAACACCTGCATGGTCACCTTGCTACTGGTGAAGGCGGTGATGCGGTAGCCCAAGGATTTGAGGATGGTGGTCTCCAGGTCGACGATGGCGGGATCGTCGTCCACCAGCAGAATGCGTTCCGTCCCCCGGGGCAGCGGCTGAACAGTGGTTTGTTGTTCCGCCAGTTTCTTGGTCACTATCCTGGGCAGGTAGACACGAAAGGTGCTCCCTTTTGCCAACTCGCTATAGACGGAGATATGGCCGCCAAACTCTTTGACAATACCGTGGACCACGGAGAGACCGAGCCCGGTTCCCTCCCCCGGGCCCTTGGTGGTGAAATAGGGGTCAAAGATCTTGGCCGTGGTCTGCTTGTCCATGCCGCACCCGGTATCGCTCACCTCGAGCATCACGTAGGCCCCGGGGGTCAGCGCCAGATCGTTGACCTTGGGCTCGTTGCAGTCGATCTGCATGGGCTGTAGGGTCACGGCCAACAGGCCGCCAGTCTCCCGCATGGCATGGTAGGCGTTGGTGCACAGGTTCATGACGATCTGGTGGATCTGGGTGGGGTCTCCCAGCACCATGCCGCTATTGGCGTTGATGTTTTGGCGGATCTCGATGGTGGTCGGGATGGAGGCGCGCAACAGTTTGAGGGCCTCCTTGATGATGATATGGGGGGCCAGGGGCATGCGTTGTTGCTCTTTCTGGCGGCTAAAGGTGAGGATCTGCTGCACCAGATCCCGGGCGCGCAAGGCGGCCTTGGTCAGCAGATCAAGGTACTCCCAGGCAGGGCCTTCCGGCGGGATGACCTCCTTGGCCAAGTCGGCATAACCCAGGATGGGGGTGAGGATGTTGTTGAAGTCATGGGCGATGCCGCCGGCCAAGGTGCCGATGGCCTCCAGCTTCTGAGCCTGGATGAGCCGGCTCCCCAGCTCTTTTTGGGCGGTGATGTCCTTGGCGAAATGGATGACGCTGACCACCTGGCCATCAGCATCATAGACCGGAGAGACAGAGATCTGAAAAATCTTGCCCAGGGGTTTATGTTCGACCTCGCAGGTGCGTCCCTGGAGAATGGACTCCTCCTGGGTCAAGAGCACCGGGCAGCCGGCACAGGGACGATCGCCATTGCGAAACAGCTGATAGCAGAATTTGCCCTCTAGCTCCGCATCGGGCGTGCCGGCGAGGATCGCGTAGGCCTGCCGGTTGGCGCGCATGATCCGGAGGTCCGGACTGAGGATCATGGCGATGTCGCCGATGGCCTCAAAGGTCCGCTCCCACTCTTCCTTGGCCTGGGTCAAGGCCTTCTCCGTCCGCGCGCGCGACGCCAGGGCTTTTTCCAACTCGGCCACCTTTTGCTCAAGCTTGGTGGCGACCATGACACTGTACTTCTTGAGATACTCGACATCCGTCATCTCGCCCGCGGCAACGGTCGTTAGGTTGCCCCCCTGGTCAAGGATCTCCTCCACCTCCCGCCACAGTTCGGCCGGCTCCTTGGGCTTGATGATATAGGCATCGGCACCCAGGGAGGCGGCCAGGGCCAGATCCTTGTCCGCCTTGTAGGTGGCGGAGTAGAAGATAAAGGGGATGGTCTTGAGGACCACGTCCTCCTTGAGCTTCTTCAGCAAGTGGAAGCCGTCCAGCACCGGCATCAAGGCATCGGAGATGATGAGTTCCGGACGCTCGGCGGCTGCAAGCTCGAACCCCTGCTGTCCGTTTTCGGCCGCCAGGACCTCATGGCCCGCCCTCTCGACGATGAGGCGCAGCAGCAAGAGGTCATCCGGGTTGTCGTCAACCACCAGTATCTTCATCGACCCATCCTCCCGAGGATAGCGTGAATATCATCCATGATCCTGAGGGGATCGATGGGTTTCTCGAAATAGCCGTTGCAGCCGGCGGCCAGGATCTGCTCCATGTCACCGCGCATGGCATAGGAGGTAACGGCAATGATCGGTACCGAGCCGTGGGCGCTGGTTGCCCGGATCCTCCGGGTCGCCTCCAGGCCATCGATCCCCGGCAGGTTGATGTCCATGAGGATGAAATCCGGCAGTTCCCGCACGGCTAGATCTACCCCAAGTTCACCGGTGGGCGCGGCAATGACCGCATAGCCGCTGCGTTCGAGGATGCAACGAATGAGTTCCAGGTTGTCGAGATTGTCTTCAATCACCAAAACGCGCTTCATGCTGTCTCCCCCCTCTTGCAAGTTTGTCGGTTTCGCAAAAACCGCTCTACCGACGCCGGCATCCGCTGTAACTTCTTGATGTTGTGTAGGCGGATGGCAAGTTTTTGGACTTTTTGCGAG
>CAYSFY010000274.1:0-3913 GCA_964430285.1 uncultured Desulfobulbia bacterium
GCCGCGGCCAAGGCCGAGGGGCTGACCATCAAGACCATCATCAACACCCATGGCCATCCGGACCACGACTGCGCCAATGGTCCGCTGAAGGCCGCCACCGGGGCCGAGATCGTTCTCCATGAGGAGGAGGCCCGGTTCATTGCCCGGCCGGAGATCAAATCCTACTTCTCCATGCTGAACCTCCCCGTCTCACCGCCGGCCGATCGCACGGTCAAGGATGGCGATATCATCATGGTGGGCAGGATCAAGCTCACCGTCATCCACACCCCGGGTCACACCCCGGGGGGGATCGCCCTCTACGCGCCACCCAACCTCTTTACCGGCGACACCCTGTTTGTCGACGGGGTGGGCCGCACCGACTTTCCCGGCGGCGACACCGCCACTCTCATGCACTCCATCCGTACCAAGCTCTTGACCCTGCCCGTCGAGACCAAGGTCTGGCCCGGGCACGGCTATGGCGGCAGTGTCTCGACCATTGGCCGAGAGGCCCGCTCCAACCCCTTTTTGAACGGAGCGCTGTAGACCATGCGGGAGATCGTCCTGGGGACGGCAGGCCACGTGGATCACGGCAAGACCTCGCTGGTGCGGGCCTTGACCGGCATCGACACCGATCGCCTGAAGGAGGAGAAACGGCGGGGGATCACCATTGAACTGGGCTTTGCCTTTCTCGATCTCCCCTGCGGCCACCGCTTGGGGATCATCGATGTGCCGGGCCATGAGAAGTTTGTCAAGAACATGGTGGCCGGGGCCGCGGGGATCGATCTGGTGGCCTTTGTGGTGGCGGCGGACGAGGGGATCATGCCCCAGACCCGGGAGCACTTCGAGATCTGCACCCTGCTGGGGGTCAAGCAGGGGGTGATCATCATCACCAAGAGCGACATGGTGGAGCCGGAGTGGCTGGAGATGGTCAAGGACGAGGTCCGCGACTATGTCAAGGGGAGCTTCCTGGAGGAGGCCCCCATGCTGGCGGTCTCCTCAGTGACCGGCGCCGGCATCGATGCGGTCAAGGAGACCCTGGACCGTTTGGTGGCCAGCACCGTGTTTAGCGAGGCCTTTGGCCCCTTCCGTCTGTCGGTGGACCGGGTGTTCACCATGAAGGGGTTCGGCGCCGTGGTCACCGGCACCTCCCTCTCCGGCCGCATCAAGGTGGGTGACGATGTCCTCCTCTACCCCCGGGAGCAGGCGGCCAAGATCCGCGGCATCCAGGTCCATGGTCAGGAGGTGGTCGAGGTCGAGGCCGGCCACCGCACCGCCATCAATCTGCAGGGGCTGGAGAAGGAGTTCGTGGCCCGGGGCGATATCCTGGCCACCCCGGGGTGCCTTGCCCCCTCCTACATGCTGGACGCCGATTTCCTCTATCTCTCCAGTAACAGCAAGCCGTTGAAGAACCGTGATCGGGTGCGGGTGCACATGGGCACTGCCGAGATCATGGGGAGGGTGGCCATCCTGGAGCAGGACGAGGCCAGACCCGGGTCGCGCCTGAACGTGCAACTCTTATTAGAAGAGCCCATGGCGGTGTGGCCTGGGGATCATTTTGTGGTGCGCAGCTACTCACCGGTACGCACCATTGGCGGCGGGGTGGTATTGAACAACTGCCCAGGCCGCAAGCGCAGGCGCTTCAAGCCCGTGAACCAGGAGATCTTCGCCCTCTACCATGAGGCGAGCCCCGAGGGACTGGCCCTCTTTCATCTCGACGAGAGTGGCTGCTTGGGCATGACCTTCAATCAGTTGGAGATTCGGCTGGGCACCTTTGCCAAGCGCTTGAAAAAGGTGCTGGAGCGGCCGATCTCCACCAGTGCCATCCTGGTGGTGGACTCGGACCGCCAGTGGATGATCAGCAGCCGCACCATGGAGCAGTTGAAGGAGGAGGCCACTACCATCCTCACCCAGTTTCATCAAGAACACCCCTTGCTGGAGGGGATGGTGAAGGAGGAGTTGCGCTCCCGGCTCAACCAGGGGCTGGAGCCGAAGATCTTTCAGCTCCTCCTGGGGGGATTGAGCAAAGAGGGGCGTATCGTCCAGGAGGGGGCCACCATCCGTCTGGCCAGCCATCAGGTCGCCCTGCAAGAGGACGAGGAGATGGCACGCCAGGAGATGGCGACCTTGCTCAGGACAGCCGCCCTGGCCCCGCCCACCAAAAAAGAGTTGCTTGCCGCCCTGGCCCACTACTCCAGCAAGCTGACCCTCCAGGTCTTGGACCTCATGGTCCGTGATCAGCAGGTGGTTCGGGTGAGCGAGGATCTCTACTACGATGGACAGGCCTTGGCCGACTTGCGCCAGCGGTTGCAAGAGCTCCTCGAACGAGAGGGCGAGATCGATGCCCAGGGGTTCAAGACCCTGACCGGCATCTCCCGCAAATACTCCATCCCCCTCCTGGAATACTTCGACAAGATGAAGCTCACCATCCGTGTCGGCGACAAACGCGTCCTGCGCGGGCGCTGAACAGTTAACAAGGAACATCCCCATCGAAACCATTGTTGGTAATACCGCGGGCCTGAAGAGTGGCCAGATCAAGGCCTTGGAGAGGATCGCCCGCCGGCGGGTGCCGCCGGAGTTGATGATCAGCGCCGAACTGGCCCGGGACCTCTCCCGGCTCTCCTTGGAACTGGGGAGACAGCTGGGTCTGCTCATCGACCGTGGCGGCCGCGTGGCGGTGGTGATCGTCGGCGACAAGAAGGGGATCATGATCCCGGTGCTGCCCATGGCCCGTTCCGCCGGCGGCAGGCTCAAGGGGTTGCGCTGCCTGCACACCCATCTGGGAGGAGAGGGGATCAGCGAGGACGACCTCATGGACCTCCTCTTCCTGCGCCTCGATCTGATGGTGGTGATCAAGGTCCAGGACGACGGTCTGCCGGAGCGACTCTACCCGGCCCATCTCCTGCCCAGCCAGGAGGAGGGCAAGAACTGGACCTTTCTGCCGCCGGTGCCCCCCTCCCAGCAGGAGCCCACCTGCCTCGATCTGATCGCTGCCATCGAAGGCCGTTTTGCCAAGCTGCAACCCCTCTCCGCCATCGACGCCGGCCGCGACCGGGCCATCTTGATCAGTGTCAGCGACCGGCCGAAAAGGGTGGCCGAGGACTCCATGGCCGAACTGACGGAGCTGGCCCGGGCCGATGAGATCGTGGTCCTCGATACCGTGATCCAGCGGCGCTCCAAGGGCGGTCCCCGTTTGGTCATCGGCCGGGGGAAACTGAGCGAGGTCATGCTCAAGGCCTTGATCCTGAACGCCAACCTCCTGGTCTTTGATCAGGAACTGAATGCCAGTCAGGCCCACTCCATTGTCCAGCATACCGAACTCAGGGTGATCGACCGCACCCAGCTGATCCTGGATATCTTTGCCCGCCGTGCCCTCTCCCGGGAGGGTCAGGTGCAGATCGAGATGGCCCAGCTCAAGTACATGCTGCCGCGCTTGGAGAGCCGGGACGACTCCCTCTCCCGGCTCTCCGGCGGTATTGGCACCCGGGGCCCGGGCGAGACCAAGCTTGAGATCGACCGTCGCCGCATCAAGGACCGCCTGGCCAAGTTGGAGGCCAAGCTCAAGGCCATCAGCCAGGAGCGCCACCACCGCCGGGAGCGCCGCCGCAAAAAGGAGGTGCCGGTGATCTCGCTGGTGGGCTACACCAATGCCGGCAAGTCCACCCTGTTCAATGCGCTCACCGGCTCGGGCGTGTACGCCGACGACCGGCTGTTCGCCACGATCGACCCGACCGTGCGGCGGGTGGGCGGAGTGGCGCCGCTGGTGCTGTCGGACACCGTCGGCTTCGTGCGCGACCTGCCGCACGAGCTGGTGGCTGCATTCCGCTCCACCCTGGCCGAGGCGCGCGAGGCCGATCTGCTGCTGCATGTCATCGATGCCGCGGACGAACTGCGCGACGAGCGCATCGGCCAGGTGGACAAGGTGCTGGAGGAAATC
>CAYSFY010000275.1:0-2236 GCA_964430285.1 uncultured Desulfobulbia bacterium
CCTTGAAGCCGAACCGAAATCCGGCGCAATCTTTGGACGCTTATCTCTTGCCGAGGCCCTTATTGCAAGGTGCCGCGATAGTTGAAGCTGCTCAAGCGCTCCTGGTGTTGACCACCCTCCAACCGGCGCCAAAGGAGGGCCAGGTCACCGCGCTTAAACAGATTCAAGGTGAGGTCCACCACCAGGTAGTCGATGCCGCAGGCCTTGAGGTCATCCCGGCGATCCAAGAGGGAGAAGGGTTGCACCGGCACGGCCACGGTCTGCTCGAAACTACGCTTGAGTACGAACCCCTCCCCCTTGGGCGAGACCAAGCGCTGGTCGTAATGGAAAAACGAGGGGGCGGGCCGGGCGGTGAACAGGGGGGGGAAGCCATAGACCGTGAAGCCGAGCCCTCCTCCCTTCTGCCGGCCGATCTCGGCCACCAGCCCTCGGTCGCTCTCAATGGCCACCTGGACCGAGGCCAGACCTGCCTCGCTGAGGGCCTTCCTGGCCTCGGAGTTCATGACGTTTAAGGTGTAGTGGCCGTGCAGGATCAAGCGCGGCTGTCTGCCACCGCGCTCATGGCCTTTTTTCCTGCCACGAGCGGGCTTGCGCGCCCCGTCCGCCGCCTCGGCGGGAGGGACTGCGGGCTGCATGGCATCGGCCAACAAGCGCACCTGGCCGATATGGCTCAGTTGCCACTCCCAAAAACCCTGGCGCAGCAGGTCGGCAATGGTCTGGCGATAGAACTCCACCTCACTCTCCAGGATCACCGGAGGCAAGGCCCAGATCAAGTTGCGGCGTTCATCCCCGGCCAGGGGGAGACGCTTCAGCTGGCGGGTGGTCTCCCTGGTCAACAGGGCCACTATCCGGGCCGGTCGATTGTGCCTGGGCAGTTGCCTGAGGATGGAGAAGTCGTCGATCCTCAGCCACCAGGGCAGCAGCTCTTCCCCCTTTTCTCTTTCGCTCCCCAGGCGCGCGCCACGGGGATGACCAGGAGCCAGCCGCCGCTTGTCCGGGCGCGGGGCGAATGTCCGCTCCACCACCGGCGCTCGTCCCTGCTCGCCACCACAGACCTGGGCCACCACCCGCCTGATCCGCTCCCGCTCCAACTCCTTGGCAATCCGCCCCTTGTACGGTTTGGCGCTGATGGCGGCCCCCTTGGCCGCCTCCTGGCGGGAGTCCAAGGTGTCCACCTTGTAGACCGGGTCATTGGCCCGAGCCCCCTCCGGCACCACCAAGCCAACCGTCTCCCCGGCCTTGGCCGCCTCCACCGAATTGCCGCGCAGCCAGATCTCCTTCACGGTCAAGGAGTCCCGGTCACCACTCTGCTCATTGTGAATGCGGATGCGGTCGCCCACCATTAAGGGCTCGCGCAGGGCAAGTTCCCCCCGCCCCTTGCCACAGCGAGCAAGCTTGCCGAGGAAGAGGCAAATAGCCGCTGGTGGTCTTGCGGCCCATGGCCATGGCGAGGAGCCTTGCCGCCTCCTCCCTGGCCGCGGCGTCACCCGGGGCATCCAACACCAGGCGGTAGGCCCGGACCACCGCGCCCACATACTGGCGGCTGCGCATGCGGCCCTCGATCTTCAGCGAGCGCACCCCTGCCTGGTGCAGTTCCTTGATCAGGTCGATCCCTTGCAAATCGTTCATGGAGAAGAGATAGCCGCCCCCCTTGGCCCCACTCCCCTGCCAGGCGTATTTACGGCGGCAGGGCTGGACGCAACGGCCGCGCAGACCCAGGAAGCTACTGAACAGGCAGAGCCCGGAGTAGGCAAAACACATGGCCCCATGGACAAAGACCTCGGTCTCCACCGGCGCGCTGGCGGCGGCCACCGCGATCTCGGGGATGGAGAGTTCCCGGGCCAGCACCACCCGAGCGAAGCCCATGGCGGCGAATTGGCGGACATTAAGCGAGTTGTGGGCGCCCATCAGGGTGCTGGCATGGAGACGCAGGGAGGGGAAGTGGCGCCGGGCCAGGTGGTAGACCCCAAGGTCTTGAATGATCAGGGCATCCACACCGATGCTTTCCAGGACCGAGAGCAGGCGGATGATCTCGGGCAGCTCCTCTTCCCTAATCAGGGAGTTCATCGCCACATAGAGCTTGACCTGCCGCTTATGGGCGTAGTCGGTCATGGCGGCGATCTCTTCCAGCTTGCCCTTGCCCAGGAACGTCCGCGCTTCGGGCCTGGCCCGGCGTTGCTCGAGCGTGCCGACCACCTCGCCGCTGGCAATCCGCGGCAGCAGAGCGGATTTCTGG
>CAYSFY010000275.1:2246-3902 GCA_964430285.1 uncultured Desulfobulbia bacterium
TGAAGGGGCGGGCCAAGGCCCTGGCATTGGCTGCCGGCGCTCCGATATAGATGGCGTTGGCCCCGCTCTCCACTGCGGTTTGAAAGACATCAAGCGTGCCGGCCGGGGCCAGCAATTCCATGGGTGAGGGCACGATTGGCTTACCGGGAGATGGAGATAAAGGGGATGATGAAAAAGAAGTTGTTCCCTTCGGGGGTGGGCTCGTAATCGACTAGGCCACCATGAAGTTCAACCACATACTTGATAAAGGCAAGCCCATGGCCACGGCTTTGATCGACCCGCGCCCGACTGGCACTGGGGGCCATGGGGGAGTTGACGCCCATGAAGCCATCCTTGAACACGGAGCCGGCATCCTCCAGCGATAGGGGGCGCCCGGTGGAGAAGACATTGAGCTTGATCCCAGCCTGGCCCGGACCGAAATAGTCGGGCAGCACTCTCCGTCCATAGGCGATGGCCTTACGGGTCCGGCCTTGGTGGTCAATGATCGCCTCGGTGTATTTGACCGCATTGGAGAAGAGATTGGCATAGACCTGGGAGAGGATGCCGAAGTCAACGCTGATCTCGATCTCCTCCCCTTCCATGTCGGCGGGTTTATCGATGGTGATCCCGCGGGCGGCCAGCCTCTTCTCGTAGTGACTGAGCTGGGGGAGGATGATGTCGGTCTCCAGCTTGCAGACCTGGGGACGGAGGACCAGCCTCCCCTCCTGAAAGTGATCCCGGCGGAAGAGGCTCTCCAGAAAGAGGCTCAAATTGGCGTGGTGCTTGTCGATCTCCTGATAGGAGTCCAAAAGTTGCGTGCGGATCGCACCGATCCTGCCGATAATCAGCTGACACATGCCGGCATCTTGCTGGTCGCTGACCTTATGGTGTTCAATCAGGTCAGAGAGGGCGCACAACTCATCAATGCGCCGCTTCAGCTGCTTGAACAGGTGCTTGTAGTACATGTTGGGGACAATGACATTGTGCTCGATATCACTGACCAGATTGTTGATGAACTGGAGATGGCGGATATTCTGCTGGGAGAGCAGACGCTTTCTGATGTTGTAGCCGATGCGGTTGGTGTACTTGGAGAAAAAAAACTTGTCCTCCGGGGTCAGCTTCTCAATGGGATAGACCTCAAAGATGCCGATGACTTTCAGGGGCCCCACCGACTCCGGCAGTTCAGTAAGGTTCAGAGGCTTACTGAGAATCGGCACCAGATAGGAGCCCTCGGCTTCATACGGCTCTTGGGCCAGGAAGAGATAACCGGGGCAGGCGGCAGGCGGCTCGTGCACCCCGTGCATACTGTCACAGACCATAACCAGATGCCCCTGGGCATCCAGGAGATAGAGCCGGCTCTCCACGGCAAAGGACTCAAACGGCACAGCCACGCAGATCCGGTAGAGATCAAAGAGCGAATCGAACTCCTGGGAGAGGTCAAAGAAGGTCTTCAGGATATCGTTCTTTTTACGACTGAAATCATAATCGATATAGTCCCTGAGCTTCTGCTTGACCCGATTGTGGATCGTTGTCAAGTCCTGGCGGGGAGGTGTTTCGGTATCAACCATGTCGGTCATGTGTCGTCAAGGGGTATCGGTATTTACGAAACCGTCAAATCTTGGTCGCTGTCTGCCAGACGATCACCACCTCATCCTCAAGGCCGTCCTTCTCCTTTAA
>CAYSFY010000276.1:0-3782 GCA_964430285.1 uncultured Desulfobulbia bacterium
GCCGAAGGACTTATGTCAGCCTATGTCTATGCTAAAAGTCCGACAGACTCCTAGTGCTGCTAGCCACGAGCATGCTTCTGCCCGCCACGGGGCAGGCCCACTGCGACACCCTGGAGGGGCCTGTGGTGCGGACGGCCCGAACCGCCCTGGAACAAGGTGACCCCGCCCCACTCTTCAAGTGGGTCCGGGCCGCCGACGAGACCGAGATCCGGCGGGCATTCCAGAAGACCATGGTGGTGCGGGCCAAGGGAGCCGAGGCCAAGGAGCTGGCGGACAGCTACTTCTTCGAGACCCTGGTCCGCATCCACCGGGCCGGAGAAGGGATGCCCTTCACCGGCCTCAAGTCCGGTGCCTCCGTGGACCCGGCCGTGGCCTTGGCTGACCAGGGGCTGGACAAGGGTTCTGTCGACCAGTTGTTGGAGGTACTGACCCAGGCCCTGGCCAACGGCATCCGCCAGCGTTTCGCCCATGCCCGCGACACCCGGCAGCACGCCGAGGAGAGCGTGGCCGCTGGCCGCGAATTCGTCGAGGCCTATGTGGCCTTTACCCACTATGTTGAGGGTCTGCCATGGCCTGATCACAGGCACGAGTGGCCATCATGGCGCTACGGCAGGCGCACCCAAGGCGGATGCCCATGGCCATGAGTGAAGAGGTGATAGGCAAATTGGGGTCAGGTCTTGCAATCCAACAATCCTTCAGCTAGCATCTATCCATGGCGAGACCTTTACGAATAGAACTGGCGGGTGGCCTCTATCATGTGACTTCGCGCGGTGACCGCCGTGAGGATATTTTCCTCTGCGTCACGGACCGGCGGGTTTGGCTGGAGATCTTCGCCGAGGTCTGTGAGCGATTCAACTGGGTATGCCATGCTTGGTGCCAGATGACCAATCACTATCATATCGTAGTGGAAACATGCGAAGGCAATCTCTCCCAAGGCATGCGCCAGTTGAATGGAGTGTACACCCAGAGGTTCAACCGTACCCATCACCGTGTTGGCCACGTTTTTCAAGGACGCTACCGGGCGATCATGGTGGAGAAGGATACGTATCTCCTGGAGTTGATGCGCTATGTGGTGCTCAATCCCATGCGAGCCGGCATGGTCAAGGCGGTGGAGGATTGGCCATGGAGCTCCTTCGCTGCCATGGTGGGCACGGCCCCCTGCCCCGACTGGTTGCAGACGGACTGGGTGCTGGCACAGTTCGACAACACGCGCGGCAAGGCGGTTCGGGGCTACATGGAGTTCGTCCGGGCAGGGGTGGGCCAGCCTAGCACGTGGGACTCCTTGCGCGGACAGATCTACCTGGGCTCGGAGGGATTCGTGAACCGCATGCAAGCGTTGGTCTCCGACAGATTCGCCATGGCCGAAATCCCCCGCGCCCAACGCCGTCCACTGGCTAAGCCGCTGGCACACTATCGCGACACCATGGCTGACCCCAAGGCGGCCATGGCCGCAGCCTATGCCAGTGGAGACTATACCATGCAGGAAATCGCGACCTGTTTCGCTGTGCACTATGCCACGGTAAGCCGAGCAGCGAGACAAAAGCAAGGGGCACCGATGCTTGACTGCAAGACCTGACCCCGAACATTGGCCCCGAATATGACCCGTGCCAACCGGGACACCATTTCTCTTGACGCTACCCGCCCGTACCGGTAGAATTTTTTCTATTCAGATCATCATTCAGCCCGGAGGGTTTCGTATGGGTAGTTCGGTACTTCGCCTCTTTCAAGAGGCCAAACAATTGGATGAGGGCGATCGAGCCGCGCTGGCAGGCCTATTACTAGAAAGTCTTGATCAACCGCCGAGCGCCGAGGTCGAGGCGGCTTGGGCTGAAGAGATAGAACGCCGCGTAGGCCAGATAGATTCAAGAGAAGTCAAAATGGTTCCCTGGGATGAAGTAAAAACTCGTCTCCTGGCCCAGGAACAGACGCAGCATGAGAGTTGAGTTTCACCCGGATGCTGAGCAGGATATCGCCAATGCTCAACAGTGGTATGCCGAACGCAGTGCGATAGCGGCCAGGGCCTTTCTTACGGAGTTGATGGCCTCGGTTGACACGGTAGCGCAATCGCCAGCGAGGTGGCCCCGCCACCTCGCTGGAACCCGCCGTTATGTTTTTGCCAAGTTTCCGTTCAGCTTGGTCTATCGAGTTACCGATGAACTCTTGACCGTTGTGGCAGTTACCCATCATCGCCGTAAGCCAGGCTATTGGAGTGAGCGGCATTGAAGGGTCCGTAGTAGAATGGTCACAAAAAAGGCGACCATCCGGAACCAGGAGGTCGCCTTTTTTGTGACCATCGACGGACATTTGACTTATTCCTAAACACATAACCGTGGCCCCATCTTTCCACGTGCCATTCTCAAGCAAGCCGGCATCTCAACTGAAGCCTTTCTGGAAGTGCAATACGAAGGAGTGGAGTCCCTTTATCATACTAAAATTGTGTATTTACAAGACCTGACCCCAACTCCGCTGTTCGACAACACGCGCGGCAAGGCGGTTCGGGTCTACATGGAGTTCGTCCGGGCCGGGGTGGACAAGCCTAGCGCGTGGGACTCCTTGCGCGGACAGATCTACCTGGGCTCGGAGGGATTCGTGAACCGCATGCAAGCGTTGGTCTCCGACAGATTCGCCATGGCCGAAATCCCCCGCGCCCAACGCCGTCCACTGGCTAAGCCGCTGGCACACTATCGCGACACCATGGCTGACCCCAAGGCGGCCATGGCCGCAGCCTATGCCAGTGGAGACTATACCATGCAGGAAATCGCGACCTGTTTCGCTGTGCACTATGCCACGGTAAGCCGAGCAGCGAGACAAAAGCAAGGGGCACCGATGCTTGATTGCAAGACCTGACCCCGGATATTTGCCTGACCCCGGATATTTGACCCCGGATATTTGCCTGACCCCGGATATTTGACCCTTGATTGCAAGACCTGACCCCGGATATTGGCATCCGTCGAGCCGCGAGCAGGATTGCTTCTGGTCGTTGGTAGGATAGAACGGTATGAAAGCCAACCTTCTCCTGCGCCGACGTATTGTGTTGGCCATAGACGCATTCGCCGAAGTTGTGATATGGCGTGTCCCGCAATCAGTACCGCCTTCAGGGCATCGATTTAAATACCGGCTTGTCTACGTCGTGGCGGACCAATGCGTATTGCGCTATGACAATGAGCGAGGGAAGGGCGATCACCGGCACCTGGGCACGGCTGAAGAGTCGTACTTGTTTACCACGCCGGATCAACTTATGGCGGATTTCAATGCCGACATTCTGAGGTGGAATCATGAAAACGGTCGTTCTTGAAGTACGTTCCTTGGCAGAGACGCTGGCTGACGCCTCACGCCTTATGCAGACCGGCCGTCCAGAGGGTGAGGCGCACATAGCCTTTGCCACGCCCGAATTACTGTGGAAGGTATTGACCGCCAAACGCTGGGAACTGCTCAAGGCCCTTTGTGGGGCAGGCCCTGTTTCAATCCGCGAGTTGGCCAGGAGGGTTGGTCGCGATGTGAAGGCCGTCCATGGCGATGTGACGGCGTTGCTGGCCGCCGGGGTAATCAACCACGCTACGGGCGGGGGGATCGAGTTCCCGTTTGAGGCCGTGAAGGTCGAGTTTATGCTTCAGGCGGCTTAGAAGAGCACGGGGTCAGGTCTAGCAATCCAACAATTCTGCCGCTACGACAAACCTATGGCTAGACCTTTAAGAATAGAACTGGCGGGTGGCCTCTATCATGTGCCCTCGCGCGGTGACCGACGTGAGGATATTTTCCTCTGCGACACGGACCGGCGGGTT
>CAYSFY010000277.1:0-3759 GCA_964430285.1 uncultured Desulfobulbia bacterium
ATCTCTTCCGAGGCCCCGGCGTTCTGCTGGATCACCTGATCCAGTTGCTGGATCGACTTGTTGATCTGCTCGGCCCCGGTGTCCTGTTCCCTGCTGGCGGCCGTGATCTCCTGCACCAATTCGGCGGTCTTCTGGATATCGGGCAGCATCTTGCTCAACATGTTACCGGCGGTCTCGGCCACTTCCACGCTGACCGACGACAGGCGCGAGATCTCGGCCGCCGCAACCTGGCTGCGCTCCGCCAGTTTCCTGACCTCGGAGGCCACCACCGCAAACCCCTTGCCGTGCTCGCCGGCCCGGGCCGCCTCGATGGCGGCATTCAGGGCCAGGAGGTTGGTCTGACGGGAAATCTCCTCAATAATCGAGATCTTGCTGGCGATCTCCTTCATGGCCGCCACCGTCTGCGCCACCGCCTTGCCCCCCTCCTGGGCGTCCAATGCCGACTTGGTGGCAATCTTGTCGGTCTGCATGGCGTTATCGGCGTTCTGCTTGATATTCGACGACATCTCTTCGATGGAGGAGGAGGCCTCTTCGGCAGCCGCCGCCTGCTCGGTGGCCCCTTGGGACATCTCTTGGGCGTTGGCGGCCAATTGTTGGCTACCGCCGGCCACATTGTCGGCGGAGGACTTGACCTCCATGACCACCTCCTTGAGTTTATCAACCATGGCATGCAACGCTGCCATCAACTCATCCTCGGGACCGCGCTGTTTCAGGTCAACCAGCAGATTGCCCTTGGCCACCTCCCGGGCATTGGCGGTGATGGCGTTTAGGGCCTCAACCATCCGCTGCATGGCGACGATGAGACTCCCCTGGTCCTTGCCTCTGATGTCAATGGCCTTGGTCAGGTCCCCCACTGCCACCCTGCGGACGATGGCGACGACCTCGGCCGGGTCGCCACCAAGTTGCCCCAGGATGTTGCCAATGAGGAGCCAGGTAAAGAGCGAGGCAAAGAGAAAGGCACCGATACAGACCCCAACCGCCACCTTGATGGTGGCGTCCCGGGTGTGGTCATACAACTCATCCCCGGCCGCGGACTCCTTGGTCAGGGAGTCGGCAATCCGCATCAGCGGGTTAGTGGTATTCTCGCGCAGACCGTCGATCACCCCGTCAATCCGACGGATCTCGTCCACATTGGCTGCCGCGCCCTTTTCCAGCTCCGGGAGCTGCTGTTTTTCAAAGGCCGCCATGTACTCCCCATAGGCCGTGGCAAACTCTTCGGCCCACTGCCGCTCCGCCGCGGTATCCGCCGTTTCCCTGGTCAAGGCGATGTCCCTCAGGGCAGCAGCCGTGGCCTCCTGAAACTTCTTCGCACTCTCAGTCAGGTCACGGTTGATGACGGCATCGGCGATGATCCCGTACATGGCCTGGACATGGACCTCGACCTCTTCGATAGCACTCAAGTCCCTGCCGCGTTTCGCCCCTTGGTCCTGGAGCTCGCCCAGCATCCCGAACTGTTTAATCTGGTAGACCGCGCCCCCGCAAAAAAGCACAATGATCAACCCAATGCCCAGGTAAAGTTTGCTCGCCATCTTCATGGTGCGTAACCAGTTCATCCTTCCCACCTCTCTTCGGTTAAGGTTGTGCCCCTGCCTTGTTGTCGGCCTCGTTCATCCCAGCAATTTCCTGATCACCGCCGCCAGCTGCTCGGGCTTAAACGGCTTGACGATCCAGCCACTGGCCCCTGCCGCCTTCCCCTCCGCCTTCTTGCCGTCCTGGGACTCGGTGGTCAGCATGACAATGGGGATGAACCTGTTTAAGCTGCTGCCGCGCACCCCCTTGATCAGGCCGATGCCGTCCACATTGGGCATGTTTAGGTCGGTGAGCAGGAGATCCACCTTGTGGGTGGCCAACTTGGCAAGGGCATCCTGGCCATCCACGGCCTCGATAACCTCATGGCCCTGCTGCCTGATGGTGAAGGCCACCATCTGCCGGATACTGGCCGAATCATCGGCGGTCATGATCACTTTACTCATCAGTGGCTCCCCCCGAACCAGATGCACGGGTTGTTGTGGTTAAGCCGGCAGGGGCCGGGACGTTCCGACCCGGCGGCGACGATCAGCTGGCGCAAGGCCTCAATGCCCGCGCCCCGCGCGCTCAGGCGCCGGCCCTCGGTGGCTGCCGTCTTGCAGGCCGAGCAGAGGATCTGCAAGGTGGTGATATCCACCTCCACCCCCGCGGCAAACTCCACCTCCACCGTGGCGGCACTGGCCAAGGCCTGGCGCAGACAAAGGGAAAAGTCGGTGGCATTGGCAATGGTCAAGTGGTCACCCGTGCTGATGACCAGGGTGCCGTCATCCCGGCATTGCCTTGCAAACCCTGGATTATCCATGCTGTCATCCTCCTCGCTTTAATCGTTAAAAGAGATCGGCATTATCGCCGCATTCACTGCCGCCCGCGACCAGGCGGCCATTGGCCCCACCCCTGTCCAACCGCGGCAGGGGCCAGGTCCAGAAGCGCCCGCGGATTTGTCGGATCAGCATCGCCCCTCTCCAGAGCCTTGCTTGCCATAGCTTCATGAAAGAGTGACCTCCCGGATCATTTTGTCGACAAAGGCCCGCAGTCGCTCCTCGGAGACCCTCCCCATCAGCCGCCCATGCTCCAGGCCGTTCAGGATAAAGATGAAGATGGGGGTGCCGAAGAAATGAAACTCGTCAAAGAAGAATTCGAGATCATCCTCCTGGACCACGCAAAACGCCACGGACTCGAACTCCTGGCTCAACTGCTCAAGGGCGATGGCGCTCTCGCCAGGTGCACCCGTGTGTTTAAAAAAGCAGAGGAGCGTCGGCCGGGATGAGGGGAGCACCGCGTGTGCATACTCTTCGCTGTTGATGGTGACAAGCGGCATGACAACTCTCCCGATCAAGATTGTCGCTTTCGCAAAAACAGCTCAATCGACGCCGGCTGGCCCCGTAACACCTTGAAATTACATTGACAGATGGTCAGCTTGATTCCATCGCGATTACCCCTGTCCGCCGCCTGCCCCACCTATAACCAAAAGGCGTGCCAGTAGCGCACGAAGGGCGGAAACAAAGGCATAAGGGTAATGAAAACAGAAGTGTGGCAAGCGGATGAGCAGAGGGAGCGCGGGCAAGCGGGGCGCTGGATATGTATATTTTGTACAGTTGTGCCTAGACACTACTGTACAAAATATACATCAAGGTAGGCTCAGTTGATCGCCACAATCAGCAAGCGGCTAAGCCGGTGATGGGTGGGAAGAGTCAGGGTGGGGGGGAAGGAGGTCAGCTGTCGCGCTCGGCTGCGACGGCGAACTCCCGGATCTTTTTGTACAGGGTGGCACGACTCACCTTCAAGATCTTGGCGGTCTTGGCCTTATTGCCACCAGTCTGTCCCAGGGCGGCGAGCAGGGCCTCGCGGGTGAGGGTGCGGGCCGGTTGGCGATCATCCACGGCAGGTGTTGCGTCGCCGGCCACCAGGTCCTTGGGCAGGTCCTCGGGGTGCAACCGCGGCCCGGTGGAGAGCAGGATGGCATGTTCCACCACGTGCTTCAACTCCCGGATGTTGCCTGGCCACGGATAGCCCATGAGGATGGCGAGGAACTCCGGGGTGCCACCGGTAATCGTTTTATGAAATTTTTTATTGAACAAGGCGAGGAAGTGGTCGACGAGCAGGGGGATATCCTCCATGCGCTCCCGGAGCGGCGGCAGATGAATCACCATCACCTTCAAGCGGTAGTAGAGGTCCTCCCGGAACAGCCCCTCCCGCACCTTGCGCGCCAGATCGGCATTGGTGGCGGCAAAG
>CAYSFY010000278.1:0-3730 GCA_964430285.1 uncultured Desulfobulbia bacterium
CAACCCCCCCCCGCCGCTGGCCACTCCTGAAGAACCACTTGACACCCCCACGGGCAGCGCGAGCGCCACCAAGCCCCTTCCCCCCCGGCGGACGGACAAGACCCCCGCCCCGGTCAAGCAGGCGGCCGCCCTGCAGATCCCGGACGCCACCCTCAAGAAGATGATTATCGACAAATACCTGGCCAAACACTCCGCCAACAAGAGCGACCAAGAGGCCATCATCAAAAAAAGTAACTCCTTCCCGGAGAGCCCGACCTGCGTTACCGCCACCTGCCACGCCACGATCAAGAGCGACAAAAACGGTCACTACCCGGTGCAGAGCGGACGCTGCCTGGCGTGCCACCAACAGCTCAAGCCAAAGCATCCGGAGCCCGCTGGCGCCGATTTTCAGTTGGTGGCCAAGAGTGGCGAGATGTGCAACAAATGCCACCCGAAGCTCAACGGCAAAAAACACGCCCATGACCCGGTCGCCAAAGGTGACTGCCTTAAGTGCCACACCCCCCACGGCGGCGGCAACCCCTTTCTGTTGACCGTGGAGGCCGACAATCAGGACAAGCTCTGCCTCTCATGCCACGACCAGGCGATCACCACCAACAAATTCACCCATGGCCCCGTAGGCCTCGGGGCCTGCACCTTTTGCCATGACCCCCATGAGTCGGACAACCCGGCCCTGCTCAAAAGCGACTCGCAAGCACTCTGTTTTGAGTGCCACGCCGATATTGCCAAAGGGGTGAAGGAGTCGACCAGCATCCATCAGGTGGTGCAGACCGAGGGGTGCGTCTCCTGCCACCTCCCCCACGGCAGTGAGTACCCCTTCCTGTTGAAACAGAGCGGTGAGGATCTCTGCTTCACCTGTCACGAGGAGATTAAAGAGAGGATCAGCAAGTCACGATCAAAACACGCCGGCCTCTATCTTGACAAACAGTGCGGCACCTGCCATCAGCCGCACTACTCCGCCTTCCCGAAACTGCTGAACGACAAGGAGTTGGACCTCTGTCTCAGTTGCCATAGCGACAAAAACCCCGTCCGTTCCAAGACGCCTAAAAATATTGCCATTGAACTCAAAAAGACCTTTTTGCACGACCCCTTGGCCAAGGGGGAGTGTGCCGGATGCCACAACCCCCACGGCTCAAAATTCTCAAAACTGCTTGCCGGTCCCTATCCGGAAACCTTCTACGCCCCGTATGATCCTGACATCTACGACCTCTGCTTCATCTGCCACGACAAGGAACTCTTGACCAGCCAGACGACGGAGACCGCCACCGCATTCCGCAATGGCACGCGGAACCTCCACTACCTCCATGCGGCAATTCCCCGCAAGGGTCGCACCTGTCGCACCTGCCATCAGCCCCACTCCAGTGATGGCCCCAAATTGATCAACCAAACCGGCTCCTCCTTTGGGGAGTGGCAAATGTCCATCTCGTTTGCCACCACCGGCCAAGGGGGGAGCTGCATGCCGGGTTGTCATCGCAAGATGGAGTACAATCGCGACCAGGCGGGTGACAATACGATCAAAGAGACGGAATTCGGCGAGTACCATGTCGACTACAAGAGTGTTAAATAATCGATGAATAGTACCGCTCATTTATCACCCCGGGCGCGGATTGCCCGCCAAGGACGCCTGCTGCTCTGCGTCTGCGGACTTCTTGTGCTCAGCGGCTGCTTACGCATTGACCCCCTGGCCAAGCACAAGTTTCTCACCTCCTTCTTTGACGGGGTCCCGCCCCTCCCTCCTGTCGAAGAGTTGTGCAAGGACAACATCGAAGACCTCTTCAATAAGTACTACGAGCAACGGATTGCGGCTGCCGAGCGCGGCGACTCGGAGGAATCCGCCGACAAGAAGGTGGATACCGGGTCCAAGCATAAGCCCTGGAAGGAGAAAAACTGCCAAGGATGTCATAATTTCCAGGCCGACAACAAATTAAAACTTCCCAAGAATGAGATCTGCTACCTCTGTCACAAAAATTTCATCCAAGGCAAAAATGTCCATGGCCCGGTGGCGGTCGGGGCCTGCCTCGCCTGTCATGACCCCCACTCCTCCGGTAACCCCTCCTTGTTGCGCAAGAGTCTGGCCACCATCTGTTTCAAATGTCATGTGGAGAAACGACTCGCCGCGTCGATGCACGACAAGGTTATTAGCCACGGCATGCTCTGTGTCGATTGCCACAACCCCCATAGCGGCAATATGCACTATTTCCTGAAGTAGCGAAAAGAGTTCAGGGTAAGGAATTGAGGAGATAACCGTTGCCTTCATTGCTTAAGCAACCATACCGCGGGCCGATTGGCAAAGCCCTGCTGACAGGGATGGTCATCCTCATCTGCCTCTCCGGGGGAGAGATGGCCATCTCCGCCACCGCCGTCGCCCAAGAGACGGGAACAGAGCCTGCCGCCAAGACCTCGGAGGACAAGACTGCGGCAAAAAAACCTACCAAGGACGCAGAGGCCAAGACGACGGAAGAAAAACCTGCCCCAACCAAAACGCCCACCAAGGACGCCGAGGACAAGACCTCCGAAGAAAAACCGGCATGCGCCACCAGCCAATGCCACCCGGGCTTAATGGCCAAAAAGCCGCCCATTCCCAAGGGCCATGAGGATTGCGGGCACTGCCATCAAGTCCCTGGCAAAGAAAAGAATCACCCCCAGGCGGGCAGCCCCTCTTTTGTCCTGGCCAAGGATATGTGCACGGAATGCCACCAAAAGATCGTCGGCTATGACTATCTACACCCCCCGGTGGCTGCCGGAGATTGCTCGTCCTGTCACACCTTTCATGGCAGTACCCCCTCCTTGCTCGCCGAAAGTTCCGGACGTCTGCTCTGTTACAACTGCCATCAACCCGTAACCCACGAAGGGGACACCCAGCTGCATGGTGACGTTGCCAAACAGAAATGCACCTCGTGCCATACGGTTCATGGCTCCTTTTTCAAACATCTGCTGGCCGGTCCCTATTCCACCGATTTTTTTAACGACTACAACGACAAGAAGTATGCCTTCTGTTTCCAATGCCATAAAATAGACTTGCTTCTCCACCCCAATACTTCCTATAATACCAACTTCCGGGATGGCAAAAGAAATCTCCACTATGTCCATGTCAACCGGGCAAACCGCGGCCGCGCATGTAAATTGTGTCATGAGATCCACTCCAGCCGGTTACCTAAACTGATGGCGGAAAAAGTCTCCTTCGGCGACTGGGAGATGCCGTTGAACTTCACCATCAATGACAAAGGCGGCCAATGCATCCCCGGCTGCCATGCCCAGGCGTCATACGACCGGACCAAGCTGTCGGCGCCCAGCCGGCAAAGAGGACAGGAGTAAGGCAAATGACTCCAGAACGACACAGCCCCTTGGCTGTGTCGTAATACAAAAAGGGCGTAACGCTTTTTTTTTTTGCGAAACCATCAGCTAATGGATCAAAATACCATGCACCCAGCCACCGAAAAAAGAACGGCCAAACGACTCCCCAACAACATGCCGATCCTGTTCACCATCAGCCGCGACGATGACCCGAGTGGCGACAGCCATGAGCGCCAAAATGCCACCATTATCGACATTAGCTCCACCGGCATGGGGATATTCACCACCTCCCACATCCAGACCGGGCAATTTGTCACCTTTGTCAAGCATCAACCCAAGTGGGAACTCCCCCCCAAAGGATTGGTGGTATGGATAGCTCGTTGATGCGCCGGAAAATCTTCTCCAGTTAGGTCAGAGCGTCGTCGTTACCGCAGCGCTT
>CAYSFY010000279.1:0-2984 GCA_964430285.1 uncultured Desulfobulbia bacterium
CTCAACACGAACCTGTGCCGCGCCGCGGCACTACCCTGTGGCCCCCCCCCTGCGGGCACGGACAAAAACGGTCCGCACAACTTGCCGAGCAAGTTGCCATATGGTATAGATAGCCCCAACACCACATTCACATGCGCCCGTAGCTCAGCTGGATAGAGTACCGGACTTCGAATCCGTGGGTCGGGGGTTCGAATCCCTCCGGGCGCACCAGTTAAATCAAAGGGGGGGTTAGCTTGCTTACGGTTAACCCCCCTTTTTTCGTCTTCGGCGTTCCTATAGGCGGATAATAGCTCAAAGGGCGCGCACTGATCGACAAGCTATGCCTTTTTGACAAACTCCGACTTCAGCTTCATGGCGCCAATGCCGTCAATTTTACAGTCGATATCATGATCTCCATCCACCAGGCGGATATTTTTGACTTTAGTGCCCACCTTGACCACCAAGGAGGAGCCTTTCACCTTGAGGCTTTTGATCACGGTGACACTGTCACCGTCTGTCAGCACATTGCCGTTGGCGTCCTTAATCACCCTCTCCCCGGCGGCACTTTCGACCGCCGCGTCTTTCAGCCACTCATGCCCGCATTCCGGGCAAACAAACATCATTGCGTTTTCGTAGGTGTATGCCGAGCCACATGCTAGACAATTCGGTAAATCACTCATGGGTATCCATCTCCTCGATTGAGTTAGTCGACACCGGCGTGAGCTGTCTGTCACGGCGCGCAGCGGGGGAGAAAAACCGCTCAGGCATCGGTGTTTGCCCGTTATGGGCTTGATTGATGGGGGAAGAAGGTCCTCGGGTTGCTCGGTGGGACTTATTTTTTGTAACTACACAACGGCATATCGCCTTTTAATCCTGTCGATAACCGTTAGGTCCGGGACAAAGGGCAGCGCGGGCCTGGGTGGAACGGCTAGTTGCAACTCTGCAAAAAAGGGGGTTGCCTTCAGGCTCAAGTTATAGGCATGAACCATCAAGGTCTCCAGGTTGACCACATCCTCGATATTGTAGGCCAACAGGGTCTCCAGGGCCTTGTGGTTACCGCTCCGCACATACTCTTGCCACAGGAGCACGGCAAAAAATCCATCCACTCCGGCCAGGTCGCCACGGTCCAGCCCCAGTTGTCGCTCGCAACTTTTCAAGCCACCGCTCAAGCCAAGGTTTCTTAGGAGATAGCGCAGGTCAATATGGGCCTTGTGTATCCTGCTGCCGAAAGCGCGTTCAATCATCGGGATATCGAAGGTCTTGCCGTTGTAGGTGATCAGGAGATCGAAGCGGTCAAGGTCATGGATGAAATCGCCCAGATTCTCTCCGTGGACATAATATTTCACCTGGGCGCCGTCATAGGTGGCAATGGTGGTGATGTGGTCTTGGAATTCGCTCAAGCCCGTGGTCTCGATATCCAAGTAAAGAGACGTATGCCGGTAGTGCGGGAACAGCCGCCAGTGCTGGTTGCCATTCAGTAATTCATAAAAATATAACGGGTTATCAGCGAGATGGCTTTTGGACTGTTCAAGGTGTTCCCTGATCATGGCCATCTTCGCGGGAGTCAAGGGGAGCGGGCAGGGGTTATGGAAATCATCCCAGGAGGAGAGACCCGCCTGCCACCAGCGTCTTTCTGTCTTGAGTCCAATGCCTGGAATATGGCGAAAGGTGTGGTTAAGCATTTCTTATCGGAACCCCTATGATTACATTTGACGGTTTCGCAAAAAACGCGCAACCGCCGCTGCACGCCCGTAACACATTGAAACTGCATTGGCAGATGTTCAGCTTCACGACTTGTTGCGATTCCATCACATTGAGCTGCGCTGGCGCGATAGTACCGCACAAACGGCAGCGGCGCCTGTTATTTCCGGAATCATTCTTGGAAAAGAAGAGATATGGTCCTCCGCCCCTTTCCTGGTGGAGGCGGTAAATAAGACTTCTTGCATGCGCCGTCAAGTTGTATGGTGCGCTGTAGGCGGCAAAGCGGCGGGTCCGCGGGCCGTGACCGAAATCTCAACAAAGCAATTTGCCCATCATCTGGATCACCGTGGACGAAAACCGCGGAAGGGAAACATCATGACCACCACTCAGCACTGTCCTCTGTTCCGGACCACCCTGCCCAGGGGGTTGGCGTGCCTCTGGTTGCCGCTGGCCATCCTGTTGCCGACCGCGGTTGCCACTGCCGCGGAGCCGACCTTTACCCTGTTCCCCCTGACGACATCGGGGGTCTCGGGGCCGCACCTTACCGCCGGAGCGGACGGGGCCTGGTGGTTCACCGAGCAGAGTTACACCGGAATCATTGATGGCTGTACGGGCTATATCGGCCGGATGACCAGCGGCGGCCAAGTCAGCAACATGTTCGCCAGCACCATCATCCCGCCGGGGGATTATGATCCGTGCATCCCGTCCGGGGCCTCGGCCATCACGGCGGGAGCCGATGGCGCCCTGTGGTTTGCCGACAACAACCGTATCGGCCGCATGACCACCGGCGGCAGCTTCAGCACCGTTCATCTCCCCATCCCCACCGTGGTGGTCGATATTACCACGGGAGCGGACGGCAATCTTTGGTTTACCGATTACATGACCGACTCCATCGGCCGGGTCACCACGAGCGGCACGGTGACCCAATTTCCCCTGCCAACGGCGAACAGCGATCCCACGGCCATCATCGCCGGACCCGATGGCGCCTTGTGGTTCACCCAAAAGGCGGCCGGCAAGATTGGGCGCATCACCACCAGCGGCGTGGTTAGCGAATACACCCTGCCGACCCCGGACAACGGTCCGACCGGGATAACCGTCGGGCCCGATGGGGCCATGTGGTTTACCGAAAGTGGCGGCTATGCGAGTCTCGGCGCCATTGGCCGCATCACCACCGAGGGCATCATCACCGAATTCTCGCCCTTTACCTCTTCCTCTTCGCAACCGGGCGCCATGGTGGCCGGGGCGGATGGTAATCTCTGGTTCCTGGATGGCAGCGACCATATCGGCCGGGTAACCACGGCGGG
>CAYSFY010000279.1:2994-3693 GCA_964430285.1 uncultured Desulfobulbia bacterium
AATATTAAAGTTTCCTTTGGCGCGCGCATTGTCCATATTACTTTTCATGAAGTCTCGGGCGAAGGTAAGCAATACCGCGGCCAATGGCAAGGCGGCCGGGTAGCCACGGCGGGCGTAGTCACCGAATTTCCCCTTCCCGCCGGGGTGTACGGTGCGCTTGACCTCGCGGCCGGGGCGGACGGTGCCTTATGGATTACTCTTGGCTCGGCCCAGCCCAATGGCGCGGCGATCCTGCGCATGGTGCCACCGGCCGTAGCGCTCACCCTGAACCTGAGCAGCGGCTGGAACCTCATGGGCAACAGCGTCGATGCCGCGCTGGATGTGGCCGCCACCTTTGGCGATGCCGCCAAGATTACCACCGTGTGGAAGTGGAACACGATTGCGGCCAAGTGGGCATTTTACGCGCCGGCCATGTCGTTGTCGGCCTTGACTGCCTATGCCCAAGAGAAGGGGTATGACGTGTTGGGCAGCATCGGGCCCAAGGAGGGGTTCTGGGTGAATGCCGTAACGGCGGGGGCAGTGGCGGGTCCAGCGGCCAAGGGAATGCCCTTGCTGGCAAGCGATTTGCTCCCCGGGTGGAATCTGGTGGCCAGTGACGACCACCAGACCCCGTCGCAACTGCAGCAAGGCCTGGGCAGCAGCCTGAACGCGGCCGGCAAGGCGCTGGTCACCGCCTGGGCGTGGGATGCGGCGAAGCGC
>CAYSFY010000280.1:0-241 GCA_964430285.1 uncultured Desulfobulbia bacterium
CCCGCCAGCTAAGATCGGCTCCCAGCTTGCTGTAGTCGTTATCCGGTGAGAATACGGTAAGGTCTGTGCTGCCACCACCCGGAAAGTCCCACAACATATACTTGTGATCGTTGGTAAAGGAACTTAACGAACCGCTGACGGAAGCGGTCAAGGAGTCCCCCAGGTAGCCGCCCTGCAGATGCAAGTTATCGGTGGTGTTGGCGATTGGCTCCGGCACCTCGGCGGGCAGCCGGACACTGTA
>CAYSFY010000280.1:251-3433 GCA_964430285.1 uncultured Desulfobulbia bacterium
AGGCCATCTTGTTCTTGTTTGTCGGCCCCGACATTGACATAGAAAGGCGATTTCAATGACACCTCGACTTCGCCACCGTACCGCTTGTGCTCTACCGAATAATCAAAGGTGTTCCAAGCGGCAGGGGGTGGAGCAGGTACAGTAGCAGGAAATTGTATATAGCTACTGCCGATCCCGGTCGCCGGGGTGATGGCGTCAAAGGTATAGTTGTGCGGCATCTCTTGGTACTCAAATTGGTATTTGAACATACCGTAGTTGCCGCCGTGCAGCTGATACGACTGATCCTCCTTGCCAGGATCTTCCGCCTCGAATTGAAAATGATAGGCCCCCTTCAGGGCATCCAGCTGCACCTGACCAAAGAGACTGTCCTCCATGGTACGGAACTCCTGAAAGCTAGCGCTATCATGATGGTTATCGACTCCGCGGATGCCAAGTTCCACATTGCCGGAGAACTCCGTCTTCACCTCTTCAGCCGCCGACACCACGCCCGGCACGGCAAGGGACAGCAGCATAACTACAGAATAGATTCTCTTTCTCATTACCTGCCTCCTTTATCGGCTCAGGGGAGTTTTACGGAAATTAGCGGAACCATGGATGGCATGGTGGCACTCCAGACATGCCCGGCCGACAAAACGGCTTTTGTTGCTGGCCGGCTGTGTGCCAGCGAAGCCGTTGTCCGCGGTGAAGGCCAAAGAGTCATGGAACAGCGCGTCGTCATGGCAGTTCTGACACAGGGTGACCACCTTCTCCACCAACAGTGTCTCATGACGACTCCCATGGGGGGTATGACAGATCATGCAATCCTCTTCCACCGGGGGGTGCTGCCAGACAAAGGGGCCACGCTTGTCGGCATGGCACTGGTAACAGAGCTGGTTGGTATTCTCGGCCGTGATCATGTGAGGGGCAAGGGTGCCATGGGGATTATGGCAATCGGAACAGGTCACCTTGCCTTCAACAATGGGGTGGTGGGAGATCTTGTTCACATCGGCACGGACCTCCCGGTGACAGCCGAAGCAGACTTCCGGTGCATTGACGGTGGCACGGGGTTGATGGATCCCATGGCAGGCAGTACAGGCGACATCATTTTTCTGGTGCGCCCCCATGTCCCACATGCTTAACTTGGCCGATTTCACATGGCAGCCAAGGCACTGACGGCTCAGTTCCTCGGCGGTGCGTCCGCCGTCTTTACTAAAAGAGATCACCGTGTCCTTGGATTGACCCTCAAGGTGTTTTTCGATATCCCCATGGCAGGATTGGCACTCGTTTTCACCCTGCCAAATTTTGGCGTGGAAAGAGGTGTTAAAACTAGCGATCTGCGCCGGCTCATGACATTCGGCACAGAGCTCTCCTCTCTCCTCGGCAGAGGCCACCGGGACAAAACAAAACCCCAACACACTCCCGCCGACCAGGAGCAGTGCGCAACCCTTCGCCCACCGCAAAAATCTTGGTACAAATGTAGACATATCCATTCTCCTTTTTTGGACTTGACCTCCGGAAAGTCCCGTGAGGGGGGGGACGTACGGAGGAAAGGCTGCTTAATAATTGCAAAAAGCTTATCGCATCCCTTTGCGAATTGCAAATAGCATATCAGCATGATGCCAATTTTTTGGGACTCATGCCATCTCCTTGAGAATCCAGCGGACCGCCCCCATGAGATCCTCCGCCACATGACTCGGCTGCACCGTCTGCGTGGGCCCGATGAACTGATAGTCGCCCCGGCCATAGCCGGTCAGCACCAGTACCCCTCTTGCCCCACAGGCGGCAGCGGCCTTCAAGTCCGACCAGCGATCACCAACGACATAGGAGCGAGTCAGATCCACCCCATGCTCGCTGGCTGCCTGAAGAAAGAGGCCCGGTCGCGGCTTGCGGCATTGGCACGCCTGGCGGTAACGCTCCTCCCGCCCTTCCGGGTGATGGGGGCAGACATAGACCCCATCGAGCCTGGCCCCCTCGTCCAGCAAGCGTTGGCTCATGACTGCGTGAACCTCCTCCAGCAGGGTCTCGGGGAAATAGCCCCGGGCCACTCCCGACTGGTTGGTGACCACAAAGACCGGCACCGCCTGTTCGTTCAACTGCCTGATGGCGGCAGCCACCCCAGGCAGGAGATGAAACCTGCTCAGGTGATTGATATAGCCCATCTGCTCGTTAATGGTCCCATCCCGATCCAGAAAGACCGCCCCCTTTTTCATCCCGTGTCTCCACTGTTAATTGTTGTTTCGCTCCTCCCCCCTGCCTGGAGAGGCAGCATACCCCATCACCCCGCCATCTGCCAAACAACAACGTGGCCTGCCCTCTCTTTTTCGGCACAAATCAAAAGGCCGGCAGGCCCGCTTGCCGGAGCAACGCCCCCTTCATCTCTTGATACCGCGGATCAGCCGCTTGCTCGGTCAGACCCGTCATCACGGCGACAACGGCATCATACCAGTAACCACTGGCCGCCCACAGGGGAGGAAGGTCATGGTCGTCGCGCCCCTTGATCTTCCCTGCCAGTTCGGGCGATGGGGCCTTGAACATCACCGCGCCGCCACTAACCACATCCTTGGAGCGCTGGGTCGGATCGTTAATGGCCACGATAAACCAATCGTACTCAATCTCCGGTTTAAGGGTGACGCCAATACGCGCAAGCCCCACACACTGGATCCCGGCCCGGTTGGGTTGGTCGACCTCCTGCTCCAACACGGGCTTGACCCCCTGACCATCATCCAACACCAAGACCCTGGTGTGGGTCGTGGGCTCGGACTGATGCCAACAGAGGGCAGGGGTGGCCGTGGCGCTCAAGGCCACGTGGTCCGGCACGATGGCGGCAAGGGCCACTGTTTGCCCTCCCTCCCCCCTGCTGCCGCCGCCGATGCGGACACCGGGCTTCCCCCTCTTGGGCGGATGGTATTCAATCCTGGACTGCGCTGTCTCCGTGGTCACTGGTTGCCTACCCCCTGCCGCCATTGCCCAACCAGCGGCAGAAAGCCCGCCCACCAGCAGCAACAAAGCACCTGTCATGGCTCTTCTCATCCCCCCTCCTTTATGATGGTGCTCAAGACATCATAGACATCCACCCGGCGACTCTTACCTTTCAACTCCATCCTGCCGACATGTTCGCCGACAAATCGATCACCCACCAGTTGCCAAGTCGCCTCGCTGACATAAAGTCGCCAATCTCGATCCCCGGCCTGGGACGGCAGGTC
>CAYSFY010000280.1:3443-3655 GCA_964430285.1 uncultured Desulfobulbia bacterium
ATGCTCTCCAGCCGTGAGGCGATATTTACCGTATCCCCCAGCACCGTATACTCCAGACGTTGATCATTGCCCACACAGCCGGCCACCAACACGCCGGTATTGACCCCAATCCTGACCTGGACCCGCGGAGCCGCTCGCGAAGTTTTAGTCAGGTTCATGGCCTCCACCGCAGCCCCCATCTCCAGGGCACAGGCCACGGCATTGATGGCGTC
>CAYSFY010000281.1:0-2223 GCA_964430285.1 uncultured Desulfobulbia bacterium
GGACCTGGGCCAACTCCTCTTGGGCCGGCGGGATCTTGTCGTCCACCAGGATGAAGGCATACCCCTGGCTGGTCTCAATGATCGAGGAGAGCTCTCCCTTATTCAGCGCGAAGGCGGCATTGACCAGTTCCGGTAAGGCCTGGAGCTCCTTGGGCGGATTCGTTTGGGTGAACAGCTCGCTGCTGATGATGGCGCCATTCATCGCGTTGGCCTGGCTCTCGGCGTACTTGCCCAGGCTGCCGGCGACGATGATCTGCTCGTAGGCCCCGTTGACCGCCTCAAAGGCCTTGGCCTTGGCGGCATCGGTGGTCAGCTGCTTGGCAATGCTCTCCTTGACCTCGTCCGCAGGCTGAACCTTGGCGGCGACGATTTTCTCCAACTTAATCAGGTGCAGACCAAAGGGGGTCTCGACGATGTCGCTGACTTGACCCTCTTTCATGGCAAAGACCGCGTCTTCAAAGGGCTTGACCATCTGGCCGCGGCCAAAGAGTCCGAGATCGCCGCCCTGCTTGGCACTGGTGTCTTCGGAACGCTCCTTGGCCAGGGTGGCGAAATCCTCGCCCCCCTTGATCTTGGCGGCGATCTCCTCGATCTGTTTACGACTGGCCGCCTTCTCCTCGGCGCTGGCGGAGGTGGCTGATTTGATCAGGATATGCCGGGCCTGACGGCGCTCCGGCAGGTTGTATCTGGCGATATTGTTCTGATAGTACTGGGCGATCGCCTCATCGCTGGGGGCCGCATCCTTGGTGAAATCGGCAGAGGCGAACTGGAGATACTTGATCTTGACCTGGGGGGCGGATTGGTATTTGGCCTTGTTGGCATCGAAGAAGGCGGTGAGCTTGGCATCCGTCTTGTCAACCTTGGCGCTGAAGGCATCGGCGCTGAAGGTAACGTAGTCGAGTTTGCTCCCCTGGAACTGATAGGCAAAGATGTCCTTCAAGGCGGCCGGAGAGACATGACCAAAACGGCCCAGGTGGTCCAAGACCTTGGCAGCGAGCAGGTCATAGCGCATGCTCGTTTCAAATTGAGAGACGGTCATCCGCGAGCCGGCCAAGATCTGTTCGTATTGGCCAACGTCAAAGATGCCGTTGTTCTTGAAGGCCTCCATATCCTTGATGGAGTTTTGCAACTCCTGGTCGCTGACATAGAGACCGATCTTGGCCGCGCCCTGGCGCATGAGGGCCGATTGGATCAGCTTGTCCACGACCTGTTTCTTGATGTTGAGCGTTTCCAAGAGCCCGCTGGGGATGGAGCCGCCTAGCTGGTCGCGCAGGCCGTTCATGGTCTGCTCGTACTGTTTTTGGTAGTCCCGCACGGTGATGGGCTCATCGTTGACCATGGCCACGGCATTCAAGGCCTTGTTCGAGTCATTACGGCCTACCCCCCAGAAGATAAAGACTAGGATGATGATGACAATGGTGGCTTGGATGGTGGGGGATTGTGCCTTTCTACGAAACAGACCAAGCATGATGGTTTCCTTTGTGGATGAATTGTTCTGGTAGGAAAATGGTGCCGTCCTCTGGCCAGGGTATCAAAAAAATGCTGTATCCTACGATGTTTGTTGGTGCCAGTCAATAGATTATTGGGTCATCCGGGGCGGATTTGCACCATCACACCTTACCCAAATTTGCACTCACCACGATGTTCACCAGGAGTGGTACGCTCAGGTCCAGGGCCGTCTCCATGGCCTCCTTGACCAGGGCGCGGGTCTCCTCGATCTCACCATCCGGGGTCTCGATCACCAATTCGTCGTGGATCTGGAGCAGGACCTTGGCCTGAAGCCCTTGGCTGTGCAGGCGTTGGTGCACCTTGATCATGGCCAATTTGATGATGTCGGCGGCGCTCCCCTGGATGGGGGTGTTCAGGGCGGTGCGCTCGGCAAACTCGCGCAGGTTTTTGTTCATGCCGTTGATCTCGGGGAGGTCCCGCCTGCGGCCCAAGAGGGTGGTGACGAAGCCGTCGCGGCGGGCTTGGGCGATGATCTGCTCCATGAAGGCCTTGACCCCGACAAAGTGCTCAAAGTAGCGATCGATGAAGCTTGCCGCCTCCTTGCGGCTGATGTGCAGCTGCTCCGAGAGGCCAAAGGCCCCCATGCCGTAGACGATGCCGAAGTTGATGCTCTTGGCGATGCGCCGCATCTCGCCGGTGACCTGGCCGGGGTTGATGCGAAAGATCTCGGCCGCGGTCTGGTTGTGAACGTCCTGGCCTGCGCGGAAGGCGGTG
>CAYSFY010000281.1:2233-3600 GCA_964430285.1 uncultured Desulfobulbia bacterium
TATACCCTAGACCCTAGTCCCCCGCGATGAGCTGCCGGTGGATGTCCTCGCCGCTGCAAAAGGCCGCCACCAGGGCCGGATCACCCGAGTAGTGGGCCAGGACCCGGAGGTCGATCTGGGAGTAGTCGGCGGCCAGGAACTGGTGGCCCGGGGCCGGGATGAAGGCGGCCCTGATGCGTTGGCCCTCCACGGTGCGGATGGGGATGTTCTGCAGGTTGGGCTCGCTGCTGCTCAGGCGGCCGGTGGCGGCGACCGTCTGGTTGAAGCTGGTGTGCAGCCTGCCGGTCAAGGGGTGGACCAGGGCCGGCAGCTTGTCCACGTAAGTGGATTTCAGTTTGCTTAAATTGCGGTGCTCGATCACCAACCGCGGCAGTTCGTGGGTGGCGGCCAGCTTCTCCAGGACGCCGCTGTCGGTGGAGTAGCCGGTCTTGGTCTTGCGGCCGTGGGGCAGGCCCATCTTGTCGAACAGCACTTCGGCCAGTTGCTTGGGGGAGTTGATGTTGAATGGCCCGGTCCAGGATATGATCTTTTCTTCAAGGCCCTTGATCTGCTGGCTAAGCTCGCTGGCCAGGGTCTGGAGCTGGGCGCAGTCGATGAGGATCCCTTGGCGCTCCATCTCCGCCAGGATGGGGATCAGCGGGGTCTCCACGTGGCTGAACAGGGGCCACAGCCTGAGGGCATCCAGGCGCGGTTCAAAGAGGCGCCACAGCCGACTCGCCGCGATGACGTCCTCGCAGGAGTAATTCTTGGCCGCCTCGGGGGCGACAAAGCGGAAGCAGTCGGGGGTAGGGATGTCGCCGGTCACCTCGGCAAAGGTGGTCATGCGGACGGCGAGGAGTTCGGCGGCCAGGGTGTCCAGCTTGTGGCTGCGCCGGTTCGGTTCCAACAGGTAGGAGGCAATCATGGTGTCCCACAGGGGGCCGACCAGTTCGAGCCCGTGCCGCGCCAGGATGGCGTAGTCGTACTTGAGGTTGTGGCCGATCTTGGGCAGCTTGGGGTCTGACAGCAAGGGGGCGATGGCCCGGGCGATCTGCTCCAGGGGGAGCTGGCCGGGGCAGGCGTGGCCCGTTGCATCGTGATGGGAGATGGGCAGGTACCATGCCCTCTCATCGGCACCTTCCGTAGCGCCCCCGTCCCCGCCAGCGGGGGTGGGCAGGGGTGAGGGAGGCGTAGCGCCCGGGTCCTTGGCAAGGGTGCCGGGGGCTGCACCACACCCACAGAGGGAGATACCCACCAATTCGGCGGTCAGGGTGTCAAGGCCGGTGGTCTCGGTGTCGATGACCAGATAGGGGGCTTGGGCCAAGGTCGTGACCATGGCGGCCAACTCATCCGTGGTGGTGACCAGGTGGAAGCGGTCCGTGGCCAGG
>CAYSFY010000282.1:0-3569 GCA_964430285.1 uncultured Desulfobulbia bacterium
TGTCGCCCCAGACTATGCGCTCCGGGCCGGCCCTCTATGCCCCGATGGCCAACACGGTCTTCACCCAGACCCAGTCGATCCCCGTAAGCCTTGCCGATACCAGCGGCGTGAACGCGGTCCGTTACGAGATCGAGGGCGAGACCGTTGCCCTGCTCACCGAGGCACCGTTCACGGCCAGGGCGGCGACCCCGGCCAAGTTGCGGAATGGCCAGCCCTTTACCATCAAGGCCCAGGTGGAGAGTGTGTGGGGCGAGGTGCGCGGCTCCGAGGCCAGGACCCTGGTCCTCCAGGGCGAGGGCCTGCCCGCCAACCCCATGAGCGTGGCGCTGACGGCGGCGGGCCGCTACCAACCCGGTGCCCTGGAACTCGCGGCCCAGGTCCTGGGCAGCAGCCGGGCCATTGCCCTGGTGGAGTTCTACCAAGCCTCGGCCGTGGATGGCCCCTTCGCCCTCATCGGCAAGCACTATGGCCCCATCTATCAGATCAACCGCAATACCGCGAGCGGCACCCTCTTTTTCAAGGCCAGGGCCATTGACGAGTACGGCAATAGGGCCGAGTCCCAGGTCGTTGCGGTGAACCGCCAGGACGATCTGGTGGCGCCGGCTGCCCCTGTCTACCGCTTGGAAGGGACCTTGAAGGACGGTAACCCGGTGGCAGGTCAGCCCTTTACCGTGGTGGTGGAGGTCAATGACGCGGAGAGCGGTATCCGTCAGGCCCTGCTCTCCCGGGACAATGTCATGGTCGCGGCCGCTTTCGCCAACGGGGAGCTGCGTCATCGTGAAGTCGCGCCCCCTTCCGGCACCATCACCTACGGGATCACCCTCCAGGATCGGGCCGGCAACACCCTGCCGGCGGGGTCGGTAACGTGGAGCTACACGGTCGCCGAGGACAACCTCCCTGCCGTGGCCGGGGTCAGCGTGACCCCTGCCGGCGGGGTTAGGGAGCAAGGCAGGTTTACGGTCAGGGTGGATGCCATTGATGACCTGGGGTTGAGCCGGATTGAACTCTCCTGGCATGGGAGCACCATCACCCAGGCGGTCAATGGCCCGACTGCCCAGGCCCTCTTCGAGATCAAGGACCCACGTTCGCCCAGGGTCGGCTCTGCCGTCACCGAGCCGCTCCAGGTCAGGGTCTTTGACAATAAGGGTCAGTTGGCGGACCACACCGAGACGGTGACCGTGTCCCCGGACCTGGCGCCAGACGCGGCAGGGGTGCAAATTCAAGCGCCTGACCATGGCATTTTCAACTCCACGCTCAAGGTCTCGGTGGACGGCGTGGCTGCCGCCGATGACGGCGGTTATCAGGGCGTGACCCTCTCCATCATCGATATCACCACCGGGAGCGAGCGCGAGCTCTATCGCGGGAGCGGCCAGGAGATCTATCGGGCATCCATCCCTACCCCCAAGACCGAGGAACTGGGCACCGAGATGCGTCTTCTTGTCCGGCTGATGGATGAACTGGGGCAGGTCGGCGACAGTGCGGTCCATACCGTCTCCCTCACCCAGCGCAGTAATGAGATCCGTTTCGTGGAGAAGGCCGGGGGCATCAACCCGCTCTTCGTGGAGTCGGGGGAGATGCCGCTGCTGGGGATCCGGGCCGTGGACTCCGCAGGCCGGGTGGTTCCGGGCCAGACGATCCAGTGGAGCATCGTGAGCGGGCCTGGCGCCAACAATCTTTCCTTGGGTGAATCGATCACCGATGGCAACGGGTACGCGGAGATGGCCTTCAATACCCGCCGTGCCGCCGGGCAATACCGGATCATGGCCTCGGTAAGCGGTCAGGGCACGATCAGGGCCTTTCATGGTTTAGAGGTCCTGCCGGGCGCGGTGGACCATCTGCTTCTCGACTACGTTGGGCCAGCGGTGGCCGGCGAAGTCTATACCTTGACCATCCGCGCCTACGACGCGGCAGGTAATTTTAATGGCCATGCCAAGGACACCGTCATCCTGCGGCTGGAGGCGCTGGGGTTCCATTTCGGTTTTGCGGACAACCTGGTGGTTGCCCCCCTGGCTGGCGCGGCAGGGATTTTTGGCGAACAGGCCACGGTGGCCTTGGTCAACGGCATGGCGACGGTGGTGCTCTCCGCCGGCGAGGTTGTTGGCCGCTATCCAGCGAAGATCCGCTTCCCCGAGGGGAGCAGGTTGCGCGCCCTCTATGATCAGGATCATGATCCGGCGAGTATGCCGGTCGAGGTCACGCAGCTGGCCCTGGATGTCCTGCCGGGGCCGGCTGCCGGACTCAATTTTACGGAAGTCGGGCGGACCAATCTGGTGCCGGGGGATCCTGAGGCCCTGGAGGTGGGCGAGGTGGCGACGATTCGCCTGGCAGTGGTGGATCGCTACGGCAATGTGGTCGCAAGCCAACAGGATGCCCAGGGCGAGACCCGGGATATGAATTTCAACGTCGATGTCTCCCTCTCCGGCAGCGCGGTGAGCGCCGGCCATGCCGGGGATGTCAATCTGGCCCTGATCCGGGGCCGGGCGGAGTTTCCGGTCAGCGATAGCGTGGTGGAGGCGGTCGAGCTTGCCGTGCAGGCGATCAACCCGGTACCCGAGGGCTTCGATGCCGCGGCCGGGATGGTCCTGCCCTTTGTCAAGCGAGCACCGGCCATCGACCACGCCTCTTTCGATGCGCTGGCGCCCCGGATCACCTTTACCTTCACGGAAGCGGTGCGGGACACGTGGGTGGGTTCGGCCCTGGCCCTGTCCCTCGCCGACACAGGCATCCCGGGCAATCTGGCGGTGAACGGCGATCAGGTCATCTTCACCCTCCATGGGGAGGCGGAACGCGGCCGGTGTTACGAGTACGACACCGGTGCGTCGAGTCTGGTCGGTTTGGCAGCCGGGGACCCGGTCTTGGCGCAACGGGGTCTGGTCTGCGGCCAAGAGGTGCAGGTGGAGATGCTGCCCCTGGCTATCCCCTATGCCTTGGAGGGGAGCACGTTGCACGTGGGGGTGGTGTTCCACGGGGGTATTGAGCGCACGGCCATTGGTGACGGCAAGGCGCTGGTTGGTGGCCTGGAGGTCCCCTTCCAGTGGGGCTCCGGTAGATTCGTGGTGCCTGCCGCTGCCGTCCTGGGTGTGGCCGATGGTAGCGTGGTCGGTCTGACCCTCTCCGGCACCTATCAAGGCGCACCCATCTCCGTGGGCAACGCCATTGACTTTGTCTATCTTTATAAGGACGGGGATCACGATGGGGATGGTCTGAGCAACCAGGTGGAGGTCCGCCTGGGGCTAAATCCCATGGAGAGTGACAGCGATGATGATGGCGTGGCCGACCTGGCCGAGGACCTGGACAACGACGGCTTGAACAATGGTGTTGAGTTGACCCTGGGGAGCGACTTGGATGTTGCGGACACCGACCGCGACGGCCTGCTGGACGGCGAGGAGGATGAGAACCGGAACGGGGTCAAGGATATGGACGAGACCGACCCCTTGCATGCCGACACCGATGGCGACGGGGTGAGTGACGGCGAGGAGCGTCGTTTGCACTTCGACCCCCTGCGGGACGATGTCAATGAGGACAGCGACGGGGACGGCATCACCGACTATCGGGAGGTGGTGCTGGGG
>CAYSFY010000283.1:0-433 GCA_964430285.1 uncultured Desulfobulbia bacterium
GACCATGGACAGGGGCAGGTCGTTGACCCCGCAGTTAAAGGCCCCGGCCAGGGCGCCGGCGATCTTGATGGCGGAGTAGGCGTCGTTGCACTGCCCGATGTCCAGCAGTCGCGGGATGCCGCCGATGGTGCCGAGCTGTTGGTCAAAGAAGCGGAACTTGCCGCAGGCCAGGGTCAGCACCATGCAGTCCTTGGGCACCTGCTCGACGAACTCGGTGTAGTAGTTGCGGCCGGGCTTGGCGCCGTCGCAACCGGCCACCAGGAAGAAGTGGCGGATGTCCTTGTTCTTGACCGCGCCGATCACCTTGTCGGCCACCGACAACACCGTATTCCTGGCAAAACCCACCATCACCGAGCCTTTATCGGTATCCTCGCTAAAGCCGGGCAGGGTCAGGGCCTTGGCGATCACCGCGCTGAAGTCGCCATTCTTGACA
>CAYSFY010000283.1:443-3556 GCA_964430285.1 uncultured Desulfobulbia bacterium
CCGGGCCAGGCCACCAGGCCGGTGGTGAACAGGTTGGCGCTATAGATCTCTTTCGGCTTCTGGATGCAGTTGGTGGTCATGACAATGGCGCCCGGGAACTCCGCAAACTCCTTGCCCTGATTCTGCCAGGCAGTGCCGTAGTGGCCGTGGAAGTGAGGGAATTTCTTTAACTCCGGGTAGCCGTGGCAGGGGAGCATCTCGCCGTGGGTGTAGACGTTGATCCCCTTACCTTCGGTCTGTTTCAGGACCTCGGAGAGGTCCTTCAGGTCATGGCCCGAGACCAGGATGGCGTGGCCCTTGGTAGCGCCCAGGGGGACGCTGGTGGGCACCGGATGACCGAAGGTGCCGGTATTACCGGCGTCCAACAACTCCATGGCCCTGAGATTGACCTCGCCGCATTTCAACACCATGGCCACCCATTGCTCCAGGCCAAGGTCGTGGCGGAGGATGGTGGCCAAGGCCTCGTGCATGAAGGCGTAGACCAGGTCATCCTCTTGGCCGAGGATCTTGGCGTGGTCGGCGTAGGCCGCCACCCCTTTCAGACCGTAGAGCAGGATCTGCTTGAGAGAGAGGATGTCCGGATTTTCAGTGGTGTCCGAGGCCGGGGTGACCCCCTCGCCCTGGGCATAGAGGTCGGCCATATCGGTGGCCGGGATGAAATTGGCCGCCGCCTCACTGAAGGATACGCTGACACCCGCAGCCTTGAGTCTGGCCGCCATGGCTTGACGCAGTTCCACGGCCTTGTTGATCAACAGGACCAGACGGTCGGGGTCGAAGTTAACATTGGTCAGGGTCGAGAACACGGCCTCGCAGGTGAAGAAGTTGGTCTCGCCATCCACCATGCCGTGCTGGCGAGCGGTGTGGGCGTAGAGGCTTAACCCCTGCACCGCATGGATCAGCAGGTCTTGGAGGTCAGCGACTTGGGCGGTCTTGCCACAGACGCCGATGGTGGAGCAGGTGATGCCTTTGGCGGTTTGTTCACATTGGTTACAAAACATGATGGTTCCTCCTTGAAAAGTATTGATGCCCGGGAATGGGCTGGATTGTTGTTCACTGGCTTGCATCATAGCAGGTCCGGCAGGGGGAAACGTTGACTTAGGTCAAAGAGGCGATTTTTTTTATCAATAGGGGATTTTTTCCGCATACTCCTGCCATGCCGCCAAGCCCGGCAGGGCCTCTGCCCTCATCAGTTGGACCATGGGCAGGCGGCGGGCGTGGGGGGGGAGAGCGATCTCGTCATAGATCAGGTCATCGGCAAAGCCAATGGCCGCGGCATCCTTGCGGGTGGCGGCATAGGTGATGCGTGCGATCCCGGCCCAGTAGAGGGCGGCCAGGCACATGGGACAGGGCTCGCAGTTGATGAAGATCTCGCAGCCGATAAGCTGAAAGGTGCCGAGCTGTTGGCAGGCCTTGCGGATGGCGTCGATCTCGGCATGGGCGCTGGGGTCCAGCGTTGAGGTCACCCGGTTGAAGCCCCGGGCGATGATGCTCCCCTCCCGGACAATAACCGCCCCGAAAGGGCCGCCATGCCCCTCGTGCATCTTGGTGGTGGCCAAGCGAATGGCCTCGTGCATGAACTCTTGATCGTGGGGCATGGTCGGATGCGGCCTCCATGGGGGAAGGGGTGCTTTCCTAGTCGCGAATTTTGGTCAAATAGGGTAACTAGGTGAGGAAAGGGTAAGGGTAACAGGTTGATGGCGATAGCCAGAGGGTAACGGGATGTCACCCGCGTTTACCGGGTGCTCCGTTTTTGACGGTTTCGCAAATACAGCTCAACCGCCGCTGGCACGTCCCTGTACCATATTGAAATTACATTGGCAGATGGTCAGCTTCACGACTTTTTGCGATTCCATCATTGTTGTCTCGGGAGTGTCGAAATGCACTCTACCATGATCATGGTAGTTTTGGCCATCACCCGTTAACCGCTCATCCGTTACTACCGGCTCCTGAGTAGTTACGGTTCTCTAATCAATATAATGGTGCGCTATGGGATATCTCTTTGTGGTTGTCGGCTATTTGATTGGCTCCATCCCCTTTGGCCTAGTCCTGGGGAAGGCGCTGGGTATCGATGTCCGTCAGGCGGGCAGTGGCAATATCGGGGCCACCAACGTCAACCGCTTGCTGGGCAAGAAGATGGGGGCCATCACCCTGTTGGCCGATGCCGGCAAGGCCGTGCTCCCCATGATGGCCGCGGCCAAGCTGCTGGATGGGCAACCCATGGCCCAGTTCTGGGTGGCGGCCACCGGCGGCGCCGCCTTTCTGGGGCACCTCTACCCCCTCTATCTCAAATTCAAGGGGGGCAAGGGGGTGGCCACGGCCTTGGGTATCTTCTTCTATGTGCAGCCGCTGGCGGTGGCCCTCTGCATCGTGGTCTTCGTGGCGGTGGTCAGGGTCTGGGGGTATGTCTCCCTGGGCTCTCTGCTGGCCGCGGCCTTGATGCCGCTGTTGGTCTATCTGTTGGAGGGTCCGGGGTATAAGACCTACCTGGCAGCGGTGATTGCCGTGCTGATCTGGCTGAAGCATGCCGAAAATATTCGACGCCTCATCAAGCATGAGGAGAACAGCATCAGGAAGAGGGCGGACAAACGGTGATGGGGGTGCGGCAAGTGGGGCCGTCGCGCCGTGACCAAGATATCGCGACAACAACGGCTGGTGATGAGGGGAGATGACGCGGAAGTGGCAAGAGATCCTGGCGGCCAAGGAACGGCTGGGCTTAGGGGATCAGGCCTCCATGCAGGAGATCAGGGCCAGCTACCGTAAGCTTGCCAAGCTCCTGCACCCTGACCTCTCCCTGGCGGCGGAGAAGGTGCGCATGCAGGAGATCAACGCCGCCTATGCCCTGCTCCTTGAGTACTGCGCCACCGTGCGCATCCCCTTGACCCCGGGGGATGCATCCTCGGCGGCCATGGACCCGGAGGAGTGGTGGTTGGATCGCTTTGGCGAGGACCCACTCTGGGGGCGGAAGCGGGAGGGGTGACGCCGAAGAAGAATCGCGTGCCCCTCCGTTTGCTACCGGAAATTAAAGCAGTTGTTCGTTGATGGTGATCCGCGCCTGTTTGCGCAGGGAGTCGATCCAGGCTGCTACCAGGTCACTCTTGCGCTCGCCGGTGAGT
>CAYSFY010000284.1:0-2851 GCA_964430285.1 uncultured Desulfobulbia bacterium
AGAGGCCCAGGGCCAGGGTGGCGATGACGGTGTCGCCGGCGCCGGTGACGTCAAAGACCTCCTTGGCCACGGTGGGGATGGTGATCAGCGGCTTGCCCCGCTCAAAGATGGCCATGCCGGCCTCGCCCCGGGTGATGAGCACGGCCTGACTATCGAGGTCCACCAGCAGCTTTTCGCCTACGGCCAACAGGGAGGCATGATCGGTGATGCGGATGCCGGAGAGCTGTTCCGCCTCGTGCTGGTTGGGGGTGATGATGGTCGCCCCGTGGAAGCGTTCGAGTTGGCAAGGCTTGGGGTCGATGATCAAGGGGATCCCGGGGTGGAGGCGCAGGCGCTCGCGCAGGTGGTCCATCAGGGCCGGGGTGATGATCCCCTTGGCGTAGTCGGAGACAATGACGGCCTGAAACTCCGACAGGTGCTGGTCGATAAACTGTTGGATGGCGATAAGCCCTTGGCCATCCACCCCGCCGGTGGACTCCCGGTCGAAACGGACCACCTGCTGGCCCTGGGCCACGATCCTGGTCTTGATGGTGGTGGGGCGGTCATCCAGGCGGATGATGCCGGCGGTGGAGGAGGGGAGTGCCCTGATCAGGGAGAGGAGGTGGTCCCCCATGGCGTCATGGCCGATCACCCCACAGATCGCGGCCCGGGCGGAGAGGCCGAAGATGTTGTGCAGGACGTTGGCCGAGCCGCCCAGCAGCAGGTTGTCATGGGTGACGTTGACTACCGGCACCGGGGCCTCGGGGGAGATACGGGATACCGTCCCCCAGATGAAGTGATCGACGATCAGGTCGCCGATCACCAGGATATTGACCTTGGCAAAGGCGTTGATGGCCTCCTTGAGGCGTGCTTTTATCTTCGATGGCATGGTTGTGTGAGGTTGTTTAGGCTGTAGGCTTTAGGATGTTAGGTGAAAGAACGGACCATCCGACGGTCCAATCCTGTGCATAATATTCCGTTTCGCTATTGCTAACAGTCTATAGACTAACAGCCTTCAGCCTTTTTTTTTCTGGAGCTCCGCCACGGCTTGGGTAATCTGTTCGATCAGCCGGCTGATGGCCTGGGGGGTCATCTCCTGGTTGGCAATGGGGATGGTTAGACTGGCCGGGGTGTTCGGGGACCAGCGTTCAATAAAGCGCGGCGACGGCGCGCCGGCAAAGACGATCACCGAGGGGGTACTGGTGGCTGCCGCCAGATGTTGACCGCATGAATCATACCCGATAAAGCCGTCTGCCGCATCAATCATCTTACCCAAGGCCCCAAGGGAGCCTTGGAAGATGATGAGGCCGTGGTCAAAGGCGATGGTGCTGTTGGTGATCTCGGCCTGGGTCAGGCAGGCGGCGTTCCACCCCTGCTGGCGGATCCGGGCCAGGTGGTCCGCGATCCACTGCCCTTTTCGCACGCCGCGGCCGGTATCCAGGATAACGATGGTGCCGGGCATGGCCAGGAGGGCCTGGATCAGGTCCTCTTCAAAGGTGCCGTGCACCTTTTTGCGCTGGTCATTACCCACCCCGAAATTGATCACCACCAGCAAGCGGCACCCTGCTGCGTGCAGCCGCCGGCAGAAGGTGTGGTAGCCCTCGCCTTGGGTGTGGAAGACCAGTTTGGGGCAACAGGCCACCTCTTCGTCCAGCAGCAGGTTGAGCCACTGGTTGGCAAGGGCGGAGAGGTTGTGGCCCTCTTGGCCTTGGGGCTGCATGCCACGGGAGGGGAAGTAGCGGGTCGAGGTGTCCGGCGCCAAGGGCAGGAGTCCCAGCTGGGTGAGTCTGGTGTCCGGGTCAATGAGCAGAACCTCGTCTCTTTCATAGCCTGCCTGCTCCTCTTGGCAGAGTTCAAGCAGCCGGGGCCAGGAGGTCATCTTGGCAAAGAGGGTGCCGTCGTTGTGGTAGATGAAGCTGCGGTGGCGGCAGTGAAGGACTTGGGCAAAGATCTCGGGGAGGTGGGCCGGACCGATCAGGACCATCTCCGTGGTCGGCAGCCGCAGGCGCAGGCGGTGGATGATGACGTTGGTGATAGCGATGTCGGCCCCGGCCGTGACCCGGGAGAGGATGATCACCTTTTTGATCCGTGCCAGCTGTGCCGGGGGCAGCGGGGTAGGGTGGCTAATCGCCCGGTAGCGGTGGAGGATGGCCTGTTCCGTGGTGAAGCCGTAGTGGTTTAATTGTTGGTCGAGTTCCGCCCCCTGGGGTAGGGTGCGGATATGGTGGATGATGCGGCACAGCACCAGGTTGGCCAGGGCAACGCCACGGGCGGTGAAGGCGTCGCACAGGGTCTCGATGATGGTGGTGAAGATGGCGGCGGTGGCGGCCCGGGCCACATGACGGTCCGTGCTGAAGGACCAGGCGCAGAGTTGGTCAATGATGGCGAGGTCAGGGGCAGCGGCGCAGGGTTGCTCCCCATCTCCAGCGGCGCTCGCTGACCAGTCGATGCCGTTCACAAAGGCCAGTGCCCGCTCGCGGATGAGGGCAATGGCGGGTAGCGGGGTGTGGTGAGGAGAGGCCGGCATGGAGTTCTTCAGTGGCGAAAGGGGTCACGGCGACGATGATTGGGGGCACCCGCCGCCTTCACCTCGAATGCAATCGAGGTGAAGGCGGCGGGTGACGGTGGCTCGGGATGGGGTGGAAAGGTCTGCCAGGACCGCCTTAGGCGAGAGCTGCCACAATGGCATCCCCCATGGCCACGGTGCCGACGCTTTTGCCCTTGTCGGTGGCGATGTCCGGGGTGTGGATACCCTGCTCAAGGACTTGGGCGATGGCCTTTTCAATGGACAGGGCCGCGCCCTCCTCATGCAGGGTGTAGCGCAGCATCATGGCGGCGGAGAGGATCTGGGCGATGGGGTTGGCTATGCCCT
>CAYSFY010000284.1:2861-3482 GCA_964430285.1 uncultured Desulfobulbia bacterium
CGCGATATCCGGGGCCGAACCGCCGGCCGGTTCGTAGAGGCCGAAGCCGCTCTCGTTTAAGCTCGCCGAGGCCAATAGCCCCATGGAGCCGGTGAGCATGGCGCATTCGTCGGAGATGATGTCGCCGAACATGTTGCCGCAGAGCATGACGTCGAACTGGTGGGGGTTCTTGATCAGTTGCATGGTGGCGTTGTCGATGTAGATGTGGTTTAGGGTGACATCGGGATAGTCCACCGCCACCTCCTTCACCACCTGGCGCCAGAGGACCATGGTGGTCAAGACGTTGGCCTTGTCCACCGAGGTCACGAGCTTTCTCCTGCCCCGCGCCGCCTCAAAGGCCCGGCGGGCGATGCGGTCGATCTCGGCCCGGGTGTAGACCATGGTGTCATAGGCCTTCTCGCTCGCTCCCTCGCCCTCGCGCCCCTTGGGCTGGCCAAAGTAGATGCCGCCGGTGAGTTCGCGGACGCAGAGGATGTCGAAACCGTCACCCACGATGTCGGGCCGAAGCGGGCAGGCGGCGACCAAGGACTTGAAGACCTTGGCCGGTCTCAGGTTGCAGAAGAGTTGTAGCTCCTTACGGAGTGGCAGCAAGGCGGCTCGTTCCGGCTGCTGTTCCGGCGG
>CAYSFY010000285.1:0-3304 GCA_964430285.1 uncultured Desulfobulbia bacterium
CAGTTCCAGTGTGGCGGATCATCCTCTCAGACCCGCTAACCATCGTCGCCTAGGTAGGCTTTTACCCTACCTACTAGCTAATGGTACGCAGACTCATCCCTATACAGTAACTTTCATGAAGAGGTCACCTTTCCTCCCTCCTGCTCGCGCAAGAAAAAGTGTATCCGGTATTAGCAATCCTTTCGAATTGTTATCCCAAATACAGGGGTAGATTATCTACGCGTTACTCACCCGTGCGCCACTCTACCGGGGGACCGAAGTCCCCTTTCGCGTTCGACTTGCATGTGTTAAGCACGCCGCCAGCGTTCGTTCTGAGCCAGGATCAAACTCTCCAGTTTAAATCCTTCTCACCGATTAAATCGGTTACTTGTCTTTCTTAAAACTCTTTGCTTCGGCCCGTTATTTTGCTATTCAGTTTTCAAAGATCGTCCGGCTATTCCCTTCAGCCACCCAGGCTCGTTCGCCCGGGCATCCCGACTTTATACTCAATCTCTCGCTGCCAGTCAATACTTATTTTTAATCTTTTTCTCAACAACCAGAGCAACTTGGCTCCCGGTCAGGAGGCGGCAATCTAGCCTACTACCTCCCCCTTGTCAATCCCTTTTCTTTGCCCCACTTCTCCTTTTTTCTATCTCCCTTCCATTACGATACTTTTTGCGGCGAGACAACATGCCCACTCGCCCTTGCCGCCGTACAACCTACTTGATCGTATGGCTCACGGGCAACTACAAATAGCCCAATGAGGCTATTTGTCCCGGCGATTGATCGCCGCTGCCATGCAGCCGGCACCAAATCCATTATCAATATTCACCACCGCCACCCCGGGCGCGCAGCAGTTCAGCATTCCCATCAAAGCGGCAACACCTCCCAGCCCAGTGCCATAGCCAACACTGGTGGGTACCGCGATGATCGGTTTGTTCACCAGTCCAGCCACCACGCTGGGTAGCGCCCCTTCCATGCCTGCCACCACCACCAGCACAGTAGCATCGTCAAGCATCCTTTTATGGGAGAACAAACGATGGATCCCGGCCACCCCGACATCATAGGCCTTTTCAACCCGATGTCCGAGAACGACAGCGGTCAAGCTAGCCTCCTCCGCCACTGGGATATCCGAGGTGCCGGCGGCCAGGACCGCGATCATGCCCCGCCCCTTATCCTCGAATACCGCTTCATGATTCGTCACCAGCATCCGTGCTTTTTCATGATAGATCAAGGCAGGGAGGACATGGCGAACCAGAGTCGCCTTGTCTGGATCCACTCTGGTGGCCATGACCGCATAGCCATGGTGCAACATCCTCGTGGCAATGGCTATGATCTGCTCGGCCGTCTTGTTCTCTCCATAGATGACCTCGGGGATGTCGGTCCGCAGCCGCCGGTGATGATCGAGATGGGCGCAATCAATGACCTCGGAAGGCCAGCCCTTCATCATCTCGAGGGCCACCTCAATGGATAGCTGACCATCCTGAACTTCAGATAATATGGTTTTTAAGCGCTCTGGTGTCATAAAAGAGATCACGTTACTTGACGAGTCATGGTCTGCCGTGCTAATTCCAGTGCACATGGAAACAGATACCTTATAATGGAGCCCCTATGCCGAAAACAACTTTCGACCATCGTCCCCCCCGGAGCTGGAATAAAATCAGCATCACCGTGCCAACCGCCCATGCTGAGACCGTGGCCACTTTCTTGGCGAACCTCGCAAACAATGGCATTGAGCAGATAAGCGGCTTCCATGGTGAACCTGCCACCGAATGCGAACAGATAATCGCCTATCTGCCTACGGAGGAAGCAATTTCATCCTCGCCAAGATCGGCAGAGACAAATCCTAATCAAATTGACCTGACAATTCACGCCTTTTTGCAGGAGCTGAACAAAAAGCTGCCCGCCTCAAGCCCCGCACTCTACGCGCAGGAGCTACTTATTGAAGAGGACTGGAACCAGAACTGGAAGAAACACTTCAAGCCCTTCAAGTTGACCGAGCGTTTGGTAATCAAACCCTCGTGGGAGGAGTACGAAAAACTTCCCCATGAGATCGTTCTGGAGATGGACCCCGGCATGGCCTTTGGCACCGGATTACACGCCAGTACCCAACTCGCCCTACTATTAATAGAAGATGCCTTTGCCCTTAAACCCGCCAAGACGGTCCTGGACATTGGCACCGGCACCGGCATTCTCGGGATGGACTGCGCCCTGCTGGGGGCGGAACAGGTCATTGGCCTTGACAACGATATTGACGCCCGGAGCGCTGCCAGCGATAATATCCGCACGAACCGTCTGGACTCGATCATGACCATCGATCCTCGTGACCTTGGTGCCATTGACGGCCGTTTTGAGCTGATCATCGCCAACATCACCCAGGATGTCCTGAGCCTCCTGGCCCCGGCCATTGCCATGCGGCTTGCCCCTGGCGGCCGGGTGGTCCTCTCCGGCATCCTCACCGGCAGCCAGACCGATACCATAAAAAACGTTTACGGTGACTTGGGGCTTACACTTTGCCACACTCGCTCAAGAGATGAGTGGACCGCTCTCCTGTTTCAGGGCCTATCTATTATATAGATGAAGTCGCAAGCAAATTTCCCTTAACCGAGTTCACGACTTAGGACGGTCCGCTCAACTGTCCACTACTCTCCAAAAACCCGAGCCCCACCAGAAACTCCATGCGGCGATTCTTCATAGACCCAAGTCACATCACCAAGGATAGCGCCACGATTACTGATCAGGAGGCCCGTCACATCGGCATGGTCCTCAGGCTGAGGCCAGGAAACACCATTGAGCTTTTTGACGGTAGCGGCAGGGTCTACCAGGCAGAGATCACCAAGATCGGCAAGAGTACGGTGGAGACAAAAATCCTGGCCCACCATCACCATCGTGAACAACCGCCATTTCTCAGCGTGGCCCAGTCCTTGGTCAAGGGCAAAAAAATGGATCTGATCATCCAAAAGGCCACCGAACTGGGGATCCAAGCCATGTTGCCGATCCTCTCGCAAAACTGCGCCATCACTTGCCCCGCCCCTGATCAGATCTACCGCTGGCAGCGCATTGCCCTGGAGGCGTGCAAGCAATGCGAGCGCCCTACCCCCATGCACTGTTCGCCTTGTATCGACTTGCCCCAACTGCTCGCGCGCGCCGATGAGTACGCAACCAAGATCATCTGTTGGGAGAACGAAACCACGGCAACGCTCCATGACCTGGACCTGGGGGGCGCCGAGAACGTCCTTCTCCTCATTGGCCCGGAAGGTGGCTTCAGCGCTTCCGAGCCCGAGAAGGCCATCGAGCCAGGCTTCATCAAGGTGAACCTAGGGCA
>CAYSFY010000286.1:0-3282 GCA_964430285.1 uncultured Desulfobulbia bacterium
GCTGGCAGTGCGCCACGGTGCAGTGCGACTTCACCCTGCCCGAGCGCTTCGACCTCTCCTACGTGGGCGAGGACGGCGCGCGCGACCACCGGCCGATCATGATCCATCGCGCGCTCCTCGGATCGATCGAGCGCTTCTTCGGGATCCTGGTCGAGCACTACGCGGGCGCCTTCCCGCTCTGGCTCGCCCCGCTGCAGGCCAAGGTGGTGACGGTGAGCACCGAGGAGTCGGAGTCCAAGACCACCACGCCCACCACAATGTTCCCCTCTTCCAGATTGATGCCGCGCACGCCGCTGGCCGTGCGGCCCATGGGGCGGACATCGCTTTCGTTAAAACGGGCGGCCTTGCCATCCTTGGAGATCAACAGGATGTCGTTGTTGCCGTTGGTCAATACCGCCGAGATGATCTCGTCGTCCTCGCGAATGGTCAGGGCGATCTTGCCCCGGCGGATGGGCCGGTTAAACTCGGAGATCGGGGTCTTCTTGACGATCCCCAGTTTGGTGACCATCATGATGTAGCACTCGCCGGAGTCGCAGGAGAAACTCTTCACCGGCAGGATGGCGGCCACCTTTTCGCTGTCGGTGAGTTCCAGGAAGTTGACAATGGCCTTGCCCTTGGCAATGCGGCTGCCCAGGGGGATCTCGTAGACCTTGCGCCAGAAGACCTTGCCGTGGTTGGTGAAGAAGAGGAAGGTGTCGTGGGTGGAGGGGAGGAAGAGGTGACAGACAAAGTCCTCCTCGCCGGTGTTGGTGCCGGTGATCCCCTTGCCGCCCCTCTTCTGGGCGCGGTACATCTCCACCGGGTTGCGCTTGATGTACCCCTTGTGGGTAATGGTGACCACCATGTCCTCCTGGATGATCATGTCTTCCGGCAGAATCTCGTCGGCGGCCTCGATGATCTCGGTGCGCCGGTCATCGCCGTACTGCTCCTTGATCTCTTCGAACTCGGTGCGGATGATGGAGATCACCAGGTTCTCGTCCTGCAAGATCTGTTTGTAGTAGGTGATCTTCTCCTGCAACTCGTTGAACTCGGCGATGATCTTGTCCCGCTCCAGGCCGGTGAGCCGCTGCAAGCGCATCTCCAGAATGGATTTGGCCTGGATCTCGGAGAGGGCGAAGCGCTCCATCAGGGCGGTGGCGGCCTCGGCCGGGTTGGCGGCCTTTTTAATCAGCTCCACGGTCTCATCCAGGTTACTGATGGCGATCTTCAACCCTTCCAGGAGATGGGCCCGCTCCTCGGCCTTTCTCAGGTCATAGGCGGTGCGCCGGTAGACAATGGTCTTGCGGTGGAGGATGAAGTACTCCAGGGTCTGCTTGAGGTTCAGGATCTCCGGCTTGTTGTTGACGATGCTGAGCATGATGATGCCGAAGCTGCGCTGCATGGGGGTCATCTGGTAGAGCTGGTTCAAGACCACATCGGTGATCTCGTCCTTCTTCAGTTCCAGAACCACGCGCATGCCGTGGCGGTCAGACTCGTCGCGCACCGCGCTGATCGACTCCAAGCGCTTCTCCTTGATGAGGATGGCGATCTTCTCCACCAGACTGGCCTTGTTCTGCTGGTAGGGGATCTCGTCGATGATGATCGCCTCTCGGCCACCCTTGTCCTGCTTTTCGATATGGGTCTTGGAGCGCATGACCACCGAGCCGCGGCCGGTCTCATAGGCCTCGCGGATGCCGTTTCGGCCGCAGATATAGGCGCCGGTGGGGAAGTCCGGACCGGTGATGATCTCCATCAACTCCTTGATGGAGATATCCGGGTTCTCGATCAGGGCGATCAAGCCGTCCATCACCTCGGTGAGGTTGTGGGGCGGGATATTGGTGGCCATGCCCACGGCGATGCCGGAGGAGCCGTTGACCAACAGGGTGGGGACCTTGGTGGGGAAGACCACCGGCTCGGTCAAGCTGTTGTCGTAGTTGGGAATAAAGTCGACGGTCTCTTTCTCCAGGTCGCTGATGATCTCCTGGTCGAGCTTGGTCATGCGCGCCTCGGTGTAACGCATGGCGGCCGGCGAATCGCCGTCCACCGAACCGAAGTTGCCCTGCCCATCCACCAACGGGTAGCGCATGGAGAAGTCCTGGGCCATGCGGACAATGGTGTCATAGGCCGCCGTGTCGCCGTGGGGGTGATATTTACCGATCACGTCACCGACGATACGGGCCGATTTGAGGTAGGGCCGGTTGTGCACGTTGTTCAACTCGCGCATGGCAAACAGAGCCCGGCGGTGCACGGGTTTCAGGCCATCGCGGACATCGGGCAAGGCCCGACCGATGATGACACTCATGGCATAATCGAGATAAGACTTCTGCAGCTCGTTCTCGATGGAGATGGTGAATTTTTCCGGGGTGTTCTGTTTCTCTTCCACTCGTTATGTCCCTATACGTGAAGGCCTAATGCGTGCGCCGAAATGATGAGGAGCCGATGCCAACTAACCTTTGCCGGGCACGGCTTAGATATCCAGAGAGCTGACTTCCAAGGCGTGGTTCTGGATGAATTCCCGCCTGGGTTCCACCTTGTCGCCCATCAGGGTGGTGAACATATCATCCGCCTTGACCGCGTCGGTGATGGTGACCTGAAGCAGCCGGCGTCGATCCGGGTTCATGGTGGTATCCCACAGCTGTTCCGGGTTCATCTCACCGAGACCCTTATAGCGCTGTAGGGTGCTGCCCTTGAAGGTCTCGCTTTTCACCATGTCGATCAGGGCTTGCCAATTTTCCACGGCGATGTTGCGGCCTGGTGTCTCGATGGTAAAGGTGCTATTGAGGTAGTGTTTGATCTGCGGGTAGAGGGTGAGTCCTTGCCGGTACTCGCTGATTAGCGGGATCTGCGGGCCGACGGTGACCACCATGTGGGCCTTGTTCTTGACAGCGGCATCGAACTCGTAGCAGCTTGGTTTCCAGCGGCAGTTGCGCACCTGGGTGACGTTCATGTTCTTCTCCTTGACCGCATCCTTCAAGGCGGTAACAAAGCCCTCGTCCTCGAACTGGTCGGCGGAGTTCACATTTCTGTCCAACAGCAGGTTGTTCAGTTCCAGGCCGATATTGATGCGGGCCATGTACTCCACCAACTTCTGGTAACCGGAGAGTTTCTGCATCAACAACAGGAGGTCATCCTGCTCTATGACCTCGCCACTCTCCATGATCACCTTCATCATGGTGCCGGCCTGGGCAAAGAGGTGACGATTCAGGCTCTCCTCATCGGTGAAGTACTGCTCTTTCTTGCCGCGCCCCAGGCGATAGAGGGGGGGCTGGCCGATGTAGATGTGGCCGTTCTCCACCAAGGGGG
>CAYSFY010000287.1:0-3273 GCA_964430285.1 uncultured Desulfobulbia bacterium
TTTGGGGGCGGGGGAGTTGTGACGACAAGGGGCCCTTGGCCACGGCCTTGGGCACCCTGTTGCAGTTGCATGAACAGGGGAGGGGGCTGCGCCATGAGGTGATCCTGGCCGCCACCATCGACGAGGAGTGCACCCTGGGTGGGGCCGCGGCACTGAAGGAGCGGATCGGGCAGTGGGACCTCTGTCTCTGCCTGGAGCCCACCGGGCTTGCCATCGTCAAGGCCCACAAGGGGGTCTACCGCTGCCGGATCACCGCCCAGGGCAAGGCGGTGCACTCCTCGGCCCCGGACCTGGGGGTGAACGCCATCCTGGTGATGATGGAGATCATCAAGGAGCTGCAGCTCTTCGAGTATCGGCTGACCCGGCACCGGAACCCGGAACTGGGCAAGGCCACCCTGGCCGTCACCCAGATCAAGGGCGGGGGTTCCATCAACACCATCCCCGACCAGTGCGAGATCGCGGTGGATGTCAGGCTGTTGCCGGAGCACCACCCGCCCATGGTCGGTGATGCCATCCGCCAGTTGGTCGGCCCCCGGGGCACGGTGGAGGACCTGTTCACCGCCCGTGGGGTGCAGAGCGCGATGGATAACCCCTTGATCCGCGAGTTTCAAGAGAGACTCGCGGCCCACGGCCTCCCTACGGAGGGGGGCACCGCCGCCTACGCCACCGACTGTTCGGAACTCCATGACCACGGCCCCTGCATCATCTGGGGGCCGGGCCATATTGCCGAGGCCCACCAGGTGACCGAGCACATCGCCATCGACCAGGTGGAGAGGGCCTGCGCGGTGTTGGCGGAGTTCCTGGCGCCTGAGTAAGAGGGGTTAGAGGATGGCCTCCTTGATGGCCTCGATCCCCAGGCGTTCGACAAAACGGGCGGTGCGCTCCTTGGCCTTGCCAAGGGTCTGGTAGTGGGAAAGGAACTTGCGGCAGAGGGCGATGGCCTGGTCGCGGGGGAGGTCCTGGGCCACCACGTCACCGATGCGGGGCCTGGCGCCGGCGTTGCCGCCGACGATCACGGTCCACCCCTTGTGCTTGGCAAAGAAACCCACATCCCGCATGTAGCTCTCGCCGCAACACATGGGGCAGCCCGAGACCCCGATCTTGACCTTGGCCGGGTAGGCGACGCCGGTCAAGGTCTCCTCCAGTTCCCGCCCCAGCCCCAACGAGTCATCGACGCCAAACTTGCAGACGCTGTTGCCCGGACAGGCCTGGACATAGTGCAGACAGAGGGCCACCGCCTGGCCGATGCCGATCCCCAAATCCCGCCAGGCCGGCTCGATCTGCTCCCGCTCCAGGCCGACCAAGGCCAAGCGCTGGCCCGAGGTGATCTTGACGATGGGGATGTGATACTTCCTGACCACCTGGGCGATGCTCTCCAGGATCTCGGCGCTGACCATGCCCACCGGGGTCCTGGGCACGATGGCGTAGGTCTTTTTGTCCCGTTGCAGGATGGAGCCCTCGGGTTCGATCTCCTTCATTCTTGCCTCCTTGGTTGCGTATTGTCGTGTAGGGATGGTTGGAAATCGGTAAATGCTCCCCCTTCTTACTCCCCCGCGGGGGAAGAGGGGGGTGTGTCATCGTTTGCCAAGGCCTGCCGGATGCTGGCCGCCAGTTCGGGGGTGATCCCCGGGATGGCGGTCAACTCCTCTTGGGTGGCAGCCGCCACCCTCTTGACGCTGCCAAAGGTGGTGAGCAGGGCCTTTTTGCGGGCCGGTCCGATGCCGGTAATGGCGTCGAGCCGGGAGCGCAGGGCGTCACGGCCTCGCCAGTGGCGGTGGAAGGTGATGCCGAAGCGGTGGGCCTCGTCGCGGATGCGCATGATCAACAGCAGGACCCGGGAGTGGCGGGGGAGGGTGATGGGGTTTTTACGACCGGGGATGAAGAGCTTCTCCCCCTCGGCCTCCTTCTCCTTGGCAATGCCCACCAGATCAAGCCTGTCCACCAACCCCAGCTCGCGGACAATGCCCATTGCCACCTGGAGTTGGCCCTTACCTCCGTCCACCACCAGCAGATTGGGCATGAACCCCTCGGTCTCGGCCCGGTGGAGATGGCGCCGGATGACCTCGGCCATGGAGGCGTAGTCATCGGGGCCGGCCACCTCCTTAATCTTGTAGTGGCGGTAGCGCTCCGCCTCCTTCTTCCCCTGCCGAAAACTGACCACCGCCCCCACCGCCTGTTCGCCGCCGAGGTTGGAGATATCCATGCAGATGATCCGTTCCGGCGGGTGACTGAGGTGCAGGGTCTCCTTGAGGTTGGTGGCCAGGGCTTGCCAACTGTCATCGCGGGTCAACTGATCGACAATCACCTGCTCGGCGTTGCGGTTGGCCATGGTCACCAGGGTCACCAGGTCACCCCGTTGCGGCACCCGGATGGCCACCCGGTGCTGGCCCAGGTCGGAGAGCCACTCCTCCAGCACCTCGCGGCCCTCGGGCTCCAGAGAGACCACCACCTCGCTGGGCACCAGGCGGTCGGCGCCATAGAACCGCTCCAGCACCTCGGCCAGCACCAGGGGGTCCTCCTCAAAGGGCTCGGGGAGGAAGTAGTGGTGGTGACCGCTGATCACCCCGTCGCGGATCAACAGCACGGCCAGGCCCACCCCCTCGTCCTGGCGGGCAAAGCCGAAGATGTCTTGATCGCGGTGGTGACCGGCCGCCACCACCTGCTTCTCCATGGTCTGGGTCAAGGCCTTGATCTTGTCGCGCAGCTGGGCGGCCTGCTCGAAGTCAAGGGCCTCGGCGGCCTGACGCATCTCCTCCTGCAAGCGGCGGATCAACTCCTTGTTCTTGCCGGCCAGGGCCAGCAGCAACTCTTCCACCATGCGTTGGTAGCTTTCGGGGGTGATCTTGCCGAAACAAGGGGCCGAGCAGCGGCCCATCTGGTAGTTGAGGCAGGGGCGTGATCTGGGGGTCAAGGTTGCCCCCTTGCAACGGCGCAGAGGAAAGAGGGAGTTCAGGTGGCGAATGGTCTCCCACATGGCCGAGGGCGAGGAGAAGGGGCCGAAGATGGCCTGGTCCTTGACCCGTCGCCGGGTCACCACCAGACGCGGCCACTCCTCCCGCACCGTGACCATGATATAGGGGTAGTTCTTGTCGTCGCGGAGGATGATGTTGTAACGCGGCTTGTACTGCTTGATCAGCGAGGCCTCCAGGAGCAGGGCCTCTTTCTCGGTGGCGGTGAGGATGGTGTCGATGTGGCGGGTCTTGGCCAGCATCACCGAGGTCTTGTTGCCGCCGCCCCCCAGATACCGTTGATAGGAGGCCAAGCGCCGACGGA
>CAYSFY010000288.1:0-2633 GCA_964430285.1 uncultured Desulfobulbia bacterium
CTGACGCTTGCGGCCTAGAAGAGCACGTGTCGGTGGTGGTGGTCGCAGCCGCTGTCGTGGTGGTGGTTACCGCAATAGGATGACTGGTGGCATCGCCAGGGTAAGTCTGGGGCAAGGCCATGATTTCAGCCAGATTGCTGAACCCGTCGTTATCAGAGTCCAGCCCTTCGATGGCCACATAATCATGCGTGCCGGCAAAGGCATTGCCGTATGAGGTTCTGGTCCCCCCTCCCGCCGGATTGATATGGCACAGGACACAACCGTCGATGGTTAGGGACTGACCAGGGTGTGCGGTCTGGTAAGGACCTTGATACTGTGTTTGAAACGAAGTTACATAGGATGAAAAGGCAAAGGCCGTTTCCTGACCGAGCAGAGCAAGCGTCATTGCCAGGACCAAAATAAAGATGGATTTGTTGCGCATGGGTTCCTCCTTCAAGAGTTGTGGTATAGGTATTGTCAATGACCAGCTTGGGTCTGGTTGGTCGCGCCGCTGCGCCCTGCCATTTCCTTCCCCGTGGTACCGCGAGGGCCGATGGTGGGCCCTCTATACCGAGACTTGCCCTGGATCATCAGCCTGCTCTGCTTCCTCACCCCGCGCCCCATCATGGGGAGCGCCGCAGTTATTTGCCCTTTTTTCTTCATCGATCTCTCCTCCAGTTGAATTGGTTGAATGCCTAAATGAAGCCATGCTTATAGTAATAAATCTCAACAGGCCCATGAATAGGGTATTGGCCTCATTTGGCGGATCATCGCCACTCCCCTGGCCGGTGAGAAGCCTGCCCAGGCAGGGTAGAGGGCCGTTTTGCCGCCTAGATCATCACCCGCCTCGCAAGCCCTTCCTGGGGCCGCCGTCTCCTGCCTAGCCGCAAATTAAGATGAACAATGCGCCGGATTGGGGTATCTTTTGTCGGTCGCACAGAACGCGCAACCGCCGCCGGCATCCTTGATCGCCTGTCGATACCCAGTAGACGGAGGGCGAGTTACTGCGCTGTTTGCGAGCCCATGATCGCGCGAGCTGGTTGCGGCAACCGGCCTCTCCCGGCCTTTCATCTCACCCCCAAGCCCATACCGACCATGTCCCAAAGCCATATCCGTATCCGGGGCGCCCGGATGCACAATCTGAAGAACATCAGCCTTGACCTGCCCCGGGACCGCTTTATCGTCTTCACCGGACTCAAGAACATCGACCTCGACATTCCACGCGACCAGTTTGTGGTGATAACGGGCGTTTCCGGCTCGGGCAAGTCCACCCTGGCCTTCGACACCCTCTATGCCGAGGGCCAGCGCCGCTATGTGGAGTCCCTCTCCACCTACGCCCGCCAGTTTTTGGGGCAGATGGACAAGCCCGAGGTGGATAGCCTGGAGGGGTTGTCGCCGGCCGTCTCCATCGAGCAGCGGACCACCAACCGCAACCCGCGCTCCACGGTGGGCACCATCACCGAGATCTACGACTACCTGCGCCTGCTCTACGCCCGGGTGGGCCACCCCTTCTGCCCCCAGTGCGGCCAGGCCATCGCCGCCCAGAGCGTGCAGGAGATGGTCACCTCCTTGCTCGCCCGGCCCGCCGGCACCAAGGTCATCCTCCTTGCCCCCCTGGTGGAAGGGAAGAAGGGGACCCATGCCGGGCTCTTCGCCCGTCTGCGCAAGGAGGGGTTCATCCGCCTGCGGGTGAACGGCGAGTTCGTGGCCCTGGAGCAGGAGATCGTCCTCGACAAGAACAAGCGCCACACCGTGCAGGTGGTGGTGGACCGCCTGGTGATCAAGGAGAGCATCGAGCGCCGGCTCTCCGAGTCGGTGGCCACGGCGGTGGGGCTCTCCGAGGGGTTGCTCCTCTGCCTCTTCCCCGATGGCAACGAGGAGTGCCTGCTCTCCGAGCGGGCCGCCTGCGTCCGCTGCGGCATCAGCCTGCCGGACCTCTCCCCCCAGCTCTTCTCCTTCAACAACCCCAAGGGGGCCTGTCCCGAGTGTGGCGGCCTGGGGGTCAAGCAGTTCTTCGACCCCCACCTGATCTGCCCCGACCCCAGGCTCAGCATCAACCAAGGGGCCTTGGCCCCCTGGCGGGGGAGTTCGCCCATGTCTTACGGCCATCAGCTCCTGGCCTCCCTGGCCCGCCACTACGGCTTCAGCCTCGACCTCCCCTTCAAGGACCTCCCGGATCAGGCCAAGGAGGCCATTCTCCACGGCACCGGCAGCCAGGAGATCGTCTTCAACTACGAACGGCGGCAGCGGCTCCTGCACTTTGCTAGGCCCTACGAGGGGATCATCCCCCAGCTGGCCCGCCGCTTTCAGGAGACCAGCTCCGGCCCGGTACGCGAGGAGCTGGAGCAGTACATCAATGTCCAGCCCTGCCCGGTCTGCCATGGGGCGCGTCTGTCGCCGGCCCCCTTGGCGGTGCGCTTCGGGCCGTGGAACATCCACGAACTGTGCTCTCTCGGCATCGACCGCTTGCTGGCCGAACTGCCGCTGGTCCCCATCAGCAGTCAGGATACGACCATCGCCTCCCCCATCTTGAAGGAGATCAACGAACGCCTCACCTTTTTGACCGGGGTGGGGTTGGGCTACCTCTGCTTGGCCCGCAACGCCTCCACCCTCTCCGGCGGCGAGTCCCAGCGCATCCGCCTGGCCTCCCAGAT
>CAYSFY010000288.1:2643-3246 GCA_964430285.1 uncultured Desulfobulbia bacterium
GCCCTCACCGGGGTCCTCTATATCCTGGACGAGCCCAGCATCGGCCTGCACCAGCGGGACAACGAGCGCTTGATCCGCACCCTGCTCCGCCTGCGCGACCTGGGCAACACGGTGATCGTGGTGGAGCACGACACCGACACCATCCTGGCCGCCGACCATATTCTGGACATGGGGCCAGGGGCCGGTGTGCATGGCGGTGAGATCGTCTACAACGGCCCGGTGGCCGGGCTGCTCAGCGAGGAGCGTTCCCTCACCGGGGCCTACCTCTCCGGCCGCCTCGCCATCGCCATCCCCAAGGAGCGGCGGCCGCCGGTGGCGGATAGGGCGATCACCATCGTCCGCGCCCACGCCAACAACCTCCACGACCTGACCGTGGCCTTCCCCCTGGGGCTGTTCACCTGCGTCACCGGGGTCTCCGGCTCCGGCAAAAGCTCCCTGGTGATGGAGACCCTGCTCAAGGGGGCGATGGCCACTCTCTCCGGCAGCCAACAGGGGGCGCCTCTGGCCTGCGACCGCATCCTCGGGCTGGAGCAGCTGGACAAGGTGATCGACATCGACCAGAGCCCCATCGGCCGCACCCCGCGCTCCAACCCGGCCACCTAC
>CAYSFY010000289.1:0-647 GCA_964430285.1 uncultured Desulfobulbia bacterium
TTATTTGTGCTAGCCATGTGCTATAAATCAGTAATAGTTTGTGCAGTACCTGTTTGATGACCATACAGAAGACTTATCAACCGCACAATCCAATTATTGGAGTGCGGTTTTTTTGTTTGGAGTGAACAGGCTGCCCGCCGAATTGCATTCGGCAATTTTACTAAGAGGTCCACATCGGGCCGAGCACTAAGGAGCTGTTAGAGATGTCAGAAGGAAAAGTTAAGTGGTTTAACGCGTCTAAGGGATTTGGATTCATTGAGAAGGATGACGGCACGGACGTATTCGTGCACTACTCCGCCATCAAGGCTGACGGATACCGCACCCTGGAAGAGGGCGCCCGTGTTCAGTTCGATGTGGTTGAAGGCAACAAGGGTCCGGCTGCGGACAACGTTGTACTGATCTAATTGCCTGCCGGCCTGCCACCCGGTCCGCGGACCGGGTTCCCTGCCTGAAAATGCCCCGCCTCCTGCGGGGCATTTTTTTTCTCGTTCCCCCCCCGCACCACAACCCATACCATAGTGAGACAAGCATGAGTTCATTTAGTACCATTGGTATCCGCGAGGATATCGCCAAGGCCCTCGACCTCCTGGGCTTTACGGCCCCCACCCCTGTGCAGATGCAGACCATCCCCCTCCTCCTGCAGGGTC
>CAYSFY010000289.1:657-3194 GCA_964430285.1 uncultured Desulfobulbia bacterium
GGTGGGACTCGCCCAGACTGGCACCGGCAAGACCGCCGCCTTTGGCGTCCCCATTATCCAATTGATCGACCCCAAGCTCCATGTCCCCCAGGCCCTGATCCTCTGCCCGACCCGGGAACTGTGCATGCAGGTGACCAAGGACCTGGCCTCCTACTCCCGCTTCACGCCCGGCATCAAGTCGGTGGCGGTCTACGGCGGGGCCAATATCGTAAACCAGATCAGGGATTTAAAACGCGGGGTGCAGATCATCGTCGCCACGCCCGGCCGGCTGCTGGACTTGCTCCGTCGTGGCGAGTGTAATATCACCGCCATCCGCACCCTGGTGCTGGATGAGGCGGACGAGATGCTGCAGATGGGCTTTCAGGACGACCTGAACGCCATCCTGGCCAAGACCCCGGCCGACAAGCGCACTGTCCTCTTCTCCGCCACCATGCCCCGAGAGGTGGCGGCCATCTCCCAGAAGTATATGCGCGACCCCCTCGAGATCACCGTGGGCGATCGCAACACCGGCACCGAGAACGTGGAGCACATCTACTATATGGTCCAGGGGCACAACCGCTACCCGGCCTTGAAGCGCATCGCCGATATCAACCCGGATATGTACGGCATCGTCTTCTGCCGCACCAGGATGGAGACCAAGGATATCGCGGAAAAACTGATCAACGACGGCTATAACGCCGAGGCCCTGCACGGTGAACTCTCCCAGGGCCAGCGCGATCAGGTGATGGACCGTTTCCGGGCCATGAACCTGCGCCTGCTGGTGGCCACCGATGTCGCGGCCCGGGGTATTGATGTCAAGGACCTGACCCACGTCATCAACTACAACCTGCCCGACGAGTCCGCCAACTATACCCACCGCAGTGGCCGTACCGGCCGGGCCGGACGCACCGGCATCTCGGTGTCGTTCATTACCTCAAGCGAACGCTATAAGATTCAGGATATTGAGCGCAGGATCAAGCGGAAGTTCGAGAAGGGGGAGATCCCCAGCGGCGAGGAGGTCCTCGAACGGCAACTCTTCAACCATGTCGAGACCATCAAAAACGTGAGCGTGGACCAGGAGCGGATTGCGCGCTTCATGCCGGCCATTGCCGCATCCCTGGCCGACCTGAGCCGTGAGGAGTTGATCTCCCGCCTGCTCTCCCTGGAGTTCAACCGGCTCCTGGACTACTACCAGAGTGCGCCCGATCTGAACTTGAAGGATTTCGACCGCGGCAAGCGCCCCTTCGATGCCAAGGACGCCGCCGCCAAGCCTTGGAAACAGGGGAGCGCCGGCCGCATCACCCGTTTCCATCTCAATGTCGGCAAGCGGGACGGCATGAACCCCAAGCTTCTGCTCACCGAGTTCAATGACGCCATGGACAATCCCAATATCAAGATCGGCCGCATCGAGATCATGCGCAGTTCGACCACGGTGGAGGTGGAGACCCGCTACGCCGACTCCATCATCAAGGCCTTCCAGCTCCACCCGATCAACGGCAAGTTCGTGAACATCACCATCGACCAGGCCCCTGCCGGCAGACCGGTGGTCAAGCCCCGTGAGTTTGAAAGCCGCAAGCACGTGAAGTTTGCCGACAAAAACCAGGACCGCAAACCCCGGCAGTGGACCCAGTCAACCGCCCGCCCTATTTTTTAACCTTCCGCAACTCCTCATCAATCATGGCCTTGATCCCGTCAAGGCTTCGTTGATTCACCCGGCGGCCGTTCACAAAGAGCGTGGGCGTGCCGCGCACACCGGCCTGCATGCCGTTCTGTAAATCTTGCTGGACCTGCAGCCGCACTCCCGGATCAGCACTGTCCTTGGCAAACTGCTCCATGTTGAGGCCGATCTCCTTGGCGAAGTCGGTGAACTTGTCAGGCGTCAAGGCGGAATTATTGGCAAAAATCTTGTCGTGCATCGGCCAAAATTTACCCTGGCGGTGGGCGGCCAGGGCCGCAATGGCAGCAGGCATGGCCACCTGATGGCTCTGCAACGGGAAGTTTTTGAAGACTATCTTGACATTCGTGGGGTAGGCCTTGGTGAGTTCGTCCAACAGCGGCATCACCCGGACGCAGTAGGGGCACTGAAAATCGCTGAACAGCACCACCGTCACCGGGGCATCTTCCGGACCCCGAAAGGGGGCGCCTTTGCTGTCGATCTCTTGGATAAAGTTGACCCCCACCACCTTGATGGCGCCGCTGGCCTTGTCGGTGAGGAAGAGTTGCTCGCCGGTGGGCGAGGAGGCGATGCTGTCGGCCGGGTCCTCCAGCTTGATGCTCGCCGTCAAGGTGCCGTTGGTCTCATAGATCTCCACTGTGCCCTGCTGGGTGAGCACAAAAAACCAGTGACCATCGGCGGATGCCGCCATATCCACGGGGGTGCCGGCGGACTTCAAGGACAGGAGGGTATTGGTTTCCACCGTCGCCCGCGCCGGGTTGACGGGCAGCAACAGCAGACCGAGACACACGATAAGGGAATAGATTTTCTTGCCAGACATGAACACTCTCCACGCGATTTTGTTGGCCACTATTGGCCGATCTCCAGACCAGCAACATACCAC
>CAYSFY010000290.1:0-2861 GCA_964430285.1 uncultured Desulfobulbia bacterium
GGTCAGGGTGCGGATCTCCCGGGCCACCCAGTCGCCAATGCCCCCCAAGAGGACCTCTTGGCGCCCCAGTTCGCTTTGGTTCTCCTTGCAGACCACCTCGCAATCCTTGGCCGTGGCCCCTTCCGCCACCACCACGATGGCGTAGTGTTTGCCGTGCAACTCGTTGTCCTCGATCTTTTGGCGGATGGACTCCATGTTGAAGGGGATCTCGGGGATAAGGATGACATCGGCGCCGCCGGAGATGCCGGAGTTCAAGGCGATCCAGCCTGACTCGCGGCCCATGACCTCCACCACCATCACCCGGTCATGGGACTTGGCGGTGGAGTGCAGTTTGTCGATGGCATCGGTGGCCGTGGAGACCGCGGTATCGAAACCGAAGGTCAACTGGGTGGCGAAGAGGTCGTTGTCAATGGTCTTCGGCACCCCGACCACCGGCATCCCTTTTTCTTCATAAAAACGGCGGGCGATATCCAGGCTGCCGTCGCCACCCACCGCGATATGGCACATAAATCCCATGCGGGTGAAATTCTTCATGATCCGATCGGAGATGTCGTGGACCTGGACCTCACCCGCCAGATTTTTGATCGGCATGGAAAAGGGGTTACCTTTATTGGTTGACCCCAGAATTGTGCCGCCCAAGGAGGTGATGTCCTCGACCACCTTGGGGGTCAGTTGCACCAACTCCTCCAGGTCGATGAGCCCCTTGTAGCCACCCCGGCTGCCATAGACCTCCCAGCCCCGGGCATGGGCAGACATCACCACGGCGTAGATCACCGCGTTAAGGCCGGGGGCATCCCCTCCTCCTGTGGAAATCACGATTTTTTTCATACCTACCTCGTTTTCAGGTTGTGAACAATTGATGGGATCGCCATGAAAGTCACGAAACTGGCCATCCGCCGACATGATACCAATGGGCTTGCATTGCCTGCCGGAACTACTTGCGCGTTTTGTCGAAACCGACAAAATTTTTTTTTTGTGCAGGGGGGTGATGGTATGCGCAGCAGAGGCCGCAATGGCTGTAACACTATGGCACAATCGATAAAACAGTGTCTAGTAAAAAAAGGCGGAAGCCAACCTGTCAGGCAACATGAGAACTATCTCTTGCCCGGCCTGGGAGGTGTGCTCGTTTCTTGCTCTGGCACGAAAAGTGAATTGCATCTGCCTACGGCTTGGTGTCACTGACCAAGGGGGGGGCTCGGTGCCCAAGGCGCTGAATGGTAGGTCCTGGGGAAAATGCCCCCACCGCCGGTGTTGATTCGTCGCCCATAGGGAAAATACTCAAATCCGGATCGTTTCACCCTGTGGGGGTAAACTTCTCTCGCCTCTGTTTTGCAGTAACCCATTGTCTTTGCGTTGCCGGAATTAAAAAAATAAGTTTGGCACAGCTTATGCTTTAGAGAACAATTAAACAACTTGAAGAGTGACAACAAAAACTTAATGATAAGGAGAACGACAATGCACGATTTAATGAGCACCGCATTAGTTATGGCTGGTATCTTTGTGGTTTGCTACCCGGTAGCAATGTATCTTATTAATAGAATTATGACCAAGATGGAAAGTGAAAACAGGGTGACAAGTATCATCAATTGATAAAAATGAATATTCATTCATTAACAACATAACTATCAATACACGCCTAACAGCTAAAGGCCTCGCGGGGGAAGGGTGGCACCCTTCCCCCGCGAGGCCTTTTTTTATGGACGCAGATCATGTGCCGGTTTCGCAATAACCGCTCAACCGCCGCTGGCACGCCCCGTAACATATTGAAAATACATGGGCTGATGGGCTGCTTCACGACTTTTTGCGAGGCCACCATGCGTTGGCGGGAGAGGGTTGTTATGGGCTTGCCCCGTTCCCTCGGTGATCACTCCGGCGGCCGGTTCAGAGCCGCCATGTACTCCTCCCACTCCAGGGGGAGGAGGGTCTTCTTGCGGTTGTTGCACTCCTTGCAGGCCGGTACCAGATTGCCCTTGGTGCTGCGGCCGCCGCGGCCCAGGGGGACGAGATGGTCCATAGTCAGCTCCTTGGGTCTATACTGTCCGCCGCAATAGTAGCAGATGCCGGTGCTGATCTTGCGTTGCCACCAGCCGCTCTTGCGCAACACCTTGGCCTTATCCCGCTCCTGGCGGATAACCGCCTCGTCCACGCCGGCGAATTCAAAAAAATCACTCATCAACCAGCTCTCCCACCAACAGGGATCGGGCCTTGCCGATCAGATAGAGCGACCCGGCGACGCAGATCAGGTCCCCGGGCGCGGCCAGCGCGTAGGCCATGGTCAGGGCCTCGGCCACTGACTTGGCGGCCAGGGCCTTCTGCCGCGCCTCCGGCGGTAGGGCGGCCTGCAAGGCCTCGGGGGTGGCCGAGCGGATATCCTCGGGCCGGGTGAAGATCATGGTCTGGCACAGGGGGGCGACCGTGGCCACACACCCCTGAAAGTCCTTGTCGCCCATGGAGGCCCAGACCATGATGAGCTGGTCGTAGGTGAAGTCGGAGCGCAGGCTGGCGCAGAGTCCCTCCACCCCGGCCGGATTATGGGCGCCGTCCAGGAGGAGGGGGCGGGTCTTTCCCTGCCAGGCCAGCTGCGGGAAGAACTCCAAGCGGCCCGGCCAGCGGACCGCCATGAGTCCGCTGTGGACGTTCTCCTCATTCAACTCCTCTCCCTGGCCGCGCAGCAGCTCAAGCCCGGCCAGGGCCAAGGCCGTATTCCCGGTCTGATAGCCGCCGGTCAGGCCCAAGCGCAGATGGTGGTAGCTCCTGTTGATCCCGCGATAGCTCAACTCTCCCTCCCCGCCGCTGACCATGGCAAACTCCTTGCCCAAGGTATAGAGCGGGGCCTGGGCCGTGGCGGCCCGTTGGCGGAT
>CAYSFY010000290.1:2871-3148 GCA_964430285.1 uncultured Desulfobulbia bacterium
CTGCGGGGTCCACGACGCCGGAGACCACCGGCACCCCGGGCTTGATGATCCCCGCCTTTTCGGCGGCGATCTCGGCCAGGGTGGTGCCCAGGTAGGCCTCGTGGTCCATGGCCACATTGGTGATGATGGCGACCCGGGGGGTGATGATATTGGTGGCATCCAGGCGGCCGCCCATGCCCACCTCAAGCAGCACGAGATCCACCTGCTGTTCGGCGAACCAGAGCAGGGCCAGGGCGGTGGTGAACTCAAAGTAGGTGATTTGATCGTGGGCCAGCAC
>CAYSFY010000291.1:0-3096 GCA_964430285.1 uncultured Desulfobulbia bacterium
CACCGAGAGGATAAAGATAGCCAATGTAAATGCGGACCAGGTAACCCTTCGCTTGAGGTGAAAGAGCAGCACTGACGCCGAAGTCAGACGATGTGCCGAACGGATTGCCGAGCACGGCTGGATTGATCGGTGTAATGAAACCTCCGCCGGGAACGATCGTCTTGGCCGTCACGGTTCCCATCGACGCTGACGATACAGTGAGTGTATACGTCTTTCCTCTCTCCGCGCGAAAAGGATACGAATGGTAGAGGACAATGTCACTCGCATATCGGCTTTTCTCGGAACGAGCAATCGCCTTGGGCTGAAACCTGAAGGTCGGTCCACCCTCCTGCGTGATGCTCACTTGAGCATCATTCACCGAAATCTCGTCCGGGTTCTTCGTTGGGTCATTGTCCGGCGGGTTGTAGGTGGTCACTGTGCGCAGGTTGCTTGGGTCGTTGTAGGCGGCGTTGGGGTCAACGCAGCGTTCGCTGATCTCTTGCCGTTCGCCGTTGGCCAGTGGGGTGTAGGCGTGGTAGCTCCTGGCGGTGACGACCCCCTGGACCTTTTCCACCACCGAACGCGGCTTGTTGCGGAACTCGGGGGCGTCCGGGTCTGCCGGGTCCAGCGGGGCGTAGGTGTAGTAGGTGGCCTTCACCGCCTCCGCCGGGGCGGTGGGGGCGGCATCGCCAAAGCCCTCCACCTCGACGCTGACCCGGCCTTGGTCGTCGTATTGGTAGCGGCGCCAGGAGCCATCGGCGTTAACGCGGCCCTTGACCTTCGCGTAGCTGCCGATGTGGCTCGGCGCTTCGTAGTAGGTGGTGGTCGTGGTCAGGGCCGCGCCCTCCGGGTCGATCACCTCGGCCACCACCTCCTCGCCCCAGGGGAAACGGTGAAGGGTGGTCCTGGTGCGCGAGGCAAGCCGCGCCTCGCTGTCCGTGACCGTCTCCTCTTCCACCCGGTCGCCATCGGCGTTGGTGCTTCGGGCCTTGGTGGCAATGGCCAGGCCCGCGCCCTGGTCCAACGACCAACTGTTACCGGCCGGGTCAAAGCTGTAGACATACCCCTTGCTCACCCCATCCCGGGTCCCGGTGAGGGTCAGGCGGTTGGCACCCAGTTCAACGGCCCAAGTGGCCAGGGGTTGGCTGCCCGCGGCCACCTGATACCAGCCATCCTCCTTGCCGGTGATGGCGCTGAGCGGGTAGAACCTGATCTCGTACCCCGAGGCGCCGGTGACGACATCCACCAACGCCTCCGGGGTCACCACCTGACGGATGGCGCCATCGGCGTCGTAGTAGGGGGTGACCCCATCCACCAGGGTGGAGAAGAAGAGCCTCTTCGGCGAGGCCAGGTCCGGCGACATCTCCTCGGACCAGAGGAAGAGGTTGCCCGCCGGCCTCCCATCCTCGGCCTTGCCCAGGCTGAAGGTGGCATCGATGCTGGAGAGGGCCACAAACTCCTTGCCCGGCTCCACGGTACAATCCCCGCAGGTGGTGCAGCCGATGAAGATGGCGGCCTCGGTGTGGGTCTCGATATACTCCTGGTCCGCGGCCCGGATGATCACCCAGCCGCTGCCGCTGTCAGGCAGGGCGGTGATCAGCCCCTCGGCATCGATCACCGCCTTGGCCTCGGAGCCTGTTGGCGCAACCAAGGACCAGCGGACCGCCCGGCCGGCGGGGATGGTCTTGGCCACCACCCGGGCCGACTCCCCCACCGGGATGTTGTGCTGGGCCTGGCCCTCGTCCTGTAGACGGATGGCGATATCGAGGGTCTGGTACTCCCACAGGATGTTGGCGGCATCGTTGTTTTGCAACAAGCGCAGGGTCAAGAAGTCATCGCTACCCAGATAGCGCAACGCATCGCGGTGACTGATCAGGTCCAGGGCCTCCGCTTGGCCCACGCTCGCCTCCTCTTCCAGACCGGCATAGGAGAAGATCAGTTGCGGCTCCGGACCAAAGCCAGCCAACCGCTGCCAGACATCCTCCGCCAGGCTGTAGCGAAAGTTGGCAAGGATGTCCTCCGAGTCCAGCTGGTAGGGGACCATGGTCTGGCACTGAATGGTCTGCTGCGGCCTCTGCGGCTCCATGCGCTCCAGCTCCAACAGCGAGAACTGCATCTCGGGCCGGTAGACCCACTGGTAGACCGGGGCGGCAGCGGGGTCGGTCAGGCGGGCCACGGTGGTGGCCTCTTCGTCATAGATGGGCACCCGCACCGGCACGTAGTGCTGGGGCCGATAGGCCAGGGGTCCGGCCCCGGCGCCCATTGAGGCGAAGTTGGGGTTGCCGCTGATGGGCGCGCCGCTGACGTGGATGTAGTAGTGGGCCCGGTCGATCTCCGCCAGGGGGAGCTGGAGCAGTTGGGTGTGGGTGCCGGGCTTGATCTCGAAATTCTCGATCCGGCCCCCGACCCCGGCCAAGGTGTTGGGCGCCGCGACCTTGGCCAGCCGTCCGGTGTAGCCGGGGAGATCGGCCGGCAGGGGGCTGCCGTCCTGGTCGTACCATTCGGTGGTGATGCGGATGACGCTGTCGCTGGTGAGGCCCACCCCCTCGTAACCGATCAGGTACTGCCGCTTCTCCTTGGCGGTGAGGCCGCTGGCCACGTTGTAGACCCGCTCGGCCCGGATGCGCAGGTTCGGGGGGCGCATCTCGATGGCTGGCGGCGAGACGCTGACCAGGGCCGAGGCCAGGCCATCCCCGTAGGTGCCGACCGAGCTGCCCACATAGCCCGTGGCCCGGTTGACGACGATCACCTTGACCGCTTCGCCCACCCGGATGTGGTCGGCATCCCACCCCCTGAGTTCCGGGTTCACCTGGGCATTGGCCTGGAACTGCAACAAATCACCCTTGTCGCCAACCCGGCTGTAGGCCGGGCCGCGGATCAGCAGCCGGTAGTTCATCGAACTTTTACTGATGTCGTTCAGCCACCCCTCGTAAAAGTCCTCGCGGGAGAAGACCAGTTGGTCATTAGAGACCCGGAAGACATGGATCGCCGTCTCCTTCAGATCCTCCTTGCTGATGGTCTTGACGAGGCCCTGGTCGGAGAGGTCAGGCTTCTGGTCCGCTAGGCGGGTGATGTCCGGCGGGTCGGTGGCCGGGTCGGAGTCGCCCAGCCAGACGC
>CAYSFY010000292.1:0-3065 GCA_964430285.1 uncultured Desulfobulbia bacterium
GTTGAGGCCTCCACCGACCTGACCACCTGGCTACCGGCCACGGAAGGAAGCACCGGTCATTGGTCCATCCCCAACCTGACGGGTCTGACCGCGGGCGTGGAAGGTAAAATTTATGTCAGATTGGGCGTCAACGGCGAGACGAAAACCACCGACGGCATGGAGACCGGCACCGGCTATGCCACCTTTACCGTGACGCCGGCCTCCGCCATGTAACGGGGTCGAGATCGTCGGCACGGATCAACAGTGTTGCGGACAGGCGGGCAGACCATGCCCGCCTGTCCGCATTTTAGCTCCTATGTGCATACCAAAGACCATCCCCGCGCTCGTCCTGACCTTCGCCATGCTGTGGTCATTCCTCACCGGCACAGGCAACGCGGCTCAAGTTGCGCCGCCATTCAGCCTGTCCGATACAGAACAAAACACCGTCGCGCTGGAGAGTTACCACGGCAAGGTCGTCCTCCTCACATTCTGGGCCACCTGGTGCGCATCCTGCCGCGAGGAGCTTCCGGGCCTGGACAGGTTGCACAAACGGCTCTCCCCAAAGGGCTTCACGGTGCTCAGCGTCTGCGTGGACCCTTCGCCTGCCGTGGTCAGCGCATATCTTCGCCAGCACCCGCTCTCCTTTCCCGTGCTCATTGATCAAGGAGGAGAAGTCGCGGATCGGTATCGCTTAGCCGGGTTTCCCGCCTCTTTTATTCTCGGCAAGGATGGGGTGATCAGACAGCAGCACCTGGGGTATGGCAAAGAGAGCCTCGCCCTCTATGAAAAAGAGATTCTTGACTTGTTGCAGCAGTAATACTATACCCACGTGAACTTTGTCGGTTTCGCAAAAACCGCTACCGTCGCTACCGTACGAGACCATCGACCCGTGATCACAAAGAACTCCGCCCGCATCATGGCGACCCTGCTCCTCGGGGCCGCCGTTTTTTCGCCCGCCCCGCTTTGGGCCGGCTCCTGCTGTGGCGGAGGGGGCGGCTCGGCCCTGATCCTGCCTTCATTCTACCGCAACATGGTTGACCTCTCCTATGATTGGGAACAATACGACGGCTACTGGAAGCTTGACGGCACCTATGTCCATGAACCGGTAGGAGGCCAGTATCGGCTGAATGTCGGCTATGCCCACCGTCTGGCGCAACGCTGGCAAACCAGCATCAGCGTCCCCTATGTCTGGAATGACAATCAGTATGGCAATGGCTCCACGCAATCCAGTGGCCTCGGCGACACCACCGCGAACCTTTGGTACGAAGCCCTGGAAGACAAGTCCGCCTGGAAAATCAGGACCTGGAAAGACCTGCTGCCATCGATTACCATCGGTCCGGCGCTCCTCATTCCCACCGGCATCTCTCCCTACGACGATAAGTTGAGCAGTTTTGAGACCACCGGCCGTGGTTTCTACAGGGTCGACGGCAATCTCCTGATCGCCAAGACCCTGCACCCCTGGACTGCCTCCCTGTCTCTCGCCTACGGCACCAATATCGAACGACCGGTCAATCGCGAATACGATAAGGATGTGAAACCGTACCAAAAAAAGCTGGGGGACCGCTCGTCGGTGTCCACGTCGCTGGGGTATATTTACTACCTGGGCTCAGCCGGGGACACCCTGACCGGGACGGTCTCCTTTTCCGCCCTGTGGGAAGAGGATGCCACCATTGATGGCCATCCGCAAGAGTCCAGCGGCTTTCGCAAGGAGGCGGTGGGAGCGGGGATCGCCTACTCGAGCACTGACCGTGATTGGGTAATTCGGGGGGCTTGGAGCCATGCCGTGCGCAAGGACGGCTGGGGAGAAAGTTTCCCCACCACCGATATTTTCACCTTGGGAGTCAACTATGGGTTTCGCTAAGTGGCGTGGGCTGCTGTTATGCCTGATCATGATCCTGGTCGCCGGTTGCAACGGCACGGGGGACGACCTTAACCCCTCGGACAGCGACAACCGCCCAGCCGAGCAGCCGGGCACGACCGGAAACGCGGTGGGCCAGAATGGTCCGGATTTTACGCTCGCCGACACCCTGGGCAACAATATCACCCTGTCAGCGGTCTTTCCCACGGCACCGGCGGTGGTGATCTACTTTTCCATGGAGTGGTGCCCCATCTGCGAAGTCCACCTGGACAGCATCCGCTCCGCCATGATTCCCAGTTTTCCGAAGGTGCTCTTTTATGTGGTGGACTATACGGGCGGATCCGTTGGCGCAGTACTCAACTGGGCACAATCGTCCGGATATGCGGACGGCGGGTGGACCGTGTTGGCCGACACCAGCCAGAACGTGTTGAATCTCTACCAGGCCACCATGGGAACCACGGTCGTCATCGACAAATCCGGGGTGGTGCAGATGAACGAGGATTACAAGGACGGTACCCGGCTCCAGGAGATCCTGACCACCCTACCGTAGTAGCCCAAACCAGCAAACACCTTAAGGAGAGCTATCCATGAAAACCAAATGGTATCTGCCCGTCATCGTGACCGCTACGATCTTGTTTACCCTCTTGGGAACGACCATCATCGCCCAGGCATCGGATATTGATGATCATCGCGACTGCTCTTACTGCGGCATGGATCGCAAGGCCTATGGGTTCAGCAGGATGCTGATCCAGTATCAGGACGGGGCCACGGTGGGCGTTTGCAGCCTGCACTGTGCCGTCACCGAGCTTGATGCCAACCAGGGACGAGCCGTGCAAGCCATGCTCGTTGCCGACCGCGACACCCGCACCCTGATCGAGGCGGAAAAGGCAGTCTGGGTGATGGGAGGGAAGAAGCGCGGCGTGATGACTGGAGAGCCGAAGTGGGCCTTTCAGGCAAAGGAGGCCGCTGAAGTGTTCATCAAGGAGTATTGTGGCAAGCTCGTCACCTGGACCGACGTCCTTGCCGCCGCCCGGGTGGAGACCGCAAAAAAATAGGGGCGACAACGGATGCCCCACATCATCTTCCCTCCTTCCGACTTTGTCGGTTTCACAAAAACCGCTCAACCGACACCGGTGCCCTCGCTCATTCGTTGATCTTGTCTTGACGGATGATTTGGTGGGAGCGTCGTCCACGGCGCGATTCAGGCTTGATCGCGCCGTGGACGACG
>CAYSFY010000293.1:0-3063 GCA_964430285.1 uncultured Desulfobulbia bacterium
AGACCGAGAAGATCGCCATCAAGTCGGCCAGCGATGCCCAAGAGGGGGGCAAGGCGGTGGTGCAGACGGTGGTCGCCATGAAGGAGATTGCCGGCAAGATCTCCATTATTGAGGAGATCGCCCGTCAGACCAACCTTCTGGCCCTAAACGCCGCCATCGAGGCGGCCCGGGCCGGCGAGCACGGCAAGGGCTTCGCGGTGGTGGCCTCGGAGGTGCGAAAGCTTGCGGAGAGGAGCCAGAAGGCGGCGGCCGAGATCTCCCAGCTCTCCACGGTCAGTGTGGAGGTGGCCGAGAGGGCAGGGGAGATGCTGCACAAGATGTTGCCCGATATCCAGAAGACCGCTGAATTGGTGCAGGAGATCAGCGCCGCCAGCAAGGAGCAGGATACCGGGGCCGAGCAGATCAACAAGGCGATCCAGCAACTGGATCAGGTGATCCAGCAGAACGCCGGGGCCTCGGAAGAGATGTCCTCCACGGCGGAGGAGCTCTCCTCCCAGGCCGAGCAGCTGCAGAGCATCATCGCCTTTTTTAAGCTCGATCTCCATGACGGTGCCGGCTACGGGGCTCGCGGCAACGGACCTGGCGGCGGCAGGCCGAAGGCGGGCAACAAGGCCCATGGTCAGCCGCGGATCGCCCACATCGCCAAGGCCCAGGGGGGGGGGCGCGGCCCATCCCGAGGGGGGGCACCCGGAATGAGTATTCAGCTGGATGATCCGGCAGCCGATGCGCTGGACGACTCTTTTGAGCGTTATTAAGGGATGGGAACAAAGCCGGTAACGGATTGTCATCGTTCATATCTGTCGGTTTCGCAAACAGCACTCAACCGCTGCCGGCATACTTTGTAACTTGTTGACATCGTGTAGGCGGATGGCGAGTTCATGGATTTCCGGCGAGACCATCATGGCTGCTGGCAAGTAAACGTAGCAAGGGATTAAGCCGAGGGAGGAAAGGCACTATGCGATGGTTTTATGACATGATGATCGGCAAGCGGTTACTGGTGGGTTTTGGCGCGGTGTTGTTGCTGTTGGCGCTGGTGGCGGGGGTTGGCCTGTGGGGGGTGATCAGCGGTGAAGAGACCGCCTTGACCATGCTCAATACGGAGGGCCAGCTCCTACAACACTCGGCCCGGGCCCGGGCCAACATCCTGGGGATGCGCCGCTTCGAGAAGGATATCTTCCTGAACCTGAGTGCCGCGGACAAGGTGGCGGAGTATTACAAGAAATGGCAGGAGGAAGAGCAGAGCAGCGACGAGCGGACCCGCGATCTGGAGAGGGCCGCGGTCCATGCCGATGACCAGGAGAAGGTCAAGGCCATCAAGGAGAACCTTGAACTCTACCACGCAGGCTTCAACAAGGTCTATGCACTGATCACGAGTGGCCAGATCCGGAGCGCGGAAGAGGGCAACGCCGCCATGGCGGCGTTCAAGACCCCTATCCACCAGATGGAGGCGGCGGCGATCGCCTTGGCCCAGGAGGCGGATCAAGCGCTCAGTACCGGGCAGACCCATATCCAACAGGCCACCCACCGGGTGATCTGGATGATCCTCTCCCTCCTGGGTCTGGCCATGGTCATCGGCGTCACCATTGCCAATCGGGTGGCCCGGAGTATCACCCTGCCGGTGAGTTCCTGCCTAGAGGCCGCTAACCGGATTGCCGCGGGTGACACCGAGGTGACGCTTGACACCACCGCGAAAGACGAGGTCGGTCTTCTCCAGGCCTCCATGGCCACCATGGTCCATGCCATCAAGGCCATGCTGGCCGACGTGGCCATGCTCTCCGATGCTGCGGTGGCGGGTAAGTTGCTGACCCGGGCCGATGCTGCCTCGCATCAGGGTGACTTTCGCAGGATCGTCGAAGGGGTGAATGACATCTTCAATCGCTTGGTCGGCTTTCTGGACGCCATGCCGGCCCCGGCCGTGATCATCGATAAAGAGTTCTCCCTCCTGTACATGAACGAGGTTGGGGCCAAGGTGGGCGGCAAGACCCAGAGCCAGGTGGTGGGCGGCAAGTGTTACGATTTCTTTAAGACCGCCGACTGCCACACCGACCGCTGTGCCTGTAACCGGGCCATGATGACCGGTCAGCAGGCGAGCAGCGAGACCGATGCCCATCCGCTGGTCGGGCTGGACCTGGAGATCGCCTACACCGGCTTGGCGGTGAAGGATCGGCAGGCCAATATCATTGGGGCCTTCGAGGTGGTCACCGACCAGACCGCGATCAAGCGGGCCATGCGGGTAGCCGAGAAACAGGCCAGCTACCAAAACGTGGAGGTCGAGAAACTATTGGCCAATCTGGAAGCCCTGGCCGCTGGCGACTTGAGTGTCATGGCCGAGGTGGCTGCCGGTGACGAAGAGACAGCCGTCATTGCCCGAAATTTTGCCAAGATCGCCACAGCCATGAACACCATGGTGGACAAGCTGCGGGAGATTATGGCCGAGGTGCACTCCTCGGCCGACAATGTGGCCAGCGGCAGTCAGCAACTGGCAGCCAGCGCCCAGGAGATGTCCCAGGGCGCCACCGAGCAGGCCGCGGCCGCCGAAGAGGCATCTTCTTCCATGGAGGAGATGTCGTCGAACATCCGCCAGAACGCCGATAACGCCCTGCAGACCGAAAAGATCGCCATCAAGTCGGCCAGCGATGCCCAGGAGGGGGGCAAGGCAGTGACCCATACGGTGAGCGCCATGAAGGAGATCGCCGGTAAGATCTCCATCATTGAGGAGATCGCCCGCCAGACCAACCTCCTGGCCCTGAACGCCGCCATTGAGGCGGCCCGGGCCGGCGAGCACGGCAAGGGGTTCGCGGTGGTGGCCTCGGAGGTGCGGAAGCTTGCGGAACGGAGCCAGAAGGCCGCCGGCGAGATCTCCCAGCTCTCCTCGGTGAGTGTGGAGGTGGCCGAGAAGGCCGGGGCCATGTTGACCATGATGCTCCCCGACATCAAGAAGACAGCGGACCTGGTGCAGGAGATCAGCGCCGCCAGCCGGGAGCAGGACACCGGCGCCGAACAGATCAACAAGGCGATTCAGCAACTGGATCAGGTGATCCAGCAGAACGCCGGGGCCTCGGA
>CAYSFY010000294.1:0-563 GCA_964430285.1 uncultured Desulfobulbia bacterium
CCGACATGACACAGATGACGGTGGCGGTCTCCGGCAGCTTCAGCAGCTTGGTCACCTTGTCGAGCATTAGGGGACTGCTCATCAGGCAGGTGCCCAGGCCCTCGTCGTAGGCCACCAGGGTAGCCTGGGCGACGGCCTGGCCCGAGTCCATGAACGCCAGCGGCGCCACCGCCATCTCCTTCCAGCGGGACGCGAAGGCGGGCCGCAGGAACTGCTCGATGACACGCTTGGTCTCCTCGGCGTCCGACCCCAGGCGGCGCGTTTCGGCCAGGCCCTTGAGGTCCTCGATCCACTTGTTGACCTCGTAGGCGGCGGCGTCGGAGTACCAGACGATGAAGCACGGGGCGGTCTGCATCTGCTGATAGCCCAGGGGCGGCGTAAGAGCCTGGATCAGCTCCGGCGACGCCTGCTCCTTCCAGATAACGATAGCCCGCGTGTTATTGACGTTGCCCACGCAGGAGGCGCGACGGGCAGCCTCCAGCATCTTCTGCACCTTCTCCCGCTCCACGGGCCGGTGGGGCAGATAGAAGCGGATGCTGCGCCGCCAGCCGATGACCTCTTTT
>CAYSFY010000294.1:573-878 GCA_964430285.1 uncultured Desulfobulbia bacterium
ACGGATAGGAAACGGATAAGCGGATGGGGTCGATCTTGCGTAATCTGTTTATCCGTTAGATATCCGTTGGCAGGGGCTACACTGCCAGACCTGCCTGCAGGCCGTCCAGGGTGGATTCTAGCATCTTGCGGGGAGCGACGCACTGTCCGGCGCCGTATAGCTCTTTCACCTGGCCCCGCAGCGCCTTCCACAAGCCATCGTTGGCCACACTGCCGACGGCCAGCACCACCGTATCCACGCCCTCGATGCGCCGCTCCTGGCCGCCCCACCCCAGGGAGGATTCGGTGTGCAGAATGGTATAGGTC
>CAYSFY010000294.1:888-3044 GCA_964430285.1 uncultured Desulfobulbia bacterium
GATGGCCCGGATGGCCGAGAGGATGCTGATCTTCACCCCTTTTCCGTACAGGCGGGGCAGAAGCATCATGCCGGTAATCATCTCGATCTTGAAACCGATGCTGGGGTAGGGGATGAGCACCTCCACCTTCTTGCCCCGCTCAGCCAGGAAGTCGGCGGTGCTCAGGCCCTCCATCCCCTGGTCGGTGGCGTAGACGATGACGTTGTCGCCCGTCTCGGCCTTGCCGGCCAGGACATCGCGGGCCTGCACCACGATGGGCTCGCCGACGCCGGGGATGGGGGGCACGCCGGGAAGGCCGCCAGTGGCCACGATGACAGCATCGGGGCTCTCCCGGCGCACGGTCTCCTCGTCCACGGGCGAGTTGAGGTGGACGTCCACGCCCAGCAGCTTGAACTGAATCTCATAGTAGCGCACGGGCTCGGCCATGTCGTGGCGGCCGGGGGCCATAGCGGCGATCTGGAGCTGGCCGCCGAGCTGTCCCTCCTTCTCGTAGAGGGAGACCTGGTGGCCGCGGGCGGCCGCCACTCGCGCCGCCTCCATGCCGGCGATGCCGCCGCCGATGACCATCACCCGTTTCTTGAGGCGGGCGGGGGTTATCTCCGTCTCTTTCTCCCGCCCGACGCTGGGGTTGATGGCGCAGGTGATGGGCTGGGCATTGGTGATGCGCCCCCAGCAGCCCTCGTTGCAGGCGATGCAGCGACGGATCTCGTCCAGCCGCCCCTGACGGGCCTTGTTGGGCAGCTCGGGGTCGCAGATGTTGGCCCTGGTCATGCCCACGATGTCGGCCTGGTTGTTGGCCAGGATCTCCTCGGCCATCACCGGGTCGTTGATGCGGCCGATGCAGAAGACGGGCAGGTCGGTGACCTGTTTGATGGCCGCTGCCAGATAGACGAAGCGGCCGGGTGGGATGTACATGGGGGCGATGGTGGCCCCCAGCATGCCGATCAGGCTAACGTTGACGTAGTCCAGCTTGCCGGAGGCGGTGAGCTTGGGTACGATGCGCTTCATGTCCTCGATGGTGAGGCCACCGGGCTCGAACTGGTCGCCGCTGATGCGGATTCCCACCGTGAAATCGGGGCCCACGGCGGCGCGCACGGCGTCGATGACCTCGTGGGCGAAGCGCAGGCGGTTCTCCTCGTCGCCGCCGTAGCCGTCGAGGCGCCGGTTGCTGGGGGGGGACATGAACTGCTCGATGAGGTAGCCATGAGCGGCGTGGATCTCCACTCCATCCAGGCCAGCCTCGCTCATGCGGCGAGCACAATCGCCGAAGGAGTGCACGATCTCCTCGATCTCTTCGCCGGTCATCTCGTGGGGTGTCTCCATGTACAGGGGGCTGGCGAGGGGGGAGGGGGCCCAGGCCGCCTGGCCGTCGTAGGCGCTGGTGGTACTGCGGCCGGGATGCCAGAGCTGGGCGACGATCTTGGGGCTGTATTGGTGGACGCCGTCCACTACCTTGCGGAAGGGGGCGATGCAGTCGTCTTTCCAGGCGTGGATGAGCATGGGCGCGGTGGCCGCCGAGGGGTGCACCGGCTGGACCTCGGTGCAGATGAGGCCGATGCCGCCTTTGGACTTGGAGGCCCAGTAGTACAGGTGGCGCTCCGAGGGCAGGCCATCCTCGCCGTAGCCGGTGGCGTGGGCGGTGCTGAGGATGCGGTTGCGCACGGTGAAGCACCGTCTCCGGCTGAGGCGGGCTGGTTGCCATCGCTGCCTCCTTGAGTCGCTAGTCCAGCTTGGCCACATCCACGTGGATGGCCCGGTCGCTGGGTGCCGGCTGCCACTGGATGGGCCAGTAGCGCAGGTGGCCGTAGCCGCCGGCCAGGTGGAGCCACTTGACCATCCCTGGCTCCAGGTCCATGGGGCCGTTCCACTCGCGGAACTGGTAGGGGTCCCAGCCGTTGTAGACGATGACCTGCCCCGGCCGCACGGACGGCGATAGCTTCACGGGGACGATGAAGGAGTTCATGTCGTTGAAGACGCGCACCTCTTCCTCGTCCTCGATGCCCTTGGCGCGGGCGTCGTCGCTGTTCATCACCATGTGGGGCTGGCCGCGATGGGTCTGGAGGAGGAGGCGGTTGGTGATGTTGATGGAGTGGATGCTCCAGCGGTTGTGGCCGCTGGTCATGACGAAGGGGTAGTCGCCGCCCTGGGGCGGGTTC
>CAYSFY010000295.1:0-3040 GCA_964430285.1 uncultured Desulfobulbia bacterium
TTCGGTGAACAGCCGGGTCACCTCGGCCTGATCAGGCTCCGGCAGACGGTAGGCGTCAATTTCGGTCGGGGTGACGGCGTCATGCTTCAGGGCGACCAGATCCCGGCAAAGAAAGGCCGTCTCCCGGCTACCAGCCAGGGCCTCGCGCAGCTTGGGCCGCTTGATCTCGTCCAGGTGGGCGTAAATCCCCTCCAGGGAGGAGAACTCATTGATCAACTGCTCCGCGGTCTTGGGGCCGATGCCGGCCACCCCCGGGATGTTGTCCGAGGAGTCACCGATCAGGGCAAAGAGGTCGGTGAGCCGCTCGGGCGGTACCTTGTATTTGGCCAGCACCGCAGCCTCGTCCAGCACCCGGTCCTGCATGGGGTCCCACAGGGTGATGGCCGGTGAGACCAATTGCAGCAGGTCCTTGTCGCCGGAGATGATGATCACCGGGTGTCCGGCCGCGGCCAGCCGCCCGGCGCTGGCGGCCAACAGGTCGTCGGCCTCAAGCCCCGGCTCCTCCATGGTCAAGATGCGGTAGGCGGCGACCACCGCCTTGATGGAGGGGAGTTGGGCCGCCAGGTCCGCGGCCATGGCCGGACGGTTGGCCTTGTAGTCGGCAAAGAGCTGGTGGCGGAAGGTCGGCCCCTTGCTGTCAAAGGCAATGGCCACGAATTTGGGCGTGCGTTCGCGCAGCACCCTGAGCAGGATGTTGGTGAAGCCGTAGGTGGCATTGGTGGGCAACCCCTGTTTGTTGGTCAAGGGGGGGATGGCGTGGTAGGCCCGGTGGATGTAGGCATTGCCGTCGATCAGGTAGACTGGTTCCGTGGTATTCATGGTGGTCCGGGGTAAGGGGGGCAGACGCGGGGTGGCGCCGGGGATCTTGGGGGTCAATTATATGGTTATGGTAAAGGCGATAATACATCCACAGAACCCCGGCTATGGCAACAGGTTTTTTTGCCGCGGGCCTCTTCTCTCCCCATGGTGCAGGGCTTGACCATGCCCAGCCGGGGACAACGGACCAGGAAGAGCGAAAAATGACCAGCCCGTCATACGCTTAACACTGATGGAATCGCAAAAAGTCGTGTAGTTGACCATCTGTCTATGTGATTTCAATGTGTTACGTGGTGTGCCAGCGTCGGTTAAGCGGTTTTTGCGAAACCGACAAACCTGGCCATCGTCACCGCGCTGGCCCTAAAAATGTGTTTACGCCTTAAGCTTTGCCTCCAGGCTGCCGATGAGATTGGTAAGGGCGGATTTTTGGCCGAGAGCAACCAGGATGGCCTTGTAAAACGCCATGAACTTGCCATCCGCCGACACCAGATCAATACGTTACCTGGTGAGCCGGCGGCGGGGTGCGTTTTTTGAGGAGACCGACAAAAAAAATTTAAGTTTGTTATTCGTCCGCCGATATGATAGTTAGAGAAGGGTGATTTAGGCTTTGGTTGCGGTGAAGGCCCAGGAAGGGCCGATCGCTTGAGATGAACAAGGATTGTTGCGCTGTATGAGAGGTGGCCGGTATGAAGATCAGTGATTTTGTGCCGCAGATAAAAACCGACAATAAGGTCCAAAAGGCGAAGGCGAGACCGAGCACGGATGCCGTTGGTGCCTCTTCAGGCAGTGATCGGGTGCAACTGTCCGCCAGTTCCGTAGACGTTCAAAAAATGAAAATGATTATCCAAGATACCCCGGCAGTGAGGATGGATCGAGTTCAGGCCTTAAAGGAACAGATAGAGCGCGGCGAGTATCAAGTCGATCCCTATCGGGTGGCTGACAAGATGTTGATGAACCTCCTCTCGGAAGGGGGTATCACCGGCGCATAATAACTCTCTCCTGAGTTGTCGGCGCCTACAAGGGCGTTGTGGCCAGCGGTCACAACGCCCTTTTTTTATCCCTTACTTCATAACTGGCCAGCAGGGGTCGTACTGGGCTGGGTCAAGGAGGATCTGCTTGGCCAGTCTCTTGACTGGATTAAGGAGGAGGGGGCCCAGGAGGTTCGCGGTCATCGCCTCGGGCCGGCCCTTGGGGATGGTGAGGATGACCAGGATCTCCAACTCCGCAGGCTCCGCCGCCTGCAGCTCCTGGCGGAGTTGCGGGGCGATGGCCGGATTGAACTGGGGCGCGATCTTGGCGGGTTGGATGACGACAAAGGCGAGATCAGGGTTATCCACCGACTGGAGCCACCAGAAGACCGAGTCCGGCCCATGGGGCAGGAGGATGAAACGCCGTTCCTCCGCGAAGCCCAGAAAGGGGGTGGTCATGGTGATGATCTTCTCCTCGTTGATGTCGAGGGGGCCGAATCTGCTGGTCTGTATGGTTGTTGTCATGGCGTGTCTGCGTAAAGGGGTGCGTGAAGGGGCGATCCTCCGCCTGATCAAGGGAGGAGCAAGAACCTGAGGCTGAGGCCTTTCTCTACGACACTCAGGGGCTCTCTCCTTGGGGGCGCCCTTTTGGGTCAAGGAGCCGGGCGATGCTGTCCAGATCGGAGGGTACTCCGCCCGCGGCCTTGCGGTTCTCTTCCATGATGCGGGTGAGGACCTCCTCCCGGTGGACCGTGATATGGGGCGGGGCCTCGACCCCCAGCTTGATCTGACTGCCTTTTATTTCAAGAAGCCGCACGGTGATATGTTCATTGATGGCAATGGCCTCTCCAACCTTTCGGGTCAGGATCAGCATAAGAAAATCCTCCTTGTCCGCCTACGGCGAAGATTCAGTTTAATGCCCGCTGTTGTTGGACGGCTACGGCCATGAGTCCTCGTTCGCCTGTGAGCTGGGGCGGCGTCTCTCCTCGCCCGGCAATCGGGGGTGCGGCAGAGAGAGGGATACCGGTCGGCACCGGCGGCCCGCACCCTGTTACCTGTCGCTAGTCGGCGACCATCATACAGTGCTCATTTCAAATAATCAACCAGACTGAGCTGCATGGTCTTGGCGGCGGCGGACAGAGCGGCTTGATAGGCGGTCTCCTTGGCCTTAAGATCCATGACCGCCTTGATCATGTCGGTGTCCTGGGCCTCGGAGAGGTTCTCCTTGGTGGCAATGGTCATGGTGGTGTAAATCT
>CAYSFY010000296.1:0-1460 GCA_964430285.1 uncultured Desulfobulbia bacterium
GAGCAAAAAGGATAAAACGTCGTTTTTCTCAATTTTGGCACTATCAGGGATGGCTGGTCTTTTCTCGGCCACCCATTATTTTTCTTTTGCTTATCAGAAGATTTTCTGCTTTTATTTGATTTAATTGCCCCCTTAAGAAAAAAATAATGGCTCGGGCCGATTACAATAACCTTTTTTATCTTTTGTTAACCAGGTACAAACCGGCCAGCACCAACAGGGGGCCGGCCACCAGCCCGGCCAGCCAAATAGGGAACGGCTGCTGTTCCGGCGGCAGCGACTCCCACTTGGGGCCGCCCACCGCGCCGAAGAGCACGGCGTCGCTTGCTTGGCACAGGGCCAGGGTCGCGGCCGGCAGGGCGGTGCCGTGGTTGTCGATGGCCAGGCCCCCAACATCGGCGTGTTGGTAGAGGAGCTTAAAGGCATACTTTTTTTGCACCGCGTCCAGCACCTTGATGGCCTCGGCCATGACCTCGGGCCCGATGCCGTCACCGGCCAAGATGGCTATTTTTTTCATGGAGATACCCTTTCTCTTAGATGGATGATTGTATCACTGTTTTCGGGAGGCAAAAGTACCATAAGCGCTGGCAAAGGTAAACGGTCAATTCGCGGACCACTGCCCAGGCCGCCCAATAAAAAAAAGCAGCATGCCGAGGGCATGCTGCTTTTTTTTTATTGGGATCAAGGTGAGAGTGAAACTGCTTACACCCGTTTTTTGCGGCTGATCCCGGCTAGGCCGACTAGGCCGGCACCAAAGAGGAACATGGTGGCTGGTTCCGGGACAGGGGTGTCGCCACGACTCTCCGCGTCATGGGAGAAGGGGGCAAACTGAATGGTGTAGTTGGCGATTCGCTTTTTGGTGACCAGATTCTCATTGTAGAGGTCGAAGTGGATCTCATAGCCATCGGCCAAGGAGGTGGTGTCGATATCAAAGTCGGCGTAATACATCACATTGCCCGTGGTCCAGTCCTGCGGGGCTTGACCGGCGTTGGTCTCCGAATTGGATTCCGCTGCAACTTTCGCCGTGGGGAATTGGAACTTAAATTCCTGGTAGTAGGTCTCGAAGATGCCGTGGCCGGCCAGATCAGGGAACAGGGCATCCACCGGCGGGGCGCCGTAGCTCATCCCCGAGGTCACCTGGACGGGCACGCCGGCGAACGAGAAGGAGCCCAGGTTCGGAACAGGCACTCCGGCCGGGGGTTCGTTGATCCTGGGGGTGACGGCGGCGGAGATATAGTAGTAGTCGCTGACTAAATTATCCGAGTCCGCCAGCAGATAGGCATACAAGGTGAAGTTGTCGCCATCCGAGACAATGGTGTCGCTGGTTAGGTCGTAGGTGCCGCCAAGGATGTCTAACTGTAAGGCAGGGGTGGCCATGGCAGCACCTTGCCAGTGCAAAATCAACAGGGCAACCAGCAGCGGAAAAGTATATCTCTTTTTCATGGTATTGGTCCTCCGGCTAG
>CAYSFY010000296.1:1470-2945 GCA_964430285.1 uncultured Desulfobulbia bacterium
AGAGGGGGGGGGGAGAGGTTGCGCGGACATTGTAACTGCCATCAATTGCAGGAAATGGGCCTGTTGCCATGGTTGACCTTTCTTTTGGTTTTCCGTGGCAATATCAATAGATAGCGTATTGTTTGCGGCAATGGTGACGGGGGTGAACTCAGGAGAAAAAACGGAATGAAGGAAGGGGTGCCGGAATTCCGGAAAATAGGGCTGGAGGAAGTGGGGTGCGGGGCAAGAGAGATGGTTGTCTGAAGCGTCAGGAGCGATCAAGGCCCTGTGGCGGCCAAGGTCACTCCCTCAGCGGACCGCCCGCTCCAGCATGGCCGGCAGCCCACCCTGTTCCTCCGGCGTAAAGCCCATGACCTCTTGCCAGATCTCGTCGCTCTCCATGCACAGGTAGATACAGGTGCGGTCATCCGCCCGCTGGCGCAGGAGTTCATGGAGATGGCGATAGAGCGCGACCCGGCGCGGCCGGAAGTAGCGGTGCTTGCCATCCAGGCCGACCACGAACTCCTCGGCAAAGAGGCGTGCCTTGGGGAAGCGGCTACTGGCGATGGGCTTCAAGGGGGGGAGGAAGCGCAAGGCCCCCATGCTGATCCAGGCGATGCGCTCCTTGGGCACGGCCTGAAACAACCGGTCGATGGTCGCGGCGTACCCCTCCCGCCAGCCGGGGTGGTCGATGATCGGGTCGAAGTGGAAGGCCAGGCGGTAGCCCCAGGCGGCGCATTGGGCCGCGGCCTCTAGCCGCTCGTCAAGCGTTGCGGTGCGTAGCTCCTCGCGCTCCATGATCTGTGGGCTGTTCAGGGACCAGGCGGCGATGGTGCGTCCTTGGTGGTCAAGGCCCTGCAAGTTGGCGATGGCCGCGCTCTTGGTCTTCAACTCCAGGACGGCATTCTGCTGTTGGCCCAGGAAGGGGACCAGGATCGGGCTTAGGCCGGTCAACTGGTCCAGGGCCAGGCTGTCGGTGAACTCCCCTGTGCCGATGCGGAAGAAGCGGTCTGCTTCGGCGTGCAGGGTGGCTTCGAGATCGCGGAGCAGGTCGGCGATGTTAACGAAGTGACTGAGCCAGGGGTTGTTGAGATAGGCCTGGAGGATGCAGTAGACGCAGTCCATGGGGCAGTTCATGCCGATATTGATGACCTGATAGGCGCAGCAGCGGTACTCCTTGGTGGCGGGGCAGGGCTTAAGAAAATGGCCCTGATTTTGGCACAAGAGCAGATTTTGTTTGCCCTTTGTAAGGTTTTGCGGATAAAGGTGGGGGTCAAGTCCGGGAAGCTGGTGGCCCTTGACGACCCGTACCGGGATCCGGCCGGCCCGTTCGATAATCGCCCGGGTGTACGGCAGCTCCTGACACCCCTCCTCGACAAAGATCTGTTTGATGTGGGTGGCAGGGTTGATCATGATCCTTGGTGGCAACAAACAATTTCCATAAGGGCCTCGGCAAGAAATAAGCGTCCAAAGATTGCGCCGGATTTCGGTTCGGC
>CAYSFY010000297.1:0-2906 GCA_964430285.1 uncultured Desulfobulbia bacterium
GGCTGGTCAAGGCGGTTGGCGATGATCTGGTCGCGCTCTTCCTGCTGGCCATGGCGGATAGCCTTGCCGGGCAAGGGGTTGGCAAGCCCGAGGGCATGGAAAAGGCGGTGGCTGCTCTCTTTAACGAGGTCTATGAGACCTATCTGGGGCGGCTTAAGCCAATCATGGAACACCCCCTGCTGACCGGGCATGATCTGATCGAGACCCTGGAGCTCACTCCGGGGCCGCTCTTTCGCCAGATCTTCGATGGTCTCCAGGAGGCCAGGGCATCCGAGCCGGAGATGACCAAGGAAGAGGCCTTGACCTGGGCCAAGGAGTTTGCCGGGCGTGCCAGCAAGGGGTGAGCAGCGCACCGGCGCGAGCTCTCTTTGACGGTTTCGCAAAAACCGCTCAACCGCCGCTGGCACGTCCCGTAACACATTGAAATTACATCGGCAGATGGCCAGCTTCACGACTTTTTGCGCTTCCATCCTCTTTGGTGGCGCAGGGGGAGTACGGTTGGGGCGTGCCCGAGGTGGGCGGGGCAAGTGCGAGACGGGGGTTGGCGACGGCGACCTATTTCATTAATGGGCGGCTCTGTTGCCGGCTCGCCACCACCAAGCCCAGGCAACAATGGTCGCGCCCAGGGTGTCGGCGATGACGTCGCTGACGGTTGATGTCCTGAGGGGTACGAAGGACTGGTGAACCTCGTCGCTGATCCCGTAGAGGGCCGCGAAGCAGATCACCGCCAGGGCAATCAAGGTCCGGTGTTGTTTCGGGATCGGGTGGCAGACGGAGAGGGCGGTGGCCGCCAGCATGGCATACTCCAGCAGGTGACAGAGCTTATCGATATTCCAGACAGCCGGCAGATGGAGTTGGTCTCCAGGTTGGGCCGAGACCACGAAGATGGCGGTCATCATCCCCAGCACCGGGAGCATGCGGACCGGGTTGATGGCCATGGGGGTCTCTCTCATGATGGGGTTCGGAAAATCGGTTGCTCAGGCTGTGGGCTGAAGGCGGTTGGCAGGAGAGAAGAGGGGCGTGGCGAGAGCCGGCATCTCCATGCTGTTTAGAAGTCCCGTCCTTCCTCCTGACTCATCCCCTTCAGCCTATCGACCCGAGCATTTACTCGGCATCCACATGGATCTGCTCCAGGAGTTCGCTGGAAAACCGGCTTTGGAGCTTTTTGATGGTGGCCGCGATGGAGGCGGTGGGGTAGTTGGCATGGGTCGCCACGGCCTTGTCGGCATAGGCGGTGGTGGTGAACACCTTGTCCTTCACCGTAAACTGGTGGGACCAGTTGACCTCGATGGTCTCGGCCGATTCGTTGATCTCGACCTCGATCTTCTGGCCGGCCTTGGCCACCTGCACGGCGTCCATGTCGGTCAACTCCAGGAGCCAGGCATCCCCCTCCTTGGTGGAGAAGAAGATGAAGACGCCGATGACCTTCATGGTCTCCTGCAGGGTCTCGGCCGCTGCCTGGAGCTTGGCGACCTCTTCGGTCACCGAGATTTTTTGGGGCTGCAACTGGGCCGTTTGATTGGCCTGTTTATTGGGCAGGCAACACTTCTTATATTTTTTACCGCTGCCGCAGGGACATTGGTCATTTCTGCCGATTTTAGCCATTGGTGTGCTCCGATAAGAATGACAGAGGGGGGGTTAGGTAAAAGGCTGTATGGTTAAAGGGGTAAACAATCCTTGTGCTTGGCGTTTGGACCACGGTCACCGCCCTTCAACAATTCGCGCAACTATAGCCGACCCGGGATAAATTGCAAGGACTGAGGAGGGGGGCAATGAAAAATTCGGCGGTGGGGAGGGACCCGGTTTGCCACGGCTAGCCGGGGTCAGAGGCCAATTGGCCGCAGGCAGCACTGATGTCGGCCCCCCGGCTGTTACGGATCAGGGTGGTGAACCCGGCTTGGCGTAAGATCAGCTGGAAGGCCTTGATGGTTGCCTGGTCCGGGGTGCGATAGGGCATGGCCTCCGACTCGTTGAAGGGCATGAGGTTGATGCGGCAGGGGATGCCGGCCAGTTGCTCCGCCAGGCGTCGGGCCGCGGCCTCCGAGTCGTTCACCCCCTGAAAGAGGATGTACTCCATGAGGATGACCTTACCCGGGGCCAGGGGGTAAGCCCGGCAGGCAGCAAGCAACTCTGGCAGCGGGTAGGTCCGGTTGACCGGCATCAATTGGTCGCGGGTCTCGTCATCGGCGGCATGGAGAGAGATGGCCAGATTGACCCGCACCGTCTCTCCCAACTCCTTGATCCGGGGCACCAGGCCGCAGGTGGAGACGGTAATCCGCCGTTCGGTGAACTCCAGCCCCTTGGGCTCCATGAGGATGGCAAGCGCGGTCTTGAGGTGAGCAAGATTGGCCAAGGGTTCGCCCATGCCCATGAATACCAGGTTGTTGATCAACTCCCGGGGGGTGCTGCGGCGGGTGCCCCTCGCCAGCAGATGGTCCATGGCCATGAGGACTTGGCCCACGATCTCGCTGGGGGCGAGGTTACGGATCAGCCCCATGCGGCCGGTGAGGCAGAAGCGGCATCCCATGGCGCAGCCGGCCTGGGAGGAGAGGCAGAGGGTGTGCCGGCGGGGGCCGGGGATGAGGACGCTCTCGATCCGCGCCCCATCCGCCAAGCGCACCCCGAACTTGATGGTTCCGTCCTGGGAGGTCTCGGTCTGGCAAGGGGTGAGGTGGCTAACCCAGGCGTTGGCCAGCAGGGTGTCGCGGATATCCCGCTTGACCATGGTCATCCGGTTGAGGTCGGTGTTGCCGGGGCGCTGGAGCCAGCTGAAGCAATCGCCGGCCCGTCCCGGCGGCAGGCCGAGACGGGTAAAAAGGGCCGCCATCTGGGGTAGGGTGAGGTTTCGGAGATCGGTCTTCATTGTAAGGATCAATTACGAATTAAGAATTACGAATTACGAATGA
>CAYSFY010000298.1:0-2885 GCA_964430285.1 uncultured Desulfobulbia bacterium
AAGAGGATGAAGAAGAGTGCGATATCCGCCTGCCACACCCAGGAAAAGAGGCCGGCCAGGTTGGCCTCGGCCAAGCGGGAACACCAGACCAGTGCCCTTCCCCCTTGGACCTCGTCTCCCTGCCACCCTTCCATATCGAGGATATGGTTGAACTGTTCAAAGCGCGCTAGGGCCAACAGAGGGGCCACCTCGTACTCCCCCAGCTCGCGGACAAAGAGATAAAAATCCTGCTCCGCCAGGGCCGCGACCACGGCTGCGGCGTCCGGCCTGTCGAGCAACAGATCAAGCCGCTGCCGAGCCGGCAGCTCCATGAGTCTGACCGCCAGATCCTCCGGCGGCAGAAACCGATGTTCACCGGAGACGAGAGAGAGGGAGGGAGATGGATCGAATTTTCGCATGGGTAGGGGTCCGGTTGAGGAGATGGAGAAGAGGCCTTAGAGATAGGCCCGGGCGCCAAGATAGCGTTTACGAAAGTAGGTGGAGGTAAGGCTGGCGCGACATACGGTCTTGCCGCTGCCTGGGGCATGAATAAAGAGGCCGTCACCCACATAGATCCCCACATGGGAGACCCGACCGCTGCTGGCAGTAGTAAAGAAGAGCAGGTCACCAGGCCGCAGTTGGTGGGGAGGAAGCGGCCGCCCCAGGCGGAACTGCTCCTTGGAGCTGCGGGGCAGGTCGAGGCCGATCAACTGGTAGACCATCATCGCCAAACCGCTGCAGTCAAACCCTTCCCCCGGCCCGGCCTCCCCCCTCTGGTATGCCACCCCGATAAACTGGTTGGCCACCCGCACCAACTCACCCCGGACCAAGGCCTCCTGCCCGTGATAACGCAGGACTGGATAGGACTCAGGCCGGATAACCGTATAGACGTCAATGACCGCCCCCTGTTGCAGTTTGCCGGCAATGGCCACGGCATGCTCCGAGGTGGCAAAGTTCCCGAACCGCACGCGGTAGAGCCCTCTCCGCTCCTGGTAATAGTAGGCGGCAAGACCGTGATCCGAGAGCCTGGCCGAGAGCCTCGCCGCATTCTCCACCTGGGCAAAGGCCCCGACCTGGACGCAATAGCCCATCACCGGCAGGAGGTTGGGCCGCTCAGGCGGGAGCACTGTTGTTGACGACGAGGGCGGAACACCCCTCTCCGGGGGAGGGGCATGCCTCGTCCCGCAGCCGAAGAGGAGCGGCATTGCCAAGGCAAAGAGAGCGAGGTGCAGAAAACAGTTGCGGAAAAGACCCATCATCTGGTTTAATGTCTGGTTATATTGGCATCGAGCGGGACACCGCGACCAAAAACATACTTCAACTTCATTTTCCTGATAAATCCAAACGGAGGCACCATCATGGGCAGAGGCGACGCACGAACCAGACGCGGCAAGATCACCAAGAAATCAAACGGCAATTCCCGTCCGCGCAAAAAGGCCAAACCGGCAGTCACCACCGCGCAGAAATAGGCAACACCCTAGGCCGAGAAAGGCTGTAGCCGCTTTGTGGGGTAAAGTACGCACCCTGTAACGGCCAACAGCCTTCAGCATTACCCCTTGCTACCGCGTTCCCCGGCATCAATAGTTGCGCCGGGCAATGACCTCCCGGGGCTTGGCCCCATCCGACGGACCGACAATCCCCTCCTTCTCCATGATCTCGATCATCCTCGCAGCCCGGTTGTAACCCACGCGCAACCGCCGTTGCACCATGGAGATTGAGGCCTGCCCCGACTCGCAGACAAACTCCACCGCCTCGTCGTACTTCTCGTCATAGTCACTCCCCCCCTCTTCACCCTCCTCGTCGGTCATCACCTCCTCGGCGATCTTCATCACCGATTCATCATAGTGCACCGGTCGCTGCTCCTTTAGGAAGGTGACGATGCGACCGATCTCCTTTTCCGAGATATAAGCGGCATGGATCCGCTGCATGCGGCTGGTACCCGGGGCCATGAACAGCATGTCTCCCTTGCCCAGGAGGTGCTCGGCGCCCGAGGCATCGAGAATGGTACGCGAATCGATCTTGGAGGAGACCTTAAACGACATGCGGGTGGGGAAGTTGGCCTTGATCAGGCCGGTCAACACATCCACCGACGGTCGCTGGGTGGCCAGGATCAGGTGCATGCCCGCGGCCCTGGCCATCTGGGCCAGCCTAGCCACCGAGCCCTCCACATCCTTACTGGCCACCATCATCAGGTCGGCCAGCTCGTCGATGATGATGACGATGAGCGGCAGCTTCTCCTCCGCTATCTCGTTGTAGGTGGCGAGGCTCTTGACCTTGGCCTGCTCCATCAGACCATAGCGGCGCTCCATCTCCATGACCGCCCACTGCAGGGCGCGGCTCGCCATCTTCGGGTCCACCACCACCGGGTGCAGGAGGTGGGGGATGGCCTCGTAGGCCGAGAGTTCGATCCGTTTGGGATCGACCATCAACAGGCGGACCTCATCCGGGGTCGAGTTCAGGAGGATACTACAGATAATGGTATTGATCCCCACCGACTTGCCGGCGCCAGTGGCACCGGCAATCAACAGGTGGGGCATATCGGTGAGGTTGGCATAGACCGGGCGGCCGACCACGTCCTTACCCAGGCCCAGGGTCAAGGCCTTGGCCCCCTTCTGGAACTTCTCACTACCCAGGATCTCGCGAATGTAGACCATCTGGCGGATGGGGTTGGGGATCTCGATCCCCAGAGCGGCCTTGCCCGGGATCGAACCGACGATGCGCACGCTCTCGGTCTTCAACACCATGGCCAGGTCATTTTCCAGGGAGACGATACGGCTGATCTTGATCCCTGGGGCCGGGGCGTACTCATAGGTGGTGATTACCGGACCCGGCGAGATGCCGATGACATGCCCTTCCACCCCGAAGTCCAGGAGCTTGGCCTCCAGCTTCTTGCTCACCGCCAGGTA
>CAYSFY010000299.1:0-309 GCA_964430285.1 uncultured Desulfobulbia bacterium
TTCCGAGGGCACGGCTGCACGATCAATGGCTGAGCTTGGGAGGGCTCTTCCAGATACGCCGTCCCTATCGATGAAGTGGTGCTGACAGACCGTCCACAAGGTTCGAGGCGCAGCTTTCTGGCGAGAGGTGTTCATGGACGTCAACTGGGTATCACCCGCTCCCCCCGGCTCGGAACCTCACCAGGGATATGTCCTCATCGTTGACGACATGGAGGCCAACCGCAACCTCCTGGCGACCGTGCTCGAACGCGCCAATTACCGCGTCGACTGTGTCGAGGATGGCCGCGACATCCTCAATCAGGTCCGGGA
>CAYSFY010000299.1:319-2846 GCA_964430285.1 uncultured Desulfobulbia bacterium
CATCCGGCAGCTCCCGCTGCCTTCCTGCAAGCCAGGGACGGACTCTGCTGTGGCCGAGACATCCTCAATCAGGTCCGAGACAAAGCGCCGGACCTGGTCCTGATGGACGTGATGATGCCGGAGGTCGATGGCTTTGCGGCGTGCCGCACCCTGAAAGCCCATGCCGCGACGCGCCTCGTACCTGTGGTCCTGCTCACGGGACTGCACGACACCGACAGCAGGGTCCGGGGCATCGATGCCGGTGCCGACGACTTCCTGACCAAGCCGTTCAACCTGCTGGAACTGTACGCCCGGGTGCGCTCGTTGGTGCGGCTCAAACGATACACGGATGACCTCGACAGCGCCGAGGCCGCCTTTGTCAGCCTGGCTCTGGCGATCGAAGCCCGCGACCCGTACACCAACGGACATTGCCAACGGCTGGCCAAATACTCCGCGCTTCTGGGCCAGGCCGTGGGCCTCTCCGACGACGACCAGATGGTGCTCGGCCGCGGGGCGTACCTGCACGACATTGGCAAGGTCGGAATCGCCGACGCCGTGCTGTTGAAGCCCGCGCGGCTGACCCCGCTCGAGTACGCGCACGTGCAGGAACACACCGTCATCGGCGATCACGTCTGCAGCGAGCTGCGATCGCTCCGGAAGGTTCGGTCGATCGTGCGACACCACCATGAACGCCTCGACGGCAGCGGCTATCCCGACGGCCTTCGGGGTGATGCCATCCCGCTGCTGGCCCAGATCACCGGCATCGTCGACCTGCACGACGCCATCACCACGGCCCGCCCGTACCGTCCGGCACGGTTGGTCGAACACGCGCACGAAGAACTGCACCAGGAGGTGGCCAAAGGTCCCCTTGTGGCTAGCTGCCTGACGGGGAGGCAACAGCCGGGCGCAGACCGCCGCTTGCAGCAGCTCGGTCCGGATTCCGGCTGCCTCCACCAACTCCGGGGGGATGCCGATATCCACCACCTCCAGCCGGCCGCAAAAGCCTGCCCCCGGGTGCATGACCTGACCGGGCTTGGCCAGGCCGTAGGTGACGGTGAGCCCCGCCCGCGCGCACGCACCGAGTGGCACCCCGCGATCGCTATCCAGGCCAGAGGGGATATCCACCGCGCAAATGGGCCGGCCGCAGCGCTTCATCTCCGCGATCACCAGGGCGAAGTGACCGGCCACCGGTCGGCTAAGGCCGGTACCGAAGATGGCGTCCACCACCCAATCCGCCTGGGCAAGGCCCTCTCGGCAGAGGGCTACCTGCTCCGTGGTTAAAACCTCGACAACCCGCACAGGCAGCCGCTGCACAATCCGCCAGTTGATGGCCGCATCCCCCTGCCACTGGCTCGGTGGCACCACGGCATAGACCACCACCCGGCACCCTGCTTGATGCAGGTGGCGGGCGATCACCAGCCCATCGCCGCCGTTGTTGCCGGGCCCGGTCACAACGGCGGCGGTTTGGCCGGCGATCTCGCCGCGCCAGTGGCGGATGGCCTCCACGGTCATGCGCCCGGCGTTCTCCATCAACACCACGCCGGGGATGCCGTATTCATTAATGGCCTGGCTATCCAAGGCCCGCACCTCGGCCGCTCGCGCCAATTTCATAGTCACCTCCGGCCCTGCTGGTTGTTGCAGGGATGGGTCATGGGTGTGGAGAGAACCATTGGCCGTAGAGTTCGGCATTGAATCCCACCACAAAAGTATTGCCCACCTGGAGGGTGGGGGCGCGCAAATTGCCGCTGGGACCGATAACCTGCCGCAGGATCTCCGCCTGGTCATCGGTTTGCGGATGCCACTGCTGGACGATATGACCCTTGGCCGTGGTAATGCGCTCCGCCCCTGCAAGCATGCTCCAGGCCGCATCGGCATCGATCCGCTCCTGCCGCGCATCAACGACTCTCCGGATGCGCACCCTGTTGGCCTCAAGAACCTCTTGAGCGTTGGCACACGACGTTCACCCCTTGCGTAGATATGCCCAAACAATCTCCATCATCGACCTCCGTTTATGCTTTCCGTTATTGCGAATTGTGGGGTTATGCTATCCATTATCAATATTGGCGTCAATGGATATTATGTGCGCGGACCAGGGCATAACGCTTGCCTGAAAACCAAAATTCGGGTAAACATGGGCAACGATTTTGTCGAGATTGGTCAATCTTGATGGAATCGTAAAAAGTCGTGAAGCTGACCATCTGCCAATGTAATTTTAATATGTTACGGACGTGCCAGCGACGGTTGAGCGGTTATTGCGAAACCGTCAATCCTCATCGACACAATTTACTACCACCATTCCGCAGGGGGTGTGGCCAAAACCGGCCGGGCGCATCAGGGCTCGCATTGGTCATGAGTGATAGAGAAAAGATTGGCCCCCGTAGCTCAGGGGATAGAGCACAGGATTCCTAATCCTGGAGTCGTACGTTCGAATCGTATCGGGGGCACCAATAAAAAAAGGGGTTACAGTCAATACGACTGTAACCCCTTTTTTCGTCTAGGAGTCTGTCGGACTTTTAGCATAGACATAGGCTGACATAAGTCCTTCGGC
>CAYSFY010000300.1:0-2766 GCA_964430285.1 uncultured Desulfobulbia bacterium
AGTGGCCTCCATCGCCTTCAGCCGCCGACAGACCTCGTAGCCATCCATGCCGGGCATCATGATGTCCAGCAGGATCAGTTCCGGCTGGGGGGAGGTGGTGGCCAGGCGCAAGGCCTCCTCGCCGTTGGTGGCGACTCCGATCTCATAGAGGTCGTCCAGGGCCTGACCCATGATCTTGATGTTCGCCGGGATATCATCAACCACCAGAACTTTCTGGCGTGGGGGGGTGCTCATGGTTTCTTCTCCTCTCGGGAATTTTCCATCTTGACTATCAAGGTGCGCAGGTGCTGCCGGGCCTCGCTGAACCGGTACCTGCTGATCGCCTCCTCCAGGGCCGTCACTTCGGCCAGGAAGACCCCTGGCGGCAACAGGGCGGTGATGGCCTCCAGGGTGGTGGTCGCCTTGAAGTTGTTGGCCGCCAAGCTCCGGTCCAGGTCCCGGCACAACGGGGCCAGCCGCTCCTGGTCCAGGAGGGAGAGGTCCGTGGGCTGCCCGGGGGTGGCGGGGTGCTCCTCTCGCTCTTGCCGGGCGAGGCCATCAAGGGAGGTCAACACGGTCTGCAAGGCCAAGGCCAGTGCCCTCAGATGGTCATCGGTGTCATCGCTCTCGCCATCCTTGATGGCCCGCTCCAAGGCCAGGGCGCACTCGCTTAAGCGCTGCGCCCCCAGCACCCCGGCCACCCCCTTCAAGGTGTGGGCCAAGCGATGGGCGGTCTCGCGATCGCCGTTGTGCAAGGCGGCCAGGATCTCTTGATCGGTCTGGCGGAAGTCCCTGCAAAATTCCGTGAGCAGCTTGGCATAAAGCCTCTCGTTCCCCTCAAGATTGTCCAGCCCGCGTTGGACATTGATGCCGGCCAGGCCCGCGGCAACAAGGGGCGGGTCAACGGCAGAGAGGAGTTGCGGCCCGGCTCTCTCCATGCCGGGCGCGGCAGGGGCCGGGGCAGCCTTGGGGGTCACCCATTGGGCCAGGGTGGCGAACAGGCGGGCAGGGCGAATCGGCTTTTCCAGGTGATCGTTCATGCCGGCCAAGAGACAACGCCGCCGATCCTCGGACATGGCGTGGGCGGTCATGGCGATGATCGGTAGGGTCGCGTGGCGCGGGTCCTGGCGGATGGTCCGCGTTGCCTCGAATCCGTCCATGAGCGGCATTTGCAGGTCCATCAGCACCCCGTCGAACTCACGTTGGCGCAGGGCCTCGCAGGCCTCCAGGCCATTCTCCGCCACCTGAACCACCACCCCCGCCTTGGCCAGGAGTTCAGTGGCCACCTGCTGGTTGATCGAGTTGTCCTCCACCAACAGGAGGTGGGCGCCCCGCACCCTCTCCATGTTGGCCAGCTGCTCCCTGACCCCTTGCGGGGCAATAGGCTCGTTTGCCGGCAACTGCTGTGCCGACGGAGCGGCCGGGGCGGCCGAGGCATCTTGGTCCGCGCGGGCGAACAGGGCGGTGAAGAAAAAGGTGCTGCCCTGACCGACCACGCTGGTGGCCCATATCTCCCCCGCCATCATCTCCACCAGTCTCTTGCTGATCACCAAACCCAGTCCGGTGCCGCCGAAACGGCGGGTGATGGAGTTGTCGCCTTGGGTAAAGGAGGTGAACAGCCTGGCCAGGATCTCGTCGCTCATGCCGAAACCGCTATCCTGCACCGCGAATTTGAGCCGGAGCCGCGCCCCCTCGTCGGCAAGCAGGTCCACCCGCAACCGCACCTCGCCCTGTTCGGTAAACTTGACCGCATTACTCAAGAGATTGGTGATCACCTGCCCCAAACGCAGCGGATCACCCACCAGCACCCCGGGGACCTCGGGCGCGATGGTGGTGGTGATGGCGACCCCGTGCGCGGCGGCCTGGTCGGCCAGCAGGTCGATTGTGTCGCGGATCAGGGGGGAGAGCTGGAACTCCTCGGCGGCCAGTTCGATCCTGCCGGCCTCGATCTTGGAGAAATCGAGGATGTTGTTGATCAGCCCCAAGAGGGTAAGGGCGGCGGTGTGGGCCTTGCCCAGGTAATCAAGCTGCTTTGGGTCCAACGGGGTGTGCAGGGTCAGTTCGGTCATGCCGATGATGGCGTTTAACGGGGTCCTGATCTCGTGACTCATGTGGGCCAGGAACATCCCCTTGGCGAGGCTGGCCTGTTCGGCGGCCTCCTTGGCGCTGGCCAACTCCTGCTCGACCTGCTTCCTGGCGGTGATATCCTGGACCGTCCCCAGCATCCACATGGGGGTGTCGCGGTAATCAAAGACCACCTCCCCCCGGGCGTGGACAAAGCGGGTGCCGCCGTCGGGGAGGACGATGCGATGTTCGATCGCGTAGGGCGCCTTCACATAGAGCGCCTGCCTCATCGCCTCCTTGACCCCGGGCCGGTCCTCGGGGTGGATGGCTTGCAGCAGGGCATCGTAGGTGGCTATCCCCTCGTGGACCGGTCTGCCGAAGATGCGGTTGGCCTCGTCGGACCAGGTGAAGAGGTTGCCCACGATATCCCACTCCCAGTTGCCGAGCTGGGCAATGCGCTGGGCCTCGGTGAGACGCCGTTCGTTATCCTTCACCTCCAAGAAGAGCAACTCAAAGGGGCGGTCCAGACAGGTGACGATAATGGCCCGGTAGAGCAGATAGAAGGCAAGGATCTTAAAAAAGTGGCCAACCAGATTGGCGAGCCCGTAATTGCTGATATAGATGGTAAAGGCCAGTTCCGAGGCGATGGTGGAGAGCATGGACCAGACGAGGAACAGGTACACCCCTTTTTCGAATTGGCCCTTATTTCTGTAGAGCAGGCCG
>CAYSFY010000301.1:0-2704 GCA_964430285.1 uncultured Desulfobulbia bacterium
GCCATGGCGATGACCCGGTAGCCGGCCCGCATGGCCTGGAGGGTCTGCCAGGGGTTCGGCAGCAGGAGTTCGGGCTTGCGGCCTTGGTATTTTTCCTCAAAGTTTGCGTAATCCCTTGAGGCCTCCAGGGTGAGCCGCGCCCCCTGGATGCTGCTGTTCAGATAATCGATCAACGGTTGATAGGCCTGGGTCAGCTTGGTCGGATTGTGCAGCGGGTGGACGGCAAACCGATAGGTCGGCAGCGTTGGCACCGACGGCGCTACCCCGTAGCGCGGGCCTCTCTCTGCTGGCTCCTGTTCGCAGCCGAGCACGATCATGAAGCAGAGCAGAGCGGTCAGTCGCGCGGCATATCTGGGCATGGGTGTGCTCCTGTTCATAGGCGCACCGGGATGGTGAAGGAAAACGTGCTCCCTGCGCCCGGGCGACTCTCGGCGCAGACCTCGCCGTGCAAGATCTCCTGGGTGATCTTTTTGACCAGATAGAGGCCGAGGCCGGTGCCCGGGGTGGTGATCTGACGCGCCGTTTCCAGGCGGCCAAAGGGGGTGAACAGTTTGGCGCGGTCCTGCTCCCGGAAGCCGATGCCGGTATCGCTTACCATTATGGTCACCCGTTCCGCCGCCAGGGCGGTGGTGACGGTGATGGTCCCGGCATCGCTGAATTTAACGGCATTGCTCAGCAGGTTCACCAGGCACTGCAGGAGGCGCCGTCTGTCCGTGCGCATCTTGAGCGGCACGGTGACCACCTCCAAGGCGAGGCCCCTGTCGGCAATCTCTTGGCGAAACAGGGCCAAGGCCTCGTCCACCACCCCCTGCAATTCGAACTCCTCCACCGCGGTCGCCACGGTTCCCGATTCGATCTTGGAGACATCAATGACCTCGTCGATCAGGGAGAGCAAGTGCTTGCCGGTACGCAGGACAATGGCGAGTTTCTCTTTTTGTCCCGGGTTCATTGGGCCAAGCCACTCTTCCAGCACAATCGTGGAGAAGCCGATGATGGCATTGAGCGGGGTGCGCAGCTCGTGACTCATGGAGGCAATAAACAGGGACTTGAGGCGGTCAAGCTCCTGCAACTTGCTGTTGGCCCGTGCCAACTCCAGGTTTTGCACAGCCAGCTGCCGTTGATGGCGCTCGATCTTGAGGCGCTGGACATAGAGTTCACTGAATATTTTGCATTTGTTTTGCAAAAACAGGGGCTCAAGGGGTTTGATCAGATAGTCCACCGCCCCGGCATGATAGCCCTTGAACTGAAAGTGGAGGTCTTTCATGCCGGCGGTGACAAAGATGATCGGGATGTTCCAGGTCTTGGGGTGGGCGCGCAGCAGTTCGGCGGTCTCGAAGCCGTCCATTCCCGGCATCTGGACATCCATCAGGATGAGGGCGAAATCGTGCTTCAGGGTAAGGCGGAGGGCCTCCTCTCCGGAGAGGGCCTTGACCAGCGCATACCCCTGGCCCTCCAGCAGACCTTCCAGGGCGGTCAGATTTCCCGGACGGTCGTCCACCAGGAGGATGGGGATGGTGAAATTTGGCTCGTCAGGGTTCATGGCTGCTCCCGGGGTCACGATAGATGAGGGATAGTGATTAAATTGCGCTGTACAGCCAGACCCTGAGCAAGGATAAAAGCTTATCGATCTCTACCGGCTTGGAGATGTAGTCGCTGGCCCCGGCCTTTAGACACTCTTCTCGGTCGCCCTTCATGGCCTTGGCGGTGAGGGCGATGATGGGCAACGCCTGAAATCGGGGGTCCCGACGGATGGCGCGCATCGCTTCGTAGCCATCCATCTCCGGCATCATGATATCCATGAGCACGATATCAATATCCGGGTCGTGGTCCAGTTGGGCAATGGCCTCGTGGCCATTTTCAGCGACCAGCACCACCATCTCCTTGGCCGTCAGCACGCTGGAGAGGGAGAAGATGTTGCGCATGTCATCATCGGTAATCAGGACCTTCTTGCCGGCCAGCATCGCCTCTTGGTCCACGGCGGCGCGGATCATGCGCTGCTTCTCCGGTGCCAGCTGGGTCTCCACCAGGTGCAGGAAGAGGGTGACCTCATTCAGCAGCCGATCGGGACTCTTGGCCCCCTTGACGATAATGCTCTCCGCATAGTGCCGCAGTTTCAACGCGTCATCACTGGTGAGCTCCTGACCGGTATGGATGATGATCGGGATGCGCTCGTTGGCAGGGGCGCCCTTGATGTGTTCCAGCAGGTCGAAGGCCGACATGTCGCCCAACCCCAGGTCAAGGACCATGCAGTCAAAGCTCTCCCGGGCCAAACAGGCCATGGCCTCGCTGCCGCTGGCGGCATGGGTGATCACCACATCACGGGCGGTCAACAGGGTGGTGAGGGCCAGGGCCTCATCGCGGTTGTCCTCGACGATCAGGAGCCTTTTCACGGTCTTGGCCATGGCCTGTTCGATGCTGGCAAAGACCTCCGCCAGCTGGCGGCTGTTCACCGGCTTGGTCATAAAGCCGATGGCCCCCATGGTCAGCGCCTTTTGGCGATCTTCCAGGCAGGTGATGAAGTGCACCGGGATGTGCCGGGTGCGGGGGCTGTCCTTTAAACTGCGCATCACCCCCCAGCCGTCGAGGTGGGGCAGCATGACATCCAAGACGATGGCGCTGGGCTGCAACTGCTCCGCCAGGGCGAGGCCCGACTCGCCATCGGCAGCCACCAGGGCGGCAAAGCCGCGCTCCCGGACCATGTCCC
>CAYSFY010000302.1:0-2612 GCA_964430285.1 uncultured Desulfobulbia bacterium
AACCATTAAGGATTAACGCGACCTGATTTTGGTCGCCTTAATCCTTTGTTCAAGGGCGCGAGGGTGCACCTGGCCAAGGAGTGAGGGGCACCTACCTATAAATAGGGTAATGCCTCGATAGGTCTATAGTGGCGAGAGAGATGAGCAGGGATTTTGGTGCCGCCAGGACAGGTTTTCATCCTGGCGGGAGGTGAATTGCAGGCGGTGGAGACAAATGCATCGCATGTTGATCATAGTTGGTGGCCGATTTGGCATCGGGTCTAACGGTCACAAGCGAGGTTTGGGCGTACCTCTCCCTTGCCCCTGGCTGGGGATGTTTAAAAAACATCGGTATTCCGGGCTTAAGCCTAATGGCCGTCAGGTCGGCCCGCGGCATGGTTGCCCGGGGATGCGGCTGAACAGGTAACGGAGCGAGCCTCCGCACAAACGGCAAACAGGTTTCGGCATCGGGGCCTTTTGGCTCTTCTTGGGCGACAGATCCGTGAGACAGACCAGCCCCTTCTGGGTCACGACAAGGATCATGAGACGGAGCTTGGCCCAGGAGACCCGAGCACTGCTGCTCATGAATCCGTAGTGGCGGACCTTCATGAATCCCGAAGGCAGGACGTGCTGCAGGAAGCGGCGGATGAACTCGATGGTATCGATGGTCATGCGGCGGGGCCGGTTGCTTCCCTGTTTACGATAGGAGAAGGTGACCTCCCCGTCCTTGACGCCGATGACCCTGGAGTCGGAGATCGCCACCCGGAAGATATAGGGTGCCAGGTACTTCAAGGAGGCCTCACTGTCGCCCACGGCCTGGGAGTTGACGTTCCAGTCGATCTTCCACACGGCAGGTTCGATGGAAGCGATGAGGTTCCGCCTGACCATCTCGGCCTTGAACTTGGCACGGAAGATCTTGGAGAGGGCCTTGACCGGAAGGTAGAAGTTGGGGTTGGTGGGCAGCCAGCGTTTTCGGTCTTTGGAGAGCCCGCCGGCCGGGACGATCAGATGCAGGTGGGGATGGTACTGCATCTGCCGGCCCCACGTATGGAGCACGGCGGTAACGCCCGGGAGGTCGGCGCCGATCAGTCGCGGGTCCCGGGCCAGTTTCCTGATCGCCTCCCAGGCGGTTTTGAACATGGTCCCGTAGGTGTCCCGCTGGTGGGAGCGGCAGAAAGACCGTAGCGCCTCCGGCACGGTGAAGGTCAGCATAAAGTGCGGCCCGGGCAGTCGCTTGCTGAGCTGGGTTTCGAGCCACTGGCGGCTCTTGTGGTACTGGCACTGGGGACAGTGGCGGTTGCCGCAGGAGCGGTCGATCATCTGATGACCACCGCAGCCGTCGCACTGGTAGAGGGTGGTGCCGAAACGGCCGGACCGGCAGTTGATGATGGCGCCGATGGCCTTTTGGTGCTGCACGGGTAGGCCGGGAAAGCGTTCAAGATACTCCGGTCCCACCGCGCGGAAGATGTCGGTGATGATGCCCATCTCACACCCCCTGCATGACGGAGTTGATGATCTGGTAGGCATCCTCCATCCCGGCGTTGGTGAGGTGGAGATAGATCATGGTGGTCTCGATGTTGGCATGACCGAGATTTTTCTGGATGACCCGGAGATTGACCCCGGCCTCCAGGAGGTGGGTGGCGTAGGAGTGGCGGAGGGTGTGGACGGAGACGCCCTTCTTGTTGATGCCTGCGGCGAGCTTGGCCCGGCGCAGACCTCCCTGTACCCCTTCGATGGACATGGGGATGGTGGAGACCGGGGCCTTGACCCGACTGCGGCCAACGGCAGGGAAGATGAGGCGCGGGTTGCGGTGGGTGCGCCAGTACTTGCGGAGTAGCTCCAAGGTGGCCTCCGGCAGCGGGACATATCGGTCCTTGGCCCCTTTGCCGCGATGGATATGGATCATCTTGCGCTCGCCGTCGATGTCTGAGACCTCAAGACTGAGCCCCTCCTGAAGCCGAAGCCCGCAAGAGTAGACGGTCAACAGGTAGACATAGTTGTGGAAAGCGTCGACCTTGGCGAGGATCCCCTTGACCTCCTCTCGGGAGAGGACGGCGGGAAGACGGCGCTCCCGCTTGGCCTGTGCCAGGGCGAGGAGATGCCAGTCGCGCTTGACGACGTTTTTGAAGAAGAACTTGATGCCGCAGTAGCAGATGCGCATGGTGGCCGGCGCCCACTTGGTCTCCTCCTGACGGAAGATGAAGTAGTCGAGAAGCTCATCTTCGGTAATGCACTCCGGGTCCTTGCCGCACTGGTGGACCAACTTGCGCATGGCGCGGTCATAGGACTCTCTGGTACTTTCGCCCATGCCTGCCACCAGCATGGCCCTGTCCATTTTTTTCTGCCAAACCGATTGGCACCACGAATAGTTTTCCATTCCTGCCTCCTTTGTTTGTTGATGGTGATGAAAGAAAAAAGGGCTTCCAAAACCATTAACGGACAAGGAGGGAGGATGGATTAATCGGCAGGGGGAGCAGTTGGGTGTGAAAGAGGGGGGCAGGAAGGGTTTGTTTCGATGCAACTTTATGAATTAACTTGAAAATCTGCCGCGTAGCGGCTTACTTGAACAATTGGGTCAACCAGACGGCGGGGAGCAGCGTTGCGCTAATCGCGGCAAGTTCAGTGGCCGCCGC
>CAYSFY010000303.1:0-2587 GCA_964430285.1 uncultured Desulfobulbia bacterium
TCCTTGACGCCATCGTGGCCATGCACCGGGGTGGTCCCTTGGCCGGCGAGCCAATATCTGTCGGCGTGCTGGGCGCGAGCGCGAATCCCGTGGCCCTGGATACGGCCATGTTGGCCGTAATCGGGCTTCCCCTTGAGAGTTCTCCTCTGTGGAAGGAGTGCGCTCGGCGGCGGCTGGTCGGCTGGCAACTGTCCGAATTGTGCTTTCCCTTGGCTCGGCCAGCGGAGGTGGCGGCCGCGGGTTTCGTGGCCCCGGAGGGCCTTGACCCGATCCGCTTTCATTTTTGGCGCTTTTTCTGTAACAGTCTTAAAAAGGTATTCAAGTAGTGTCGATGCGATCTTTAGTTAAACGGAGGAAGTATGTTTGAGTTGCAGGGTAAAGTGGCATTGGTGACGGGCAGTTCCAGGGGGATCGGTAAGGCGATTGCGCTTAGGCTGGCCGAGAATGGGGTCAATCTGGTGGTCAATTATATCCGCCACCGGGCCAATGCCGAGGAGACGGCCCGTCTGATCGAGGAGAAGGGGGCCCGCTGCGTGGTGGTCAAGGCCAATGTGGCGGATGATGATCATGTCCGCGCCATGTTCGACGTGATCAAGGCCGAGTACGGCCGTCTCGACGTCTTGGTGAGCAACGCCGCCTCCGGGGTGTTGAAACCCCTGATGGAGCTGGATGGTCGCCACTGGAACTGGGCCATGGACATCAATGCCCGGGCCTTGCTGACCCTGGTGCAGCAGGCGGTACCCTTGATGCAGCCGGGGGGCAGGGTGATGGCGGTCTCCAGTCTGGGATCGGTGCGGGCCGTGGAGAACTATGCCGCGGTGGGGGCCTCCAAGGCCGCCCTGGAGTCCCTGGTCCGGCACATGGCCGTGGAGCTTGGCCCCAAGGGGATCAACGTCAACACCATCAGCGCCGGGGCGGTGGACACCGAGGCACTGAAGAAATTCCCCAACCGCCAGACCATTCTCGACATGGCCCTGGCCCGGACCCCCTTGGGGCGCTTGACCCTGCCGGAGGACGTGGCGGACGTCAGTCTCTTCCTGTGCAGCGATTTGGCCAAGATGATCAGTGGCCAGACCATTGTCGTGGATGGCGGCTACTCCATCCGGGCCTAAGCGCGATGCCCATGACCAAGAGTCGGGCACGGGGGGGGCAGTGCTACCACACCCTACACCCCTTTGTCCTGGCCTCGGCCTCGCCTAGGCGCCGGGAGATGCTGGCCGTACTTGGCCTGGATTTCCTGGTGGAGGCCGCCGCCATCGATGAGCAGGTGTTGCCCGGAGAGGGGCCCGAACCCTTTGTGCTTAGGATCGCCGAGGAGAAGGCCCGGGTGGTGGCCCAGCGTCACCCCGGACGGTGGGTCCTGGCGGCGGACACGGTGGTGGTGCTGGAGGGGCAAATTTTAGGCAAACCCGCTGATGCCGAGGAGGCGGTGGGGATGCTCACCCGTCTGGCGGGCCGGCGGCATGAGGTGTGGACAGGATTTTGTCTGGGGCAGACCGGGTGCGAGGGTGAGGTGTGCCGGGCCGTGAGCACCGAGGTCCGCTTTGCCGAGCTGCCGGCCGCGGTGATCCGTGCCTATGTCAACACCGGCGACCCATTGGACAAGGCCGGCGGCTATGGCATTCAATCCTTGGGCGGCTTTATGGTGGCGGCGATTGCGGGCTCCTACAGCAATGTGGTGGGGCTGCCCTTGGCGGAGGTGCTGGCCGCCCTCTCCAAGGTGGGGGTGATCCAGGGGGGCGATTTGCCATAAACCATGGCGCCATCTCCCGGGGGGAGAGGCCCAAGAGCTATCTGGAGCGGTACGCCACCGCGAAGCTGGCGGCCCTCGCCTATCGGGTATGTGGACGACTCGGTCAGTGCGTTTTGCGCCAGCCTGCGCGATTTGGGGGTGATGGCTGACACCCTGGTGATCGTCACCTCCGCCGAGTCCCACGCCATCGCCCTCTCCGAGGATGAACAAAACGATCTCTTTGCCAATGGTGATCGCCGGCAGTTGAAGGCCAAGGTCGATAACGACTGGTCCGACAACATGATCGGCGCCTTTCAGCCCAGCCGGTCAGCGCCCTTGATCAGGCTGGCCAATTGCCGGATGTAGCCGTTGAGGCGGTGGGACTGTTGCTCCATGTCGCTCGCGATTTGCGAGTCTTGATCGGCATCGGCCGCGTTATGCTGGGTGGCATCGTCCAGTTCCTGCACCGCCGTTGACACCTGGCCAATACCCAGGGACTGCTCTTTGGAAGCGGTGGTGATCTCCCGCAGGATGTCGCTGGTCTTTTGGGCCTGCTCCACCGCCTGCTTGAAGGTGCTTTCGGTGACCTGCACCAACTGCACGCCATTCTGGACACTGGTGTTGGTCCCCTCCAAGAGGTGGGCCGTGTTTCGTGCCGCCTCCCCCGCCCGCATGGCCAAATTTCGTACCTCCTCCGCCACCACGGCAAACCCTGCCCCCACCTCCCCGGCCCGTGCCGCTTCCACGGCGGCATTCAAGGCCAGCAGGTTGGTCTGAAAGGCAATCTCATCAATGGTCTTGATGATCTTGGAGGTCTCGGTATTGGCGCCGGCGATGGCCCGCATGGCCTCGGTC
>CAYSFY010000304.1:0-2572 GCA_964430285.1 uncultured Desulfobulbia bacterium
GCCGAAGGACTTATGTCAGCCTATGTCTATGCTAAAAGTCCGACAGACTCCTAGAACTTGTAACATCCATTATGGCCCTTGGGGACTAGGAGCTTAGTGGATAAGATAATAACTAATCGTTTTTGATGGTTTCGGCAAGAGATGGGAAACAGCCCCATGGCCCTTAGGAAACAAATAGGGTGAATACCCTATGCGCTGCCAAAGGTTTTAGCGGAAAGAGAGGAATAATGGAGGGAAGGGGGGTGCGTCAAGTTTGCCGGTTTCGCAAAAAGCGCTCAACCGCCGCTGGCGTGTCGTGTAACTTCTTGATAGTGCATAGGCAGATGGCCAGTGTTGGGACTTTTTGCGAAACCATCAATATTGGGCCAGAGGCTGTTGTCGCCTCTGGCCCAATATACTTGTTGCTACTGACACCCCACCGTCCCCACGGCATCAGTGCCCTCGATTACCTGGCCACCGCTGGTTTCTCCTGTCAGGAGCGCTGACGTAGCGCCACAGGCGATGGCCGTCTCCTCGGTCCGGAAGTGGAGGATCATGTCGAGTGCCCCGTCGTGATCCACGTCTTTCAGGGCATCAAAGACCGGCACTGCCTCGTTGCCGGTGGCTCCGAAGAGGACTGTGGCCGGGTCCACCGTGGTTGCATCAAAGGTGCTGGTGGTCAGGATGGCCACCTGGATCACGCCTTGTTCTCTCGGATTGATGCTGTTCTGTGGGTTCCCGGGCTTGATGTCGATAACGACGCTTAGCGTCGAGTTGCTAATGAAGCCGTGGATTTCCCCGGTGGCGGTTTGGCTGATGCCTATGACCTGACCGGCGTTATTGATATCGAAGGCACGGCTGTAGTTCCCGCCGATCGTCCCCAGGTCGGTCATCACCCCATTTTCCCAAAGGAAGGCACGGAGGCTGCTGGTGGGAAGATTGCTCCACCCGGCGACCTGTCCGGAATCATTGATCGCGTAGGCCTGGCTCGCGAGACCGAGGGTCCCCAGGTCCATCATCACTCCATTCTCCCACAGGAAGGCGCGGAACTCCCCGAAGGTGGTCTGGCTGGTGCCAACGACCTGACCGGCGGCATTAACCGCTGGCGCCGTGCTGTAGTTGCCCCCCAGGGTCCCCAGGTCGGTCATCACCCCGTTTGACCAAAGGAAGGCATGGGTGTCGCCGGAGGTGGTCCGGCTCTCGCCAACGACTTGGCCGCTGACGTTGATTGCCATGGCTTGGCTAAAGCTCCCTCCGAGCGTCCCCAGATCAGTCATTACGCCGTTTTCCCAAAGAAAGGCGTGATTATCGCCCAACGCGGTAAGGCTCCGGCCGATGACCTGCCCGGTAGGGTTGATTGCCATGGCTTGGCTAAAGCTTCCCCCGAGAGTTCCCAGATCGGTCATTACGCCATTTTCCCAAAGAAAGGCGTGGGAACCGCCCGTGGCAGTGCTGCTCGTGCCAACGACCTGCCCAGCAGTATTGACCGCCGATGCCCGGCTGGTGTTTCCTCCCAAGGTCCCCAGGTCGGTCATCACGCCATTCGCCCAGAGAAAGGCATGGGAGTCGCCGGTGGATGTTTCGCTCGAACCAACGGCCTCTCCCGCATCGTTAAGCGCCGCGCCTTGACTCACTGCTCCTCCCAGGGTCCCCAGGTCCGTCATTACGCCGTTTGCCCAGAGGATGGCATGGGTGTCGCCGGTTACGGTTTCACTCTGCCCGACGACCACTCCTGCCTCGTTACCAGCCATAGCCCGGCTATCGGTTCCTCCCAGGGTTCCAATGTCCACCAGAGTTGATGTGGCCGCGGACTGAGCGGCTGACAGTGCCGCCATGGCCGCGACCAGAACTATTAATAGTTGTCTCTTCATGGTTGTGCCCTCCTGTTGAATTGATCCTCACTGATGGGCGGTACATCTTCGCTAAGGCCTGCGCCGGTGGGGCAGCCTGCCCCTCGCTGAGAGGGCTCTCCCTTAACGGTAAAGGCCTTTGTACACATTGAATATGCATCGGGCGGCATTAGATCAATGAGGTGCTTAACCTAATTTTCTTGCGCCGTCCCCAGGAAAGGGGAGATTGCACGCTTGGGGGCTCGGCAAGGGTCAGGGAACCAGCCACAGGCCTATGAAGGGCTACTCTTTCGGGGCAAGCCGGCTACAAGACCAATGGCCTTCCAGCAATCTGACAGATTTTGGCATGCAATAAAAGACACCACATTCGTCAAAGAGTCCATTGACGGTGAGGGAGTGAATATGGGGATGCCACTTGGCGTAATCGCCAAAAGTTTGGATAGCCATGACTGACCCAATTACACCCTTAGGCCTGCCGAGTGTGGTCATGAAAAACACACGCAGACTTTCGTGGGTCGAACGGCAGAGTTCTGAGAGGAGCTTGCGGTCGTAAAGAAAATATTTTCGGAAAATGACTGGGATGGAGAAGACATCCTGCCGGTGCGGCATGGGATAGAGTATGTTCTCGCGTAGGAGTTCATCGAACTGGACGACCTTTTTTGCGTGGCATGAAGGGTAGAACCAACGGCCCGGCAGGAGAAGGCAAGCAGGAACTCGTGGCGGCAGTCAGGGCAGCGCACCCG
>CAYSFY010000305.1:0-2558 GCA_964430285.1 uncultured Desulfobulbia bacterium
GATATGCCATGTCCCTCGCTCATCTTGGTGGCCAGGGTGTCGAACTCCTTGGCAATGGCGGCGTTGCCGATGGTGGCGGAGAGGATCTCAAAGGAGGAGAGTACGCTGATGCCGCTGGAGAGCAGGATGGCCAGGATGCTGGAGAAGCGGGACATGGCCGACTTGACGAACAGCGGACCGACAATGGGCAGGCGGATCAGGAACAGGTCCCGGCTGATGGCCCCCTGTTCCGTCTTGACCAAGAACTGAAAAGCCATGACCACGGCCATGACCGTGCCCACCATCAACGGCCAGTAAGACTGCATGCCATGATACATCAGCAGGCAGACCTTGGTGGGCATGGGCAGGTCGATTCCGGCCTTGCTGAAGATGCCGACAAACTTGGGGATGACGAAGTTCAACAGGAAGAAGAAGGCCCCGATCAGGGTGATCACCACCATCTTGGGATAGGCGAGGGCCGATTTGATGTCCCGTTTGACCTTGTATTCATGTTCCAGGATATAGGTCACCCGTTCCAGGATCTCGGCGATGGTGCCGCTCATCTCGCCGGCGTGGATCAGGCCGCAGTAGAGGGTGGAGAAGATCTGGGGGTGGCGCCTGAAGACCGAGGTCAAGTTGGACCCCTCCTGGATCTCCTTCTCCATCTGCACCAAGGCGGTTTTTAGGGTGGGGTTCTTGGTCTGCTCCCCCAGGATGGAGAGGGTCTTGATGATGGGGATACCGGTGCGCAGCATGGTACGCAGTTGTTTGGTGAACAGAATGAGTTCCGGGGTGGTGACCTTTTTGTTGAAGAGCTTGGCGATGGCGGAAGGGGTGGTGCTGCTGGTCCCCTTGGCCGGGGTGACCCGCATGGGGATCTGCCCCTGGCGGGCGAGCTGGGCCTGGACGGCGGCAACGGAGGCGGCCTCCATCACCCCTTCGATGGTCTTGCCCTGGGCGGTGATGGCGGTGAATTGGAATTGGGGCATGGACGTTAGGCTGTAGGCTATTAGGCCATAGACTGTAGGGTATTGGAAAGAAAACGTGGTTGTGTCTTTGCTACAGCCTACAGTCTAGCAGGCTACAGCCTCAAACCAGCACGGTCTTGGCCGCTTCCTCAAAGGTGGTGGCCCCTTGCATGACGTGGAGCAGGGCGATGTCGCGGAGCACGGTCAGCTTCTTGGCGTCGCGCATCACTCGGGTGATCTCGGAGGCGGAGTTGTTCCTGATGATCATCTCGCGCACGGTCTCGTCCACCTTGAGGATCTCGTAGATCCCCATCCTGCCCTTGTGGCCGGAGTGCATGCAGTAGGTGCACCCCTTGCCCTTCATGAAGTTGGCCTCGATACCTTGCGGCAACCCCCAGTAGGCCAAGGTGGCGGGGGAGGGTTGGAAGGGTTGCAGGCAGTAACTGCAGTTGCGGCGCAGTAACCGCTGGGCGCAGACCCCCAGGAGCGAGGCTGAGATCAGAAAGGATTCCACCCCCATGTTGTTCAGCCGGGTGATGGCGCTGGTGGAGTCGTTGGTGTGCAGGGTGCTCAACACCAGATGCCCGGTCAAGGCGGCCTGGGTGGCGATCATCGCCGTCTCGCCGTCGCGGATCTCGCCGACCATGATTACGTCCGGGTCCTGGCGGAGGATGGAACGCAGGCCGGAGGCAAAGGTCATGCCGGCCTTGACGTTCAACTGCACCTGGCGCGCCCCTTCCATGCGGTACTCCACCGGGTCTTCCAGGGTGATGATGTTGACCTCGGGGGAGATCACCTTCTTTAGGATGGCATAGAGGGTGCTGGACTTACCGCTGCCGGTGGGGCCGGCGCTCAGGATCATGCCGTAGGGTTGGGTGGCCAGGCGCAGCAAGGCCTCCAGATCATGGTCGAGGAGGCCCAGTTTCTCCAAGGGCAGGGAGCCGGCGCTGATGAACAGCAGGCGCATGACCATGTTTTCGCCATAGATGGTGGGCAGGGTCGAGACCCGGAGGCTGACCTCCTGATTGTCGATCTGGATGTTGAAACGGCCGTCCAGAGGGATCCGGGTGTTGGTGATGTCCATGTTGGCCAGGATCTTGATGCGGGAGATGATGCCGCTCAACATCACCTTGGGCGGGGGTGGCACCTCGTGCAGCTTGCCGTCGATCCTGAGCCGCACCACGGCCCGGTCCTTCTCCGAGCCGATGTGGATGTCGGATGCCTTTTCCGCCACCGCCTGGCGGAGGATGGAGTTCACCAGGCGGATCACCGGGGCGGCATCCACCATGTCCTTCAGGTCGCTGAAATCCTCTTTCTTGTTGTCATCTATGGTCTCGATGGTCAGCTTGTCATCGATCTTCTGCAGGATGTCCTTGACCTCGGAGTGGATGCCGTAGATGCCGTTGGTCAGCAGACTGAGCTGGGACTTTGAGCAGATGACGGGTTCCACCTCAATGTCGCAATTCTTCTCCAGGGCGTCCAAGGCCTGGATGTCCATGGGGTCGACCATGGCCACGGTGAGGATGAAATCGTTCTTGCACAGCGGCACCAGCCGGTATTTGGTGGCTTGATCGTTGTCGATGATCTTGGCCAGTTCCGGGGTGATTTCGT
>CAYSFY010000306.1:0-1771 GCA_964430285.1 uncultured Desulfobulbia bacterium
CCTCCAGCCGTGAGCAGGATACCGGCGCCGAACAGATCAACAAGGCCATCCAGCAATTGGATCAGGTCATCCAGCAAAACGCCAGCTCCTCCGAGGAGATGGCCGCCACCACGGAAGAACTTACCAGCCAGGCCGAATTGCTGCAAACCACCATGGCCTTCTTTGCCTTGGAGACCGGGCGGCAGCAGGTTGCAGCCCATGCCCGGCAGCGGCAGGCCAAGCAACTCGCCATCATCCACCACGCTCAACCTGGAAAGAAGTTTGCTCCCGCCAATCCGGGGGCAGGCGCCTTACCCGTCAACCCGGGGGGCCATGAAGTGGCGATGCACCTCGACATGGGGGTGAGTGGGGCCGATGACCTGGATACCCAGTTTGAAAGGTTTAGCTAACCACCAACCAGGACCGGGGGCTGATCCGGGATTAGCTCCTTGTCCCGCCCGCAACCATTAAGGAGGGTCATGCCATGAGTGTCTCTGGAATTACGGAAACAGTGCAATATCTGACTTTTACCTTGAGCGACGAGGTCTTTGCCATTGATGTGGGCAAGGTGCGAGAGATCCTGGAACTCACCACCATCAACAAGGTGCCGCGGACGCCGGAGTTCATGCGCGGGGTGATCAACTTGCGCGGCAGCGTGGTGCCGGTCATCGACCTGCGACTCAATTTCGGCATGGAGCGTACCGAGCAAACCATCAATACCTGCATCGTTGTGATTGAGGTGGAGCTGGAGGGGGAAAATATCGTGCTGGGCGCCTTGGCCGATTCAGTACGCGAGGTAGTGGAGATGGAACCGGAACTGATCGAACCGGCCCCCCGTCTCGGCACCAAGTTGAATACGGATTTTATCAAGGGGATGGGGAAGGTGGATAATGAGTTTGTCATGATCCTTGATGTCGACAAGGTCTTTTCCACGGATGACATGACCTTGGTGCGGCAGCGCAGCCAAAAGGCCGACACCCAGGAGGCGCTGGCGGCATGACCATGAGGAGGACCCTGCGAGATGGAATCGCAAAAAATCGTGAAGCTGACCATCTGCCAATGCAATTCCAAGGGGGTACAGTGCGTGCCAGCGGCGGTTTAGCGATTTTTGCGAAACCGTCAAAAGATGATCATCTGGATGAGCAATTTGGACACTACAACTAATCAATCAATCAACCAACCACAAGGGAGGGTACGGAGATGTTCAAAGGGATGAATCTGAGCAGGCGCTTGGGCCTTGGTTTTTCATCGGTGGTGATGATCATGCTTGTTCTGATCTTGATCGGGGTCAAGGGGATGGCGAGCATTGCCGACGGCATGGAGAGAATTGTCAACATCAATGTGGTCAGGCTGCTTGAAATCACCAGCATCGAGGGGGACATCGCCGGCATCGCCATCAATGTGCGCAATATCATATTGAACAAAAGCCCTGAAAAGCGAGAGGAGTACAATCAGCGCATCGCCAAGTTCCGCGAGCAGTACGCCACGAGTTTTAAAAAGGTGGAGGCGATGACCAATGCGGAAGATGCCAAGGCCCTGGAACTGATCACTCGGATCAAGGAGTCCACTCTGGCCTTAAAGGCGGTGAATCTCAAGATCATTGACTTGGCCTTGGCCGGTAACGAGGTGGAGGCGGAACAGCTGCGCACCACGGAGGGCGGCCCGGCGGAACGGCTGCAGCAAGGGCAGTTTGTTGAACTGAAAAGGCACAACCAGGAGCGCAACAAGGCGCGCTATCAGGAGGCCGTTGCCACCTACCATGCCGCCCGCAACACCATGTTTGGCCTGGGGG
>CAYSFY010000306.1:1782-2543 GCA_964430285.1 uncultured Desulfobulbia bacterium
CCGCGGCCCTCATGCTTGCCATCGGCACAGCCGTTTTCCTCACTCGTTCGACTCTGCGTCAGTTGGGCGCCGACCCGAAAGAGGTTGCCGAGGTTGCGAACCTGGTGGCGATGGGCGATCTCTCCCGGGAGATCGCGCTTGCGAATGGTGACACCACCAGCGTCATGGCCGCCATGGGGAAGATGGTCGGTACCATCCGCGCCATGGTGGCCGATGCCAATATGCTGGCCAATGCCGCGGTCGCCGGTAATTTGGCCACCCGTGCCGATGCCGCCAAGCATCAGGGCGACTTTCAGAAGATCGTAGTCGGCTTCAACAACACCCTGGACGCGGTGGTCGGGCCGCTTAAGGTGGCTGCCGGCTATATCGACCGGGTGGCCAAGGGTGACATCCCGCCCGCGATCACCGACAGCTACCAGGGCGACTTCAACGATCTGATGGCGTCCCTGTCCACCATGGTGGTCAAGCTGAAAGAGGTGGTGATGGAGGTGCAGTCGGCCGCCGACAATGTCGCGAGCGGTGGCCAGGAGATGTCGGGCACGGCCCAGCAGATGTCCCAGGGGGCCACGGAGCAGGCGGCCAGTGCCGAGGAGGTCTCCTCCAGCATGGAGCAGATGGCCGCCAATATCAGGCAGAATACCGATAACGCCATCCAAACCGAGAAGATTGCGGTCAAGAGCGCCGTGGACGCCAAGGAGGGGGGCAAGGCGGTGACCCAAACCGTGACGGCCATGAAGGAGATCGCCACCAAGATCTCCATC
>CAYSFY010000307.1:0-2505 GCA_964430285.1 uncultured Desulfobulbia bacterium
TTATGCATGCTTATAGCACAAGGACGCCCGGAAGGAAAGTCTTTTTTTCGGATCGAAATAATAAGATGGAATCGCAAAAAGTCGTGAAGCTGCCCGTCTGTCAATGCAATTTCAATGGGTTACGGGGCGTGCCAGCGGCGGTTGAGCGTTATTTGCGAAACCGGCAAATAAAACCCAGCGCTCCGTTCCCTTGGCAGTGCGCCCTGCCCCGATCCTCTTGCCACCTTGACTTTTGACCCTTCGTACGCTACATTTGTCCGCTTCGCAAACACCGCTCAGCCGACACAGACCTTGCAGGCTGTATGGGTTTCAGTCAACAACAGAGAAACACGAGACAGATACCCTGCCACAAACTTCACCGAGTCCGTTCTGTTGTCGCATAGGCTTCAGCCGCAAGCCGCAACTACCTTATATAGATTCGGTTATGGTCCCGACTCACTTGACCCATGCAAAGGAACGCCATTGAATATCACGGCACTCAAAGGATTTAAGGATATTCTGCCGGAGGAGGCCATCATCTGGCAGCGGATCGAGTCCACGGCCCGGGAGGTCTTCCACCGCTTCGCCTTCAGGGAGATCAAAGTGCCGATCCTGGAGAAGACCACCCTCTTTGCCCGCTCCATCGGTGAGACCACCGATATTGTCGAGAAGGAGATGTACACCTTTACCGACCGCAACGGCGAGTCCCTCACCCTGCGGCCGGAGGGGACGGCCTCGGTGCTCCGCGCCTTTATCGAGCACTCCCTGCACGGCCAACAACCGGTGCAGAAACTCTTTACCATTGGCCCCATGTTTCGCCACGAGCGGCCACAAAAGGGGCGGCTCCGCCAATTTCACCAGATCAGCGTCGAGGCCTTGGGCGCCAACCAGCCGGAACTGGACGCCGAGATCATGGCCATGGCCTCCATGATTTTGAACGAACTGGGGCTGAACGTCAGCATGGAGATCAACTCCCTGGGCTGCCCCGAGTGCCGGCCGGCGTTTAACCGGGCACTCCTGGCGTTTCTGGAGGACAAGAAAGAGGCCCTGTGCGAGGACTGCCAACGCCGGCGCCTAAAAAATCCCCTTAGGGTCCTGGACTGCAAGAGCACCACCTGCCAGGCACACTATCAGCACGCCCCCTCCATCCTCGACCACCTCTGTGCCGGCTGCGCCACCCACTTTGCCACCGTGCAACAAGGGCTCGCGGCCATGGGCATCCCCTTTGCCATCAACTCGTTCATGGTCCGCGGCCTGGACTACTACACCCGCACCACCTTCGAACTGCTCACCAACTCCCTGGGCGCCCAGAGCGCCGTGGGGGCCGGGGGCCGTTACGATGGCCTGATCCGCCAGTTGGGCGGCCCGGACCTGCCGGGGATCGGTTTCGCCATGGGCATGGAGCGGCTGGTCCTGATGCTCCAGCAGCAGCAGGAGGCGGCTCTGGCGCAGACCCAGAGCGGCATCTTCATCGCCGCCTTGGGCACCAAGGCCAGGGCGGCGGCCTTTGCCATGGCCCACGCCCTGCGCTGCCAAGGGGTACGGGTGGTGATGGACTACGCCGGGGCCAGCCTGAAGAGCCAGATGAAACAGGCCGACAGGCACCTGAGTCGCTACACCTTGATCATCGGCGACGATGAACTGGAGCGGGGTGAAGGCACCCTGCGCGACATGGCCAGCCGCGAGCAAGCACCGTTGGCCCTGCCCGGCAATGTCGCGGACTGGAGCCAGGCCCTGGCCCAGCGGATTAGGTAACCACCGCTATCTACCCCCAAGACCATGCAGCACGCTCCCACGCCGGAGCCTGGAAACGCTAATAATTCGTAATTCCCAATTCGTAATACTAACTCCCCATCACCCTCAATAAGGAGCACCCCTATGGAATCCATGGGTGGACTGAAACGGACACACCACTGCAACGACCTCAACCCGAGCAACGCCGGCCAGGAGGTCACCCTCATGGGCTGGGTCATGCGGCGCCGGGACCACGGCGGCGTCATCTTTATCGATCTCCGCGACCGCTGGGGGATCACCCAGGTGGTCTTCAATCCGGAACGCAACCAGGAGGTCCACGCCAAGGCCCATGACCTGCGCAGCGAGTGGGTGTTGGCGGTGCAGGGCACGGTGATGGCGCGGCCGGAGGGGATGACCAACCCCAATCTGGCCACCGGCGGCATTGAGGTGATGGTCAATGAACTGCGCATCCTGAACACCTCCCCCACCCCGCCCTTCCCCCTGGACGACGAGAGCGAGGTCTCCGAAAACCTGCGCCTCAAGTACCGCTATCTCGACATGCGGCGGCCGACTCTCTGCCGCAACCTGGTGCTGCGCCACCAGGCCAGCCACGCCATGCGCTCCTTTTTGAACGACCACAACTTCATGGAGATCGAGACCCCGGTACTGACCAAGTCCACGCCCGAGGGGGCCCGCGACTATCTGGTCCCCAGCCGGGTCAATGCCGGCAAGTTCTACGCCCTGCCCCAATCCCCTCAGCTCTTCAAACAGCTGTTGATGGTGGCGGGCATG
>CAYSFY010000308.1:0-2459 GCA_964430285.1 uncultured Desulfobulbia bacterium
AAAACATCATCTTCGTCTCGGTGGCGGTGATCGATTCAGGGACGTTCAAGGGGTCAGACGAGATCGCGGCCCTGGAGCAATCGACCATGGCCGCCTTGGAGAACTATGTGAACTTGGCCCGCCGCCTGGGGTTTGCCGCCGACTCACGCCTGGCCGTGGCCACCGACGTGGTGGAGGGCGCCACCTCCATCTGCAACACCATTAGCCAGGAGTTCCCCCGCTCCACCGTCTTCACCGGCCAACTGACCTTCTGCCTGGAGAAGTTTTACCACCGCCTCCTCCACAACCAGACCGCCTTTGCCATCCAACGCCGCCTGCAAGGGCACGGCATCACCACCGTCATCCTGCCGGTGCGTATCTGCTAGGGACCGGCGGGCCAGGGATAACGGGAGGCAAGGCAACTTCATTTCGCGATATTGACCTCAAGGTGATTACCCATAACCGCGCGCCAGGGAGGCTGGAGCATGAAACAAGAGAGTCGGAGAGGCACAACGCAACTCCTGCCATGGACCCTGGTGGTGCTACTGTTGGCCGTGCTGGCGGCAATCGGCCTGATCCACAACCCGGCGTCATCGCCGCTACACAACTATCTCAGGAAGGGCGAACTGCTCTCCACCATGCGGATTCACCTCCTCCAAGCCATCGAGGCCGAGAAGAACGCCGTTCTCGCCTTAAGCGATGAGGAGTCCAAGGCCTATGCCGACCACGCTCGCCAGGCAAGCGCCGGCGTGGAGAACAGCCGCCAAGAGATGGACGCCATCATCCGCCAGGGGCATGGCGCCGGAGAGAGGGCGATCATGCAGGAGTTCAACGCCTGCTGGTTGCAGTTTCGCAAACTTGACGAGACGATTCTGACTCTGGCCATCCAAAATACCAACCTCAAGGCCCAACATCTCTCCGCCACCCAAGGCGCGGAAGAGATAAAGAAGTTCGAAGAGTATCTCAACGGCCTCACGCAACCGCGGGTCCAGGCAAACCGCTGTGACCAGGTGGTCACGCTCGCCAATGAAGCCCTCGTTGCCAGCCTCAAGATCCTGGCCCGCCACAAGCCCCACATCGAAGCGGCCAGCGATACGGAGATGGATACCATCGAGCGTGGGATAGAAGCCGATGCGGCCGCTGCCCAAAAGGCCCTGACCGCCCTGACCACCATCCCTGACCTCGGCGGCAATGAACTTTTGCCCAAGGCCGTGGCAGCCTATGAGCGATTCATGGCCCTAACCACCGAGGTGTTGCGGCTCTCCCGCCTGAATACCAATATCAAGTCCGCCGCACTCTCGCTGGGAAAAAAACGGCTACTCTCCGCTCAATGCCAAGAGGCCCTCGCCACCCTGCAACAGAGTGTGCACGATCAACAGTTCAAAGCGACCAGATAGGGTCAGCCTCGTCGGCAGGGGGCAACTCCTCCACACCCCTCGTCCCACCTCCCCAGCAAACACCGCCTGCCGCGCTTTGTCATACGATTCATGCGCGAGGTTCAGGGCCATCGACACCTCACTAAAGCGGGGAACAAGCGCTCCGAGGTGAAGGTCAATAGTTCAAACCGCCACCCCCTTTCTTCCCCCCTGCCCGCGGCACTCAGTCACCCCCCCGGCCCTCTGGTCGCCATCTTGATGACATATTGACGCCTTTCCCCTCTGTTTTGAGCCCATCTTTATGCCAAACCTGATAAAGTGGTGGCCAACAAGGAAGGCTCCCGCGCGACCCACGGGAGATGATAAAACAGGTCACGAGGCAACGCAAAATGAAAATGGTAGCGGAGGCATCCCCATGATGAACGCCTATGATTGGCTGCAAACACTCTTCTTTTTTGCGGTCCTACTCTTCCTGATCAAACCGGTCGGCACCTACATGGCCCGGGTCTATCAGGGCGAGCGAACCCTGCTCTCGCCGCTGCTTCTCCCCTGCGAGCACCTCATCTACCGGCTCTGCGGGGTGAGCAAGGAGGAGGAGATGGGCTGGGGTCGGTACACCGTGGCCATGCTGCTCTTCAACCTCACGGGCTTCGTGGCGCTCTTCGTGCTGCTGCTTACCCAGCACCTGTTGCCCTTAAACCCGCAGGGGGTGCCTGCCTTCTCCTGGCAGCTGGCATTGAACACCGCCATCAGCTTTACCACCAACACCAACTGGCAGGCTTACAACGGCGAGGCGGCGGCCAGCACCTTCACCCAGATGGCGGGACTCACGGTGCACAACTTCGTCTCCGCCGCCAGCGGCATGGCTATCCTCATCGCCCTGATCCGCGGCTTTGCCCGGCGCAAGACCACCCTGCTCGGTAACTTCTGGGTGGATCTCTGCCGCGGCATCCTCTACATCCTCATGCCGCTGGCCCTGGTCAGCGCCCTGCTCCTGGTCTCCCAGGGGGTGATCCAGAATTTCAGCCCCTACAAGACCGTGCCCTTGGTCCAGTCCACCAGTGTCGATAAGGCGCAAGTGGACGATGCCGGCCAGCCGCTTAC
>CAYSFY010000309.1:0-2454 GCA_964430285.1 uncultured Desulfobulbia bacterium
GGTCGGACGAAAAATTACAGATGGTGAACACTTTCGCTCCGACAGGCTCCTAGGGGTAAATAAGATACCCTGCGCCCCCTATTGCTTCCCTACGTTGTCCCCGTCCCCCTCTTCTTTAAGATCTCTCGCCACTTGGTCAAGCGGTCCTTGACCAAGGCCTCGTGACCGCGGTTGGTGGGGTGGTAGTAGCGCCTGCCCGCCAGTTCCGGGGGGAGGTGGTCCTGGGCCACCAGGCCGTCCGCCTGGTCATGGGCGTATTGGTACCCCTTGCCGTAGCCGATCTCCTTCATCAGTTTGGTGGGGGCGTTGCGGATGTGCAGGGGGACCGGCAGGCTACCGCTCTCCCGAATGTCTCTCATCACCTGATTATAGGCCATGTAGACCGCGTTGCTCTTGGGCGCGGTGGCGAGGTAGATGGCCACCTGGGCCAAGGCCAGTTCTCCTTCCGGCGAGCCCAGGGTCTGGTACGCATCCCGGCCGTTGATGGCGATGGCCAAGGCCTGGGGATCGGCGTTGCCGATATCCTCCGAGGCAAAGCGGATCATGCGCCGGGCCACATAGAGCGGCTCCTCTCCGGCGGCGAGCATCCGGCACAGCCAGTAGAGGGCGCCGTCCGGGTCGCTGTCCCTCATGCTCTTGTGCAGGGCGGAGATCAGGTTGTAGTGCTCGTCGCCGGTCTTGTCATAGCGCAGGCTGCGGCGCTGCAGGGCCTCTTCCACGCTCTGCAGGGTGAGGTGCAGACGACCGTCCGGGTCGGTTTCGGCCAGGGAGGCGGCGATCTCCAACGAATTCAAGGCCATGCGGGCGTCGCCATCGGCGATGCGGGTCAGGTGGTCCAGGGCCGCATCGCCACAGAGCATATTCAGTCGCCCCAGGCCCCGCTCTGGATCGGCCACGGCCCGCTGGATCACGGCCCGCAGGTTCTCCTCCGACAAGGGTTCTAAGACCAGGACCCGGCAGCGGGAGAGGAGGGGGGCGATGACATGGAAGGAGGGGTTCTCGGTGGTGGCGCCGATCAAGGTCAAGAGACCGCTCTCCACGTGGGGGAGGAAGCCGTCCTGCTGGGCCTTGTTGAAGCGGTGAATCTCATCGACGAAGAGGATGGTTTGGGAGTTGTCCCGGTCGCGGAGCTCTTGGCTCTCGTCAACGATGCGGCGGATATCCTTGACCCCGGAGAGGACTGCCGAGAAGAAGACGAAGTTGGCATCACTCAAGGTAGCCAGCAGGCGGGCCAGGGTAGTCTTGCCGATACCGGGCGGGCCCCAGAGCAGGAGGGAGGGCAGGCTGCGTTTTTCGATCAGCCGCCACAGAATTTTGTCTTTACCAACCAGGTGCTCCTGGCCCACGAACTCGTCAAGAGTCCTGGGCCGCATCCGTTCGGCCAGGGGGATGGTGGCGGTGGTCATGGCAGGGGATCAGCGGTGGTTGCTGAGCAAGGATAGGCGGTCGGCCAGCCGTTCAGCGGAGAAGACCAGGGACTCCAGATCCAGATAGGAGAGGCAGTGGCGGTCGAAGAGGATCTTCACCCGGGCCGCGAACTGCTCCTCTGTTGACTCCTCCCAGAAGAGGAGACACTGGGGGATCATGGGCAAGACCGGGACGATGACCGCCAGAGAGGCGCCTTGATTTGCCGTGGCCACCCCGTCCACGGCCTTGAGGGCTGGCCAAATCGTCTCCTCCGGCAGGTCGGTGAACAGCCGGGCCAGACGTTCCTCGCCGTAGGTGGCCAGGGTTTTGATCTTGGAGATGGAGTTGGGGAGGCTCTCCATGCCGATCCAGTCGTTGGTGGGGGGGTGGTTGCCGCGGCTGTGCACGTAGTTGTAGAGCAGGATCTGATCCCTGGGGTCTTCCGGGACCTGACCGTCAAGCAGCAGGGTGGTCTTGGAGAGGGTGACCATTTGCCCCAGGTAGCGAAAAGAGAGGGTGTCCGGCGCATCGGCAGTGGTCGTGGCCCCCAGTTGCGGGGCCAGTTGCGTCAGGTCAAAGGGGGCAATCTTCTCCTTCAAGGAGGCGATGAAGGCCAGGTCCCTGGTCGCTTGGTCCTGGAGCGGCGGCGTAAGGGTCTGCTCGGGGTCAAGGCCGGTCAGGTCGATGAACGGGCAGCGGTCCAGGGCGATGCCGGTCTTGATCACCGCCGCGCCAAAGGCCAGGCAGGTGGGCTGGCCGCATTGGCCGCAATTGGTCAGTGGTGTCCGTTTGGCTATGGCGATGGGGGTCAGTTTTGGCATGGGTTAGGCAAAGGCAACCACGGCCGTGATATTGTCTTTGCCGCCGGCCTCGTTGGCGGCCAGGATTAGGCGGTCACAGGCCTCCTCCGGCGTGGCGGCCTCTTTGAGGGACAAGGCCAGCTCCGTATCCGGGACCATGGACCAGAGGCCATCCGAACAGAGGAGGATACGGTCTCCTGGGGCCATGGGGGTGACGGTGCACTCCGGATCCTCGGGGAAGGGGAAG
>CAYSFY010000310.1:0-2399 GCA_964430285.1 uncultured Desulfobulbia bacterium
TCCGAAAATTTAAGTTAACATCAATTCATATCGGTTCAAAGCATACAAGGGGATTCTGTTCAATCCCCGCTGGTGTCGTCGGACGGGGACTATTTTGTGCAAACATCGCTACGGTAAGTCTCTAACCGGACGACATTGGCTGAAAATAATACTGTCATGTGATAGCAAACGACCATGAACAACACACAGAAGGTAGCCGTCATCGGGGCTGGGAGCTGGGGCACGGCCCTGGCCCTGCTCCTGGCCCGCAAGGGGGCGGCTGTCTCTCTGTGGGCCCACCGCCGGGAGCATGTGGATCAACTGCGCTCCAACCGTGAAAACCGGACTTACCTCCCCGGTTTTCAATTTCCTGAAAATATCAGTGTCACCGCCGATCTGGAAGAGGCCATTACCCATGCCGCCACCGTGCTCATGGTCGTGCCCTCCCACGTCTACCGCGCAGTGTTCAGACGGGTGCAAGGGTTCCTGACCCCGGAGACCGTGATTGTCTCGGCCACCAAGGGCATTGAAAACGAGACCCTGATGACCATGACCCAGGTGATGACGGATGAGCGGGCCAACGGCCTCTATGCGGTGCTTAGCGGCCCCAGTTTCGCCCGCGAGGTGGCGGAGGAGAAACCCACCGCCGTCACCGTGGCCGCCCGGGACCCCCAGGTGGCGGCCCAGGTGCAGCAGGTCTTTTTCACCGAGACCTTCCGCGTCTACACCAGCACCGATGTCATCGGCGTTGAACTGGGGGGTCCTTTAAAGAACATCGTGGCCATTGCCGCCGGCATCTGCGACGGCCTGGGCTACGGCACCAACACCCGGGCGGCCTTGATCACCCGGGGTCTGGCCGAGATCTCCCGCCTGGCGGTGAAGATGGGGGCCTGCCCGCTGACCATGGCCGGTCTGGCCGGCCTCGGCGACCTGGTTTTGACCTGCACCGGCGACCTCTCCCGTAACCGCTCGGTGGGCCTGAAACTGGGGCAAGGCATGACCATCGAGGCCATCCAGGAGGAGATGCGGATGGTGGCCGAAGGGGTCAAGACCACCCGCTCCGCCTGGCACCTGGCCACCAAGATGGGGGTGGAGATGCCCATCCTGGAGCAGGTGTACAAGGTCCTCTACGAAGGGAAGTCCTGCGTCAAGGCCACCCGGGATCTGTTGATGCGCGGGGGCAAGGATGAGCTGGCCTAGGCCGTGAGCGTCCTTCGGTCGCGGAAAAGAGGGTGTCAGCCGGAGAATTTTGAGACCTGTTTAGCCAGCGTTGCCGTGGTGAACAGGTCTCGTTGTTTTAGCGAGCAGGTAAGCATGACTATCCAGAGCCAGACCCAAGGAGTGAAATCCTTGGGTCTGTCAGATCTCTATGGTGGATACTCATGCAAAATGGGGTGATATACAGACCTGTATAATAACTTGTTAGCGCGTCACAGAGACCAAGTAAGGAGACAATGAATGCCTCTATCGCCGGAGTTTGAAGCTTTCTACTCAAGTTGGATTGAAAAGGCCCCTGCCCCCCAAGAGGTTGGTCTGCGGAGCCTATTCGACACATTTTTCACCCTCTTTGTTGTCTATAACAGGCTCTACGCTGAAACTACGTTTTTATTAGCAAGGAAAAATGAAATTAATATCTCCAAGAGGACTAACTTTCCTGATGGGGAAGCAGCCAAAACTTATGTTCTCAAGTATCTGGGAAGTTTGTCCTTCATGCAACAGATCGAGAGGTCAACAGAAGCCGTTGGCGCTATCGAAAGCATCAAGAACCTATTGAGAACTGGTGCATTCAACATAAAGCTTCACATGGTCACAGGTGATCGTCAGCCAGAGAAAGATTTAGCGCTTCTTCAAGAACTGGAGTCTCGAAACACTAATACGAAAGCCAAGGCCATCCTAGATATGCTGTACAGCATCCGTTGCAACATGTTCCACGGACATAAAGGCTTTCACGAGGTACAAAGCGATCTTCTTCGCCCTGTCGTGATTCTGCTACGAGAAGTAGTCGGAATTTTACATTCAAAGTTGCAGCAAGATGAAGAGTAGCTAACGATAGGGATCAAGGCTGATATACAACTCCGCTCATCCGGCACGAAGCGCTAACCTTTAAGGATTAACGCGACCTGATTTTGGTCGCCTTAATCCTTTGTTCAAGAGCCGCTGGTCTTGAACGGAACTGTATATAGGGGATTGCCTCGAAGGGGAGGGCTCAGGAGGATTGCACGGAGGGGAGATTGATCAGCGAACTGACGATTTTCCTCGGAGTCGGTCTTGAAATTAAGGTCGGGATGTTATGAAAAAGGCTCATTGCTCGCTGAATTTCATCTGAAAACGTGATTTTGGGCATACCTCTCCGTTACCCCTGGCGGAGTTTGCGGAAAAAATGAACTTTTCGGTCCGGGCGGCTACCTTGGCCGGTTCAG
>CAYSFY010000311.1:0-2332 GCA_964430285.1 uncultured Desulfobulbia bacterium
GAGCAGGGGATCACCCTCTTTAACCTGAAGCAACCTTTCAGCGAGACCGCACCGGCCATCAAGTGGGACGGCGAGTGGCACATCACCCTGGAGGTCTTCCGCGACTTGGGCCTGGCCTTTGCCGTGGTCATGATCCTGATCTACATGCTGATGGTAGGGTGGTTTAAGGACTACTTGGTGCCCTTGGTGGTGATGGCGGCCATCCCCTTTTCCTTGATCGGCATCCTGCCCGCCCACTGGGGGTTCCACGCCTTCTTCACCGCCACCTCCATGATCGGTTTCATGGCCGGGGCCGGGATCGTGGTCCGGAACTCCATCATCCTGGTGGACTTTATTGAACTTCGGATCAGCCACGGCCTGCCGCTTGCGGAGGCAGTAGTGGAGGCCGGGGCCATCCGCTTCCGGCCCATGCTCCTCACCGCCCTGGCCGTGGTGGTGGGGGCCTCGGTGATCCTGGCCGATCCCATCTTCCAGGGGTTGGCCCTGTCGCTGATGTTCGGCGAGATCGCGAGCCTGTTGATCAGCCGCATGGCGGTGCCGGTGTTGTATTTCATGCTCATGAAGCACCGCCATGTGGCTGCCTAGCAGCCCGGCGGCTGACCCTTCCCCAGGTTCCCGGCCGGTGGTGAACACCCCGGCCGGGAACCTCCTCTCTGTTCCACAACATCTCACCTGCTGACCATCGTCCACGCCTTGTCTCTGACCTGTGCGTCACCAGCGTCACCACACACATCCGTGATCGCCAAGGCGAAATCACGATGTCGATGGAGATCGTCCCCTCCCGCGCATCGGCACCCCGGCGCCGCATGATCCCCTCCCCCCAATGGGTTTGGGGGGAGGGCAGGGTGGGGGGCTCTCAGCGTTGACGTACCTCTCGCCACAAATTTTTCGGGGGGCAGGGCAAAAGCTCAATCGATGCCCGTCAAAGTCGTGGTCCACAATGAGTATCGTTCCCACGCTCCTGCGCGGGAACGCGCGGTATAGGACGCTCTGCGTCCAGAAATGCAAGAGGCGGCTTTAGGGTGTGGATACGTTCCCGCGCTGGAGCGTGGGAACGATGCCGAGATGATGAAATCTTGCGCTTTCTCGGCATGATGCTATGACTTTGACGGAACCCTGCTCCTCTGGGTCGCAGCCGTTGACAATGGTTAGGAGATGTCGTACGCTAGTATGTAGTGATGTCGTACGATTACCTGATGAAGGAGGAAGACCATGGCTGTAAATGCCTCAACCTTGCGTGAAAATATTTACCGTCTGCTTGATCAGGTCCTGGAGAGTGGACAACCGTTGGATATTGAACGGAAAGGCAAGCTACTCCGGGTGATTCCGGTGCCAGAGCCGTCCAAGATGGCCCGATTGGTGCGGCATGAGTGCCTGCGCGGCGATCCCGAGGACATTGTTCATTGCGACTGGAGCGAGGAGTGGCGTCATGATCTACCTTGACACCCATGTGGTGGTCTGGGCCTATGCGGGCGAGATTGAGCGTTTTCCGCCTTCGGTCTGTGCGCTGATTGAGAAGAGCGATCTCCTCATCTCCCCCTTCGTCCTTCTGGAGTTGCAGTACCTTCACGAGATTGAACGGTTGCTCGTCGAGCCGACGGTGATTTACGAAAACCTGGCCAGCACCATCGGACTTGCCGTCTGCGACCTCCCCTTGATGCGGGTCGTCACCGAGGCCCTGCCTCAGAGCTGGACTCGGGACCCTTTCGACAGGATCATCACCGCCACTGCCGCGGCACGGGATGCGGTGCTGCTCACTAAGGACGCACTCATCCTGGCCCACTACCCCAAGGCCTTCTGGGGAGAATAACGCTCAGCCCTTGTCCTTGATTTGGGGAGCTAAGCCTGTCGTGGGGATGTGTTGGTTGCCCAATCTTTTGGTCTGTCATGTCAATTGCCAGTGCAGTTGCATTATTTGCATGGAAAGTACTGACCATTGACCAAGCCTGCTCCCTCTCCGTCCATGTTCTCCTTGGCGCCTAGCAGGAATTTATGCTAAGAGAAAGGGTGCTTTTCTCCCCGCATAACAAGGTTTCTTCATGCTGACCAAACTAACAGCAAAAAATCAGATCACGATTCCGCAAGAGATCATGGACCGTCTGCCCGAGGTCGAATACTTTGATGTGCTACTGCGGGAGGGTGTGATCGAGTTATGCCCTGTCCTGATCGCTGGTGAATCCGGGATCGAGGCATTGCGGGGCAAGATACAGCAACTTGGTCTTAGCGAAGCTTCCGTTGTTGAGGCGGTAGATTGGGCGAGGAAAAATTCGTGATGGATGTCAGAGTTACTTTAGCAATCTTTGACGGTTTCGCAAAAACCGCTAAACCGCCG
>CAYSFY010000312.1:0-1083 GCA_964430285.1 uncultured Desulfobulbia bacterium
TATCACCCGTCTTGTACGTGAAGATTTTCATAGTTGCTCCTATATTTTAGGCGGCAGGCGCTTGCCCGTCCACTGCTGATACACACCCGACCGCCAAACGGAAAAGAACTCCCAGCCCTCCGCGCCGCGCTCCTTGGCGAAGGCGCAGAGGGTCTTCTTCTGCTCCTCGTCGGGCAGGGGCTTGTCGTTCAGCGAGATGGGATGCCAGATCCCGCCGATCTTCTTGGCAAAGATGACCAGATACTCGAATTGCATGGATAACCTCCAATCTGGAAACGTGCCCGCCCAGCGCACCGGAGGGCGAGCGGGTGGCCTGCGCCGGTGCCCGCATCATGCCCTAAGAGGTTAGCGGGGTTGCCACTGGCTGGCTGCCGCCGTAGCTGGCTCGCAGGGCCTCGCTCAGGGTGGTCTCGACTCTCTGCATTGATTCGACCGTAGCGTCTATGGCCTTCTTGGCCGCATCCAGTTCCGCCAGCTTGGTGGCATAGACGTTGTACATGATGGTGCGGGAGACCCTTGCATCGGCCACGTTGTCATAGGCCATCTGCAAGCCGACGTTGTGCTTGTCCTGCATCTGTCCCAGGTGGGCGAAGGCCAGGGCCGAACGGAAGGTCAGGCGGTCGTCCAGAAGCATCTGGCCGACGTTGTAGATGTTCCCTCTTTGCTCCTGCCATGCCTGGCGGATATCGCCACGCTGCTCACCGGCAGCAGCGGCAAGGGTGGCTTTTTGCTCTTCCAGACTGACCTTGCGTCCACGCAACTCCCATCCCTTCTCCTCCACCTCACTATTGGCGGAGAGGACGCCGGCCCCGCCAGGGCCGAAGAAGTCGAAGTCACGCTTGACGTTGGCACCCCAGGCTGGGCGATACCCAGCGGGGTGATCCTGATGTACCTGTTGCTGTTGGATAGGCCACCACCAGCAATCGTCAGGGATTGTGATTGGCATTTACTTTTTCACCTCCTCTCAATCTGAATAAGGGTCGGATACTTATAGGCAGGCTGGGCAGCAGGGCGTCAAATGCCCTCTGCTCTCGCCTGATAGAGCGCTTGAGAACTTTGGCCGCTTCAGTAGCCCCTTCCATG
>CAYSFY010000312.1:1097-2303 GCA_964430285.1 uncultured Desulfobulbia bacterium
AGCAGGATGTCGATGTCGTCACAGTCTGTGTCGGGAACCATCATGCCCCCTGCGCGGGGGGCGGCGCTTCCGGGAAGGACTCCGCCTCATCGGAAACCACCAGGACGCTTCCCGGCAATGCCACCGCCTTGATTTGCATCAGGGCGATATTGAGCAGTTGTACATCAGTACTGGAAAGCCCCCCCATTGTAACGATGACCGATTTATCAGGGGCAAAGAACTTCAATTGGAATCTTGGGTTCACTTGTCCTCCTTCTAGTTTCCTCATGGCAGTTTCCATCAGTCGCCCCCGCATCTCTGCCATCTTTTGCCGCATCCGCTGGCGATAGGCCGACATCGGGCTGGCGGGTTGCTGTGTCATCTGCCCTCCCCCAGTTGCCACGCCATCTCGCCTCTCACTCTCCCCAGGAATGACAAAGCCGCCTGGCGATCCTCGTTCTGTAATCCGTTCAGGAACAGCGAGGAGTGGGCGGCAACTACTTCTAAGGCACTCTTCAACCACATAAATTCAGCCTTGGTCCCCGGCCCGATGAGGAAGCACCTGCGGGCGGCCAGCAGCCGGATGATGCCCGTGACATTAGGGGCGTTGTGGTGCTTTGAGGAGCGAACGTCGAGGAATTCGGCTAGGTCAGACAGGCTTTCCATATCGTCCCTGGTCAGGCGGAAATGCACGCCGGGAATGGGTTGGCGGTCGGGATTCACCATCGGCACTCCTTCGTATGCGGTCACGCTAACCATTGTATCACGGGGTGTACCCACATGTCAATAGTGGCTACGTGAAGGGTTGTGGGGCGGAGATTAAAGCGGATACGTGTACATATATGCCATTATTGACACAACAGAGAAGGCGTGGTATCCTTGCCTGTAGAACCTGTGAACAGGAGGCTCTACTTTGCCCCCCGACTCAAAGCCGTTCTATAAAGCCTTGGAGGCGGTGCTCACCGTCTCCGGTGCCGCGTTCCCGCTGGTCAGCATAGGCGACCTGGCGGGCGTGGTGTTCCGTGTGTCCCTCCTCAACGGTGTGGCCGTTGCAGGGGGGATTTAGTCTTTTATGCTTGGCTTTGTGCTGGCGATCATGGGGCAGTCGACGAAGAAGGCGGGATAGGGGTAAATTGTGGCGGTGAGGGGCAACAAAAAAGCCGCCGGATTTCTCCGGCGGCTTAGGGGAACAGGAGTTGAGGACTAGGGGAAGCAGCGGGTCATGAT
>CAYSFY010000313.1:0-2088 GCA_964430285.1 uncultured Desulfobulbia bacterium
TGACCTTGCCTGTACGGCCCCTTATGCCGTTGCCACGCATGGTGTGTTACAGTAAATTATTGACAACGGCTTAGGGCCACGATATCGGGGAGGGGAATTTACGCCGTGCCGATGGTGAAATTCTTGATGAAGAAGTCGATCTTCTCGTGCTGGGCCGGGCTCAACTTGGCAAAGCGCACCCCGATCTTTCTGACGATGATGGTGCTCAAGGCGGAACACTGGGGCAGTTCTTGCCAAGCCATGACCACCGGCACCTGTTCCATGTAGAAGCCGTGGTCGTGCATCAGGATATCCATGGCGAGCTCTCGGTCCATCTGGCCGTTATTGTCGATAAATTTCACCTCGCAGCCGCCGGCGCTGATATCGAGGATCTGGCCGATGATGGTGGGGGTGATCGCCAAGGTCTTTTCCGGGGCCTTGAAGCGCTGATGCTTACGACGTTCCACGGGCGCTGGGGTGGGGTGAGGCGCGTTCGGCAAAGAGACCATGGCGTTAATATCCTGAGGTAAGAGTGGATGCAGGCAAGTACCGACAAAAGAAAAAAGGGGCACAGCCTAACGCCATAACCCCTTTGAAGGACATTGGTCGGGATGAGAGGATTCGAACCTCCGGCCCCTTACTCCCGAAGCAAGTGCTCTACCAGACTGAGCCACATCCCGACACAAACCGCATTTTTGTTGTTGGACAGGGACTCCTGTCCATCCCCTCGCCACCCGGTCTATCCGCGCAACAGAGGTGCTTTGCTGACCTGATTCGCAAGCAGACTCTCTGGTAACGATCCAGGGTGAAAGGTCACGACAAAATACTCTCTCTCTCCAAAAGGTCAAGAAAAACTTTTTTCACCCCCAGGGAATTGAGATAGGCGCGGATTTTGATAAAATCCCCGTGCCTCGCGAGTCTGGCGATATCACCGCTAGCCAGTTCAATGGTGGCGGAATTGTCCGCCCAGCGTACCCGGCACCCTTGATAGCCCAGGGTGTGGAGGGTGCGTTCGGCCGCATCCACCAGGCTCAGGTTCGCTACGGTGATTGGGGTGTGGGCCGGGATCCTGGTGGCCAGGCAGGAAGCGGAGGGCTTGTTCCAAGTGGAGAGCCCCAAGGCCCGGCTCAAGAGTCTGATCTCCTCCTTGGTTAGGCCGGCAGCGGCCAGGGGGCTCTTTACCCCCAGTTCGACAACGGCCCGCTGTCCGGGGCGCTCCTTGGCGAGATCGTCGCTGTTGGTGCCATCCGCGAGCCAAGGAAAGTTGCATTCGCTGGCCACGGTCAGGAAGGCGGCGAAGATGGCCTTTTTGCAATGGTAGCAGCGGTCAGCCGGGTTGGCGGCAAACTCGGGCAAGGTAAGCGGGGCAAAGGGAATCAGCCGCAGGGGGGCGCCGATGGCGCGCGCCAGGGCCCGTGCCCCTTCTCGCTCCTCTTGGGGTTGCACCAGGGAGTCGGCAAACAGGGCCAGGCATCGGTCTCCCAGGGTGTTATGCGCGATTTTCAGCAGCAGGGTACTGTCCACCCCGCCGGAAAAGGCGATGGCCACTGGGCCGTAGTCGGCCAGCAGGGCTTGCACCTGCCGGTGTTTCTGTTGCAAGGAAGGGGAGATGTCCATGGGCGGCAAAGAAGATGACATGGTCGGATGGCGGACTTTGTGTGGCACCGGGCAGCAAGGTTGGCGGTTATGCAAAAAACGTTCAACCGCCGCTGGCACGCCCCGTAGCACATTGAAATTATATTGGCGGATGGTCAGCTTCACGACTATTTGCCGGACCATCAAGATTCACTTGCTCGTCGCACACTATAACCGTAAACTGATCCCTGTAAAGAGTAGAGGTGGGTGGGCTGATCGCGGGTCCATCCACCTTCGTTTTCTTAAACACACGCATCTGGAGTTGAACCATGCACGATAATGACACCCACTTGAAGAGCATGGGCTATATCCTGTGGCTGTTTGGCTTTCTCGGCGCCCATCGTTTTTACTACGGCAAGCCGGTCTCCGGGACCATCTATTTTTTTACCCTGGGCCTGCTCGGCATCGGTTGGCTCATCGATCTCTTCCTCATCCCGGCTATGGATCGCGAGGCCGATTTGCGTTTTCGCGCCG
>CAYSFY010000314.1:0-2073 GCA_964430285.1 uncultured Desulfobulbia bacterium
CCTGCCGAAGGTCCATATTTAACTGACACATGGGACAAGCTACGGCCATGCAATCCGCGCCTGCAGCCCGGGCCGTAGTCAGAACAACATCAGAGAGCTTGACTACCACATCGGTCCGGGTGAGAGAAAGTGCTCCGCCGCAGCACTCAACTTTGTGTGGCCACTCAAGGCTTTCTCCTCCCATGGCGGCAATCAGACAATCCAGGGAAGTGGGGTTTTCCGGGTCATCAAACTGCATCACTTCCGGAGGGCGGACGAGCAGACAACCATAATAGCAGGCCACCTTGAGCCCGTTGAGGGAGGTCTTGAGGACTTTGCGAATTTTATCAATCCCCACATCTTCAAGCAGCACTTCCACGAAATGGCGGACGCGCACCGAGCCGTCATAATCCTGACCAAGAACTTCGCTTACGTGCCCACGGACCTTGGGGTGGTTCAGAACCTCGTGGTTTGCCATCTTCAGCATGCTGTAACAGGCAGCGCAGGTGACAACAATATCAAGACCCATTTTCTGCGCCCGAACCAGATTGGCAGCCGGAAGCGCGGCTGCCAGCACCCGGTCAGTCTGGTGAGCAGGGGTGGTGCCGCAACAGATCCACCCTTCCACCTCGGCCAAATCAATCCCCAGGGAGCGAGCAACTGCTACGCATGATGCATGCTGGTCCCGGGCAGTTGAATCTGATGCGCATCCGGGATAATATGCGTATTTCATTTTTGGTCTTCCTTCTTTCGCTTCACTTCATCAAAAATTCGCTTTGCCATTTTCCGGTCAGCTCCCCGGGGAGGCAGAAGCGCAATTTTCCTCTTCTTGAGCATGACAGGAAACTTGTCAGCGTCTTTCATGTATGACTTCGTGCCGATCTTATGAGCAGCGATCATACCAAGATCATAGGTGCGTCCAAAAATTTTCACGGTTTTGAGAAAGACCCGGTTAAAAAGCGGCATGTTGCCTTCCGGGGTTGGTGTTATCCGCTCCACTGCCAGGACCCGCAAGGCGTCGATTGCCGAGGGAATGTCTATTCCCATGGGGCAGCGGGCAAAACAGGTTCCACAGGATACACACATCCACACAAGATCGCTTTCAAGCAACTCATTTCCTGCGCCCAGGTGTAACCGTCTTAGGATCTCTGAAGGTGGAGACCCGGTAAGATCGGACACGGGACAGCCACCGTCACACTTCTTACATTGAAAACAGCTACTCAGATCTATATCCGCCATTTTTTCCACAGTGCGGAGGAGTCCTTGAGCTGTTTTGTCTTTTTTAATTCTGATTGTCATGTTGCGTATTCTTTCTAATTGCTAAGGGCCTCTGGTTCTGCCGGACCTTCATCATCCCAGTACACTTCTATTGTTTCAGAAGCTGAATGAGCACCAGTGCTGGGAGCGACTTTGCGATAAACCCGGTCTGGTGCTCGGCGCTCGCCATCAACAGTCAATAGCTCGTCAACTTTGATTCCAAAGAGACGCTCATTTTCAGCAAGGTAAGGGAGGATCAAATCCCAGTCCTTCCTGGTGAGAGGAAGAAACACCCCTCCGTTTAATTGCTCCTCCACAAGTATTTTATAAGGATCACGAATAAAAGCAGCACCCCCTGATGATAACGAAAAGAGGTTGCTCCCCGGATATGGTTCCGCCAAAGGAATAATACGTCCCTCGTCATCAAAAGTAACACTGTTCAGAATAACAAATCCTCCGCCACTATGGGGGTCACCGGCCATAAAGGACTCGCCCAGAAAATCAAGGCACGTTTGATTAATAAGGGGCCGACCCGCTGCGTTCCCTAATACATAGACTTCCCCGCCCTTGGCACCATACATGAATGTCTGGCCAACATCGCCGTGGACAACAAGTTTCCCGGCTTTTATGATCTGACCAAGCTGGTCCTGGGCATTGCCGTGAACGGTGATTGTCAACCCATCGATGCCCGAGCCCAGATAATCTCCTGAGCTGCCGTATACGTCTATGGTGACATCTTCGGTTTCCGGTCCCAAACCACAGCCGATAAACCGCTGGCCGGAACAGCCAAAACAGATAAAATGCCGCCATCCTTTCATATAAGCATCCATGAGGAGT
>CAYSFY010000315.1:0-2048 GCA_964430285.1 uncultured Desulfobulbia bacterium
GCAGCTCCGGCGCCACCTGAACGACTCGCTGCGCACGGCCGTCGACCGCGGGCGGCTCATCCTGGGCATCTGCAACGGGTTTCAAATCCTCGTGAAGGCGGGCCTGCTGCCCGATCCGGCCGCGGAAACAGGCAACAAGTGGCCCTGCACGGTGACGTATAACGAGCCGCCGGGCTTTCAGGATCGCTGGGTGACGCTCCAGGCACAGCCGGGGCCGTGCGTGTTTCTCGAACCGGGGCGGACGTACGAAATGCCCATCGCGCACGGCGAAGGGCGCGTGGTCTTCGCGGACGACGCGGCCCGCGACCGCATCCGCGAGCGACGGCAAGGCGCCCTGACCTATGTCCCCTCGGCCGAGGGTCTCCGCGGCCGCGATCCGGCCAACCCCAACGGCAGCCGCCAACGGAGTACGGCCAAGAGGCCACGGTGCTGACCAATGACCGCATCATCCTCCAACTCGGGGTGCCATCTCCCCGACTGCGTGCCGCCGTGGAGGCCGAGACCCCATGAAACTGCCCACCCTCGCGTCCCTACGCCACAGCTTCAACGCCCGGATCATCGGCTCGACCCTGGTGCTGTTGACCATCACCACCATGGCCTTAAACAGCTACTTCTACTCCCGGGCCTCCAGCGAACTGGAGGAGGAGATGATCCACCACAACCAGAGCATGGCCAAGATCTTGGCCAATACCAGCCGGCTGGGGGTGTTCACCGCCGACCCCAAGGCCATTGCCACCGCCGCCGCCTTCATCAGCCGGGAACCCGACTGTCAGTTCACCATCTTTTTTGACGACAACGGCTCGCCGCTCCTGCGCCATGGCAGCTGTCCGCAGTCGTCGGAGCTGCTGGCCTCCCTGCCGGACAAGGAGCTCTTCCGCGAGATCAAACACCGTGACGACAACCCCTCCTTCTCCTTCCCGGTCAACGGCAACCTGGTGGTGGTGGAGCCGATCATGGCCGACCCCAAACTCTCGGACGAGGAGCTCTTCTTCCCCAACAAGCAGGCGAGCCAACCAACAGCCATAACCATCGGCTACGTGGTGTTGGCGGTCGATACCACCAATCACCGCCAAAGGATCCAGGACATGTTCATCCGCGACACTGCCATCACCACCAGTGTCACTCTGCTCACCTGCCTGATCATCTTCGGGGTCATCCAGTTTCTCACCCGGCCGCTCAACCAGTTGACCCGCGAGATCATGGCCGGCACCCCCGCCGGGGAGAGCCAAACCCCGGCGGGGGCGGCCCAGGATGCCCCTTACGACTTCACCCGCATGATCACCATCATCCGGGAGTCATTCCAGACCATCAACGACCTGAAGACCACCCTGGAGATGAAGGTGGCGGCCCGCACCCGGCAACTGGCCACCAAGAACGAGGAGCTCATCTCGCAAAAGGACGGCCTGGCCAAGACCAACCAGCGGTTGGCCATCACCATCTCCCAGCTCCACTCCACCCAGGCCCAGTTGGTGCAATCGGAGAAGATGGCGGCACTGGGCATGCTGATCGCCGGCCTCTCCCATGAGATCAAGAACTCCATCAACTTCATCTCCGGCTCGGTGCCCTTGCTGAAAAAGACCCTGACCGCCCTCCCCGCCGAGCCGCCGGCCCCGGGGACGGCGAACCCGGCGGCCCAGGCCGCGACCCTGCTGGACAATATCCAGGAAGGGGTCAACCGCACGGTGCGGGTGATTGACGACTTGGCCTATTTCTGCCATGACAGCGGCACGGGCTTTTCCCCCGTGGATCTGCTGCCGGGACTCAAGGCCTCGGTCTCCATGCTCCGCCACGAGTTTAGCCCCCGCATCGCCATCGTCGAGGAGTACGCCCCCCTGCTCCCCCAAATCATGGCCCGCTCGGGCCAACTGAACCAGGTGTTCATCAACATCCTGATCAACGCGGCCCAGGCCATCCCCGAGGAGGGGTCGATCGTGGTCAAGTGCTGGGCCGCGGAGAGCACGGTCCATGTCTCCATCACCGATAGCGGCCACGGCATCAAGGAACGGGACATCAACAGGATCTACAACCCCTTCTTCACCACCAAGGAG
>CAYSFY010000316.1:0-2044 GCA_964430285.1 uncultured Desulfobulbia bacterium
GAGGATGAAACCGAGATAGGACTTCCCGGCCCCGTGATCCACCAAGGTGATGGCGGCATGCTCCTCTTGCACGGCCTGGAGCAGCGGCTCGATAAATTGGTAGAGGTGGTAGACCTGCTTGAGCTTGCGCCGGCTGTCCTGGTTCAGCTTGCCGTCACGGGTGAGGATGTGCAGCTCCTTCAGCAGCTCGATGGATTGCCCCGGCCGTATTTCATGTTTTTCCTGTATCAACGCCTCTGTCCCTCTCCTCGCTTGAATTTGCCCACCCTCGGCGAAAAAACCGGGGTAGAGCCCAACCCCTGTGCTCCCGGCGGGCCATCTTACCTTGCGCCTGGGCGCAAAGCAACAGCAGCCAAAGCGAGGAGCGGGCTAATCGACTCACCAAAGCGCCCAGGATTACCGCTACCACAGCGGGCGCATCAATAGCGATTAAAGTTCGACATCTCACCGACATCCTTGCGTATCTTCTTGCGCAGCGGATAGCCATCCACCGCGTAACCCACGGTGATCAACAGGCCGATCCTCGTCCGCTTGGGGATATGCAGCAGCCCCTGAATGGCCGCCTCGTCAAACCAACCGAGCATGCAGGAGCCCAGGCCCAACTCCGTTGCCTGCAGACAAAAATGGGTCGCCGCGACCCCGATGTCGATCAACGGGAACTCCCGGTCTTTCAAGCGAGCGCCAATGCGGGTGATCACCTTGGGCCTCTCGATGGTAAAGACCGCAAGCAACGGGGCCTGGGGGACGAATTTATTAAAGGAGACCAGGGTGCTGAAGGTCGACCTGGCCACTGCGTCCTTAAGAGCAGGCTCGTTGACGATGATTACCTTCCACGGCTGGGAGTTGCTGGCCGACGGGGCAAGCCGCACCGCTTCGATCAGGCGGGTGATCTTCTCCTCCTCCACCGGCCTCTGCTGATACTTGCGGACACTCTGGCGGGTGGTGAGTAGTTCGGAAAATTCCATGGGGCGCGCTCCCGGTACAGTTGAAGGACAAGGTCATTATCGTACGTGGATCAGGTATCACGCCGGGCATGGTGTTGTTGCCTACGTGAATCCCATTCAGTGACAGAATGGGTGTGGCCTCTGGCCGGGCAATGCGTTCACTCGTGCGCAGCAGCTACGGCAAGGGTTTCAGCACCAGATTGAAGGTGGACTCGGTGGCCCCTGCCTGCGGGTAGTGTTGGGTGATCAGTTGTTCATGGCCCGGGGCCGTGACCATGATGTGGATGTGGGGCAGACGACCGACATAGTCCGTGGGACGATTGGAGGTAAAGCGGTAAAAGCCCTTGCCGTCGGCATGGACCGTGGCCCGGTGGGCGTCATCATACTCCCCTTGGGGATTGACCAGCCAGAACTCCAGGCGGCTGTTGGCCAGCGGGGTGCACCCGGTGACGGAGAGGACTTGACCGGACAAGAGATACCCCGTGCCCACCGTATCCCGCACCGGCGCCCCTGGCCGGTAGAAAGGCCCGATCTCATCGTATGGCGTTGGCTCGCAGGTTTGGGGCGGGTCGGCGGGCCTGTTGCAGGCGCAGAGCGGGATGGCCAGTAGGCAGGTGAACACCGTGCTTATCACCATTCTCCCTAAACGATCAATGGCAAGTTTCCAGATCATCAATCTCCTCTTTCTCCGCTTCACGACAGCAGCGGACAAAGGTTTGTTCCCCGCCAATTGGGGTGCAGGGGAGAGAATGGTATTTGATGGCGGTGTTGGGTGTGAATGAAACAAATGTGTTGGGTTTCGTTCCTCGACCCAACCACTGCTGAAGGATAACCGAGATTTCCCGTTACCAAAGAAGAGTGACCCCATACTCGGCAAAGACACTATCCGCCGACACCATGGTCAGCTTATCCGTAATCGCCTGCGCAATCAGGAGCCGATCAAAGGGGTCACGATGGTGAAAGGGCAGCTTTTCAATCCGTGCCACATGGCGCAACTCGATGCTCAACAGAGAAAAGGCGTTGGCCGCCAGTTGCTCGGACACAAAACGGGCAACTGGTCTAGCAAGCCGCAGTTTGCCGAGGCTGGACTTTATGGCCAT
>CAYSFY010000317.1:0-802 GCA_964430285.1 uncultured Desulfobulbia bacterium
TGGCCATCAAGGTCATGTAAAAAGATGGAATCGGATGCCGCATCCAGAAGCTGCGCTCTTAACTTTAGTTCATTTTCTGCTTGGGTACGCTTGATTTCTTGTTGCAGTATGGTGGTCACCATATTATCAAAGGCTTGAGCCAGAGAGCCTATCTCCCAGTTTCCATGCGTCAAACTGGCGCTGGGGCTGAGACCACCCGTCGCCAGGCTGCCCACCTCATCCTGGGAGGCGACCGGCACCGCCCTCTCCAGCTTCCCTGCCCCGAAAGCCGTGATGGCCTGCTCCAAGGCGACGATGGGCCGGGTAATCCGGCGGGAAAATAAACTGATGCCTAACAGACTGAAAACGGCAATGACCAGGGAAATGACAATTAATCGGTACCTTAATGCCTTTGCCGGGGCAAAAGCCTCTCCAGCGGGAGTATAGGTGATCAACGTCCAGCCGTTCCCGGAAAAATTCTGATAACCCTGCTCCCGGACAAAAATAACGATCTCTTCTTGGTTGTGTTCAGGACAGAAATAGGTGACACTGCCTATTTTTTCCCCGGCTGCGATCTTCTTATTTACAACTTCCCAATCGCACGCCTTATCTTTAAATAGTCCTTTTTTATTATAATTGGAATAAAGCAATACGCCCTCTCGATCCACTAAATCCATCTTTAAGTTTTCTGCTGTTTTGTGTGCGCCGGCGGTTTTTTCGGCGATTCTTTGGATTTCCTCCAGTGGCATTCTGGCCACCACCACCCCGAAGGGAATGCCGTTATGGTCTTTGACGATGCAGACAAAATGTATTACAGCCTCCA
>CAYSFY010000317.1:812-2039 GCA_964430285.1 uncultured Desulfobulbia bacterium
TCCAAAAGGGTATGGGATACATGGAGATTCAACACCAGGGTTTCACCCCTGGCCAGATCCACCCAGTAATCTCGCAATGAACTGTGGGTGCCAACTCCTTTCCCGGAGGTGTCGGCGATCCTGAGCCGATTCAAATCGAAGAAGGAAACAGAAGCATAGACCCTTTGAATAGCCTGGAATTCCAGTAATTTTTCCCTAATCTGTTGGGGAGTGGAACTACGGGAGCGGATAACCTGATCATAGGCCAACGTCTTGATGTCATTCAATCCGTCAAAAAGCCGTTGGTCAATCTTGTCTATGGTGTTAAAGGCCCGGTCTTCTATCCTATGGGTGATCTTCTCTTTCAAGGTGTTAACTTCGAACAGATAAATATAGGAGATGAGAAAGACCGAGGCGATAACATAAAACCCGGAAAACAACAAGGTGAGTTTAGTGACGAATTTCATGGGTTCCCTTGTAGTGAAGAGGCTATAATAGTTACCTTGGACGCGGAATTGTGCTATTGAACTATCAGACGCGCCCTCCGTCGGTCACCACCACCCGGTTCCGGCCTTCCTGTTTGGCGCGATAGAGGGCGGCGTCCGCGGCCCTGATGATCTCTTCTCGGGTGGCGCCGTGCTCCGGAAAGGTGGTCGCCCCCAGGGAGATGGTGATGGGTCCCAGCGGTTTGCCGCGGTCCTCCACCCTCAGTTGTTTCACGTCCTGGCGCCAGAAGAAATCGTTGTTCACCTGGCGGGTTTCGCCACTCTGAACGGCGGCATAGACGGGACAGTCCTCCCGGAGATGCGGGGTCCCATCCTCTCGCGTTCGGAAAACACCCCGTTGACCTGGACAATCCGGCCCTGGGGATCGCAAATAATCCGTGCCCGCTCCCTAACCCAGAGAATATCGCCGTTTTTGGCTCTGATGCGGTATTCCCGGACATAGGCTCGGGTTGACTTCAGGGCTTCGAGAAAAATCTCTTTGATCCGGCTAAAGTCTTCGGTCAGGATCATATCAGACCATTTCAGGCGCCGGTGGACCTTTGGAGGCGACCCCAGAGACCATCCTCGCGGGTGTCTTTGAGGTCGGATAACCCTTGTATAGCCAAACCTTGCCGTCTTGGACGGTCCCCAACGCCTCCCCGTCGGCGGGGCCGGCCCAATCCGCTTAATGCGTTTATCGGCACTTAAGGTAAGATGCTGGAATTTAATGTGATGGGAATATTGAGCCATTTGGCCTTGCCCG
>CAYSFY010000318.1:0-239 GCA_964430285.1 uncultured Desulfobulbia bacterium
CTGAGCTGCACCACCAGACCATTCAGCCAGGGCAAGACCACTCGCTTGGCGTTCAAGCGGTCCAACAGGGGGCGTAGTGCCTCCTGGTCAGGGAACGGATCAAAGATCACGTGCAGCTCTTTACCAACCAGATAGAGGGTCGCCGGGCGTCGGATGAACTTGCGCAGCAGGGTGCCGGCCCACATTCTGGCATACTCTCCGCCCACCGCTTGGGCAAACAGGCCCATCAGGTTGAACAC
>CAYSFY010000318.1:249-2036 GCA_964430285.1 uncultured Desulfobulbia bacterium
AGCGCAACCAAGCCGAAAGGAAGAAGGCCGTTGTGTTGTACTCGACCTGACGGTGAAGCTGGCCCTGTTCGTCCTGCTGGCTGGTCAGGGTGTAGCCGGGCGGCAAGATGTCGAGGCACAGGTCGTGCTTACCGATACGGTGGGCAAACTCTTGCCCCCAATGGTCACCGAATTCGTTGGCCAAGTCGCGGGCGTCAATCTGGCGGTCGTCGGTCAGATAGACCACGGGCCAACGCTCGGCCGGGTCTTGACCTTGGGGGTCATGGATGACGACCGCTCGCACCGTGACTGTGTCCACGACTTTATCATCCTCCCACACGGGGATGGTCATCTCGGTGTCGGCCAAGCGGTAGACGGGCTGCTCTTCAGGCGGAAGATGGGCGTGTTTGTCGAAGACAAAGGGGTGGGGGTCGAAATCCTCCTCCGTCAACTGCTCCCACTGGGCGACGTTGTCGGGATAGCGCACCGCCGGGCAGTAGAAGTGGACGTCGTCCAGGGCGGCCAGTGCTTTGAAGATCTGCCCTTTGTAACCGCCTTTGTCTAAGAAGAGGCGCAACGGGCCTTTGTCCTCTCCCCGATGTTGGCGCAGTTCGGCGACAATCTCCGGCAGGGCCAGGCTCAGCTTCTTCGTGCCCTGGTAAACGCGCAGCGCGAGCCAGCGCTTGGCATCCAAGTCGAAGGCCAGAACCAGCTCTTCGGCCTTGAGCACTCGACCGGTACTGCCGATCTTGCCCTTGGTCACGGTGACGATCTTCGTATACCGAGGCAGATTATGACCGTCCACGCTGATGCGTCGCGGACCATCGTCCAGCCTCCCCACTTCGAGTTGGGCGCTGGCGGCGTAGAAGCGCTGAGCCTCCTCGGCAGGGATGTGGTGCAGCAGGTGCTGGAAGGTGCCGTGCGACAGGGGGCGTGGTCGCCCGGTGACCAAGGCAAAGCCCACATCCCGCACATCGTCCAAGTGAAAGGCCCGCCGCACGTCGAAGATGACAGCGAAAATGGCGGTCAAGAGCCATTGGGTGGCGGTCACCGCGTAGCCTGGGGCCATCGAGAGCAGATCGGCCAGTGCCAGCCAGCCGGTCTCTAGCAGGAGGATGGCCAGGATGAAAGCACCACCCACCCGCGTCTGGCCCAGGCGGACGGTCTCCAGTTCTGGCTCAGACGCGGCCTGGCTCTCTTGAAGCCGTTGGTACACCGCCGGCCGCTGAATGCCCCAGCCCAACCGAATGGTCTCCACCATCGAAGCGGTCACCTGGCCGGCCAAAGGGTCTTGCTGTTCCGCCAGAAGACGGTTGACCGCCTCAGCCAGCGTCGCATCGTCCGGGAGGGTGTGCTGAGTGATGATCGCTTCCAGGATGGCCTGCACCACCGCGCCTTCCACCGCCGGCTGGGTGGTGACAGGTGGGCGGCCGGGGAGGGGATGATCGAACAACCCGGGTAGTCCTTCCTCCTGAAAGCGCTGCTTGTAGAAGCGGAGCGTGCGCTCGGCGTAGCTAGCGGCACGCGCAATCTCCTCCTGGGGAGCCACGTCCGCCAGTTCCAGCAGCTCCATGCACAGCCGAACGGCAGCTGGTTGGTGCTCGTCGTCTGGAAGCGTGGCCAAGAAGTCGTTCAAGGTGTCGACCAGAGCCTGGTGTTCAGTTGATAAAGTGCTGTCCGGAAACTCCAAGCGAGTGTTCATGGATGCCTCCCACCCCTGAGATGGGAGACATTTTACCACAAAAAAGCGGCAACGACTTCTTGGGGGCGATTTGCGCTCCTAAACATTACCTGGAATACTGATGCTG
>CAYSFY010000319.1:0-2009 GCA_964430285.1 uncultured Desulfobulbia bacterium
TGGTCAGCACCGTGCATTCATGGCGCACCCTCAATTTTCTTGCCTGAGGACCATGATCAGGGTAAGGTCCGCCTTGATAGTCAAGGAGTTAGGCGCTCCTGAGTGACGACCGGGATGCAGCCATTGGCGGCAGAGCACGATTATTTGTGCTCGGCAACTGGATTACCTCCGCATCCTGATTATATTCTGCTGAGCATGAGGCGCTTTTGTCGGTTTGGCAAAAACGGCGCCACCGCCACCGGCCCACCAACGCAACAAGTTGCCTGGTGTTGGCGGGTGGCGAGTTCATGGACCTTTTGCGAGACCATCAATCATCATAAGTAAATCGGCAATGGACCAATCGTCTTGGTCCGGTTGGACGGACTGAACACGAGTGGATAGACTAGATAAAATTTCGGCCATGGCCCTCACCGGGTTGGTGATTTGGGCCTTGGTCCTGGTGGTGGCGCACTCTGGCCAAAGGGAAGAACAGCCCGAGGGCGCGGGCAAACAGGCCGTGGTGCGGGTGGATCCGGTGCTGGACAACAAGATTGCCCTGGCCAAGACCCTGCTCAGTGACAACAACGTGGAGCAGGCGGACAAATTGCTCGCCGAGTTGATTACCACCTACCCCTTTGAGGCCATGCCCTATTTGCTTAAAGGGGATCTCGCTCTCTACCGTCAGGACCCGGTGGCCGCCATGTTGGCCTACCGGCAGGCGGTGGATTTGAACCCCGATTTTCTGGACAAGAAGGCACCCCTGTTCCAGGGGAAGAAGATCAAGAAGACGGTGGAAGAGGCCCGGGGGCTGATCGAATCCGGCCTGGCGGCCAAAGCCGGCGATGCCGGACTGCTGGAGGCCCGCAAGGTCTACTATTATATGCTGCGGAAGATTGCCGGCAGTTGCGGCTGAACGCAGGGGAGGGAGAGCGATGCGCAAATGGATATTTGTGATGATGGGGGCGGTGATCGGGATTGGGGCCGTGCTCTTGGCCTACTTCGGCAACCCGGCCAATACCGGGCTCTGTGTCTCCTGCTTCATGGAGAATATGGCCGGGGCCTTGGGACTGCATGACAATAGCCGCATGGAGTACCTCCGTCCGGAGATCATCGGTATTGTCCTCGGCGCCTTTGCCTGGTCGGTCTACCGCAAGGAGTTTCTGGCCACCGGGGGGAGCTCCTCCCTGCTCCGTTTTGTGGTGGGGGTGTTGCTGATTATCGGCTGTTCGGTCTTTATCGGCTGCCCGGTGAAGATGGTGTTGCGGCTGGCGGCAGGTGACATCGGTGCCCTGGTGGGCATGGTCGGCTTGGTGGCCGGCATCTACATCGGCCTGGAGTTTGTCGAAAACGGGTTTCAGCTCGGCCGCGCCAGCGAGACCCCCAAGGCCAGCGGCTATGTGCTGCCGGCCTTTATGGTGCTGCTCCTGGTGCTGGCGGTGGCGCAGCCCTCCTTCATCGGTGAGAGCGTGAAGGGTGGCGGCGCCATGCACGCCCCCTTCCTCTTGTCCCTGGGGATCGGGCTGCTGATCGGCGGTTTCTCCCAACACACCCAGTTCTGTATCACCGGCGGTATTGCCCGCCTCTTTTTGTGGGGACCACGCGAGGTCATGAACTGCCCCCGCTCCACCGGGCTGTTGATCAGTCTGGGCTCGTTCTTCGGCTTTGCCCTGGTGGCCAGTCTGCTCAGCGGGCAGTTCTCCTTTGGGCTAAACGGTCAGCCCAGCTCCAATGACAGCTACGGCTGGGGATTTTTGGGGATGCTGCTGGTCGGTTTTGGCTCGATCCTGATCCGCGGCTGCCCCCTCAGGCAACTGGTGGCCGCCGGCCAGGGCGATACCGACGCCGGGGTCACGGTGATGGGGATGTTGGTGGGCGCGGCCTTGGTCCAGAACTGGGGGATGGCCGGCACCCCGGCCGGGACCCCTCTGACGGCCCAGGTGGCGGTCCTGGTCGGCATTAGTCTTTTGCTGGCCGTGGGTATGCTTAATAGCAAGCGGGGCTAAGGTATTGCCCCGGAATATCAGCTAAGC
>CAYSFY010000320.1:0-1958 GCA_964430285.1 uncultured Desulfobulbia bacterium
TGTTGTTCATCGACGAGGCCCACCATGCCGTGGCGGGAACATGGCGGGCCATCCTTGATGCCTGGCCGACGGCGTGGACCATCGGCCTGACCGCGACTCCGGAGCGCCTCGACGGGCGGGGCCTGGGCGATGTGTTCCAAGCCATGATCACTGGCCCCTCAACCGCCGAATTGATCGCGGGCGGGTGGCTGGCCCGGTATCGCGCTTTCGCCCCGGCGATAACCGTGGACCTGAGGGGGGTGTGGACCCGTGGCGGAGACTTCGCCGCCGAGGCGGTTGCCGCCGCTATGGACCAGCCCTTGATCACCGGCGATATCGTCGCCCATTACCAGCTGCTGGCTGCCGGCAAGCAGGCGATCGTCTTCGCGGTCACCGTCCGGCATTCGGAGCATCTGGCCACCGCCTTTAAGGCCGCCGGCATTGCCGCCGCCCATGTCGATGGCGCCACGCCCAAGGATGAGCGGCGCCAGGCGGTGGCCGCCTTCGCCGCCGGCAGATTGCCGGTGCTCTCGAATGTGGAATTGTTCGGCGAGGGGTTCGACGTGCCGGGAGTCGAAGCCGTGGTTCTGGCCCGCGCCCGACGCAAAGCCTGGCCCTGTACCTGCAACAGGTGGGCCGCGCCTTACGCCCCGCTCCGGGCAAGGAGCATGCCCTGATCCTCGACCATGCCGGCAACCTGGCCCGGGCACGGCCTGCCCGATGTCCCGCGCGCCTGGAGCCTCGACGCCCGGCCCCGCCGGCAAGCGGGAACACGACGACACCGCTCGTTCTGTTCACGGCGCCAAGCGGGGGCGGGAGGTGGTGCAGGCCGAGGGGATGCTGACCGAGGTGGACCGTGCCACCCACCATCGCGCCCGACGCCGCGAACAGGGGGAGGCGCGCACCCTTGATGACCTAGTGCAACTGGGCCAGGCGCGGGGGATGTGGAACCCCTACGGCTGGGCGCGCCACGTACTGGCGGCCCGTGAGCACAAGGGGGCGATGGCTGGTGGAGAGTGAAGACGCCGGCCAATGCACCCACCCATATATCCCATTGTACATAAGGATGCAACGCCATGCCCCCCATCTCCCTCCCTGTCGGCCTGGAGCCGGGCGACGACGGCCACGCCATCGGTCGTGATCCGCGCACCATGACGCAAACCGAACTTCAGACCATGGGACACGAGCCGATGTCGCCGCTCGCCGCGATCCGGCTGCGGTGTCTCGACTGCTGTGGCGAACAGCCGTCCGAGGTCCTGAAGTGCACTGCGGTCAAGTGCGCCGCATGGCCGTTCAGGATGAACAAGAACCCATGGCGCAGTGGACGCAAGATGTCGGAGGAACAACGGGAGGTTCTCCGGGAACGCGGGCGCACCCTCGCTGCCAAAAGGGCTGCTACGCTCGCCGGCCAAAGCAAAAGTCCTGTGGATAACTCTAACCCGCCTCTCCCCGCTCCCATCCTACCGGCCCACCCCGACCTTGCGAAAAATCCACGGCAGATGCGTCTTGGATGACGTGACGGCTTACCGGGGGAGCAACAGCCATGAATGAGAAATGGGACCGTCGTTTCTGGCCCTCGCCGCGCACATCGCCGCGTGGAGCAAAGACCCGGTGACCACGGTCGGGTGCGTTATCGTCGGGGCCGGATCGCGAGATCCGGAGCACCGGCTACAACGGCCTGCCGCGCGGCGTCGTGGACAATCCGACTCGTATGGTCAGCCCGGACAAGCATCTGTGGACCAGCCACGCCGAAGAGAACGCCGTGATGCATGCGGCCCGAATCGGCATGAGCCTGAAGGGATGCACGGCCTACGTGACGCACTGTCCGTGCGCCGGGTGCGCACGGGCCTTGATCCAGGCCGGCATCATGCGGGTGGTCTTTGTCCCGGAAATGACATCAAGGGTCGAACAGCACTACCGGATCGTTGTCTCGATGTTCGATGAGGCGGGCGTGCGGATGACACCAATCGGAGAGGACG
>CAYSFY010000321.1:0-1003 GCA_964430285.1 uncultured Desulfobulbia bacterium
CCGCGGCCCGTTGCTTGGGGATGCCGTACATGCTGCCCATGAAGTTCAGGTTCTCCTCGACGCTCAGGTCTTCGTAGAGGCTGAAGCGCTGGGACATGTAGCCGATGTTGGGTTTGATCCGCGCGGAGTCGCGGTCGATGTCGTACCCCAGGCAGACGCCGTGGCCCTTGTCCGGCCGCAGTAGGCCGCAGAGCATGCGGATGAAGGTGGTCTTGCCGCTGCCGTTGGGTCCGAGGAAGCCGAAGATCTCCCCCCGCTCCACGGTGAGCGACAGGTCCCTGACCACCTCCTTGCCGGCAAAGGACTTGCTTAGACCCTCAACAACAATGGCCGGCCCCGCCTCACTCATGGGTCGCGGCCAGGGTGACGTCCAGGGGTTGGCCCGGGTGGAAGCGGGCGGCCTCCTCGGGCCGGGGCAGGGCCTCGATCATGAACACCAGCTTGGCGCGGGTGTTGCGGCTGTAGATCACCGGCGGGGTGAACTCCGCCTGGGGGGAGATGAAGGTGATGGTGGCCGTGAAGGGGTGCTCCGCCCCGTCAAAGGAGACGAGCACCCCTTGGCCGATGGCGAGCCGGCCGACCACCGCTTCCGGCACAAAGAAGCGGAGCCGGATCTTGCCTGGCGGCAGCAGGCTCAACAGTGGGGTGCCGGCGGCCACGAACTCGCCCGGGTCATAGAAGGTGTCGTTGATCAGCCCTGCCTCGGGCGCGGTAAGGCTCTTTTGCTCCAGGCGCCAACGGGCCTGGGTGAGCCGTGCCCGGGCCGCCGTCACCTCGGCGGTGCGAGCCAGGATCTCGTCCTCGCGGCCACCGAGCCGGGCCGTGGTCAAGCGGGCCTGAACCTCATCCACCGCCGCCACCGCCTGCTGGTGGAGGGTCTTGGCCTGGTCCAGGGTCTCCAGGGCAATGGTCTTGGCGCTATAGAGCCGTTGCCGGCGGTCGAGTTCCCGTTTGGCCAGACCCACGGCCACCCTGGCCTGCTCCAGCTGGGCGACGATGGCCG
>CAYSFY010000321.1:1013-1901 GCA_964430285.1 uncultured Desulfobulbia bacterium
GCCCCCCCTTGCCGAGGTCGGTGAGACGGCTCTCGGCCTGGCTCACCCCGGCCTCGGCCTCGGCCACGGTTGCCGTCTCCAGCCCGTGTTCCAGCAGGGCCAGGGTGGCCCCGCCCTTGACCTCGGCCCCCCGCCGCACGGCAAGACGCTCCAGGGTGCCGCCAATGGCCGGGGAGAGGTAGAGATACTCCCCTTCGGCGTACCCCTGAAACGAGGTGGCCGCCTCCTGGGTGCAGCCGCCAAGCAGCAGGGCGAGGCAGAGGAGGATGGTGATGGACCAGGGGGGGGCCGGGATGTTGTTTTTACACGGTGGCACTTGTGCTCTCCTTAGGGAGTCGTTACGCGATAACTGGTACCAGGCAACATAGTCTCATACGGCATCTGGACGATCCTGTTCATTGGTCGCAACGGCTTGCCTCCATTGGGTGTGTACGGTATAGAGTGGCAACAGCTGTTATGAAGTGTACGTGGGTAGGGTCGAGGAGTAAAGCGAATTTGCCGGTTTCGCAAAAACCGCTCAACCGCCGCTGGCTCGCCCGTAACACATTGAAATTACATTGGCAGATGGTCAGCTTCACGGCTGTTGCGCGTCCATCAAAATTTCAGGGGGGAGGAGCGCCATGGAGAGAGAGGTCCGTCTATGCATTGACCGCTTGTGGAATGGGGAAGAGGCCTTGGTGTCCGAGCGGGCGGAGGTGAGGTTTGCGCTGGGTGCGGCCGGGCTGCGGATAGTAATCCAGGCCGGCTTCCATGGCGACCCGCCCCCGTTGCCGCCACCGGGCCGCTGCGACGGGTTGTGGCGCCATGAGGTGGTGGAACTCTTCCTGGCCAATCAGGCGGGGGGGTATCTGGAGCTGGAGTTCGGCCCCCATGGCCACTACTTGGGTC
>CAYSFY010000322.1:0-1891 GCA_964430285.1 uncultured Desulfobulbia bacterium
GGCAACCTCGGCCAGGCCGGGATTGAAGATCACCACCCGGTGCCATTCGGTGCGCTCCTTCTTTTCGTCTGTGTTTTTGTCCTTCCATGTTTCTGACGTGGCAATTGACAGGTTGGCAATCTTGTCTCCGGCCTTGGTGGCGCGGATGTCCGGGTCTCGCCCCAGGTTGCCCAGCAGAATGGTTTTGTTGATACTGCCGCTCATGCGATCTGTCCCCCGATCATGGTGATGACCTCGCGCTCCAGGTCACCGTTTTGCCGGCTTGGCTGCAAAGGCGGTGTTTGTTGTTTTACCTCGATCTCAGCCCTGATCTGATCCATCCGGTCGGCGCCGATGGTGTGCGGCAGGCCTCGATTGGCAAAGCATCCCAGGCTGCATCGAAAGCAGCGAGGGATTGGCATGCCCGAAGGGAAGTAAGAATGAGCGAGGTGTCCACTGTATCAACGGGGGCCTGCTGCCCGAATGGATCGTCGAGGTTGGCACTATCGTGCAGGGCGGCGCGACGTTCCTGTTCCTGGCGGGCGGTTTCGTCACCGGCGGCACGGGCGATGCTCTCATAGTTCCCGAGACCGTCGGCTTGAGATAGGCTCTCTCCTCCTTGTCGGTCCGCTTCCAGAAAGTTCTGAACGCCTCGACCCCGGCTTCGGCTGCCGCGGTGGCGGCAAGCTCAAGCTGCCGATGCGCCGGTGATTTCGCATCGGCGCCAGCCACCCACTCAGCCAGCTTCTGCCCCATCTCCTCGTTCATCACCTCGCCGGTGGCGAAGACAGGGCGAAGGAAGCCGGGACACTTGCCGGCAGGTGCCGTAACGGTGAACCTTCCATCACCAAGCATGTGACCGATCACGGTCATGTCGAAACGCAGGCTCTTCTCCTGGATCGGCACGACGGGGCCTTTGACGAGCTTCTGCTTGCCCCCCGGGGCGTCCTCTATGACCATCGGTTCCTTGCCGCGGGCGCACAAGATGATATGCATGTTTGCTGACAAGAGCCGGTTAGTCATGCGACGGAGCCGCTTCTTTGGTTCGATCCATCTGCCCAAGTCGTTCTTGATCTGGCTGGCATCCACCATACCCAGCACCCCTCCTTCGGCAAACTAAGCGTGGGAAATGCTGTCGATCACCAGGACGTTCACGCCGGCGGCCTCGATCTCATCAACGGCCTGGCGGTACCGATCTGGCGTGAACAGGGGCGTGAGGCTGGCATAGAGATAGCCGCCTGGCACATGGTCAACATAGGCGCGGCCCCGCTGCCCGCCTTCGGCATTCTCGGGCAGCGGCGAGCGAAGGAGCAGACCGAGATTAATCTGGGAGTAAGGAGAGGTGAATATGATAAGAAAGATAATATTGGTCCTGTCATTGGCGATTGCTATAATTGGGGTGGGAACGGCGAGTCAGGCGGATGAGGAATTGGATGGATGGAAGGACTGTGTAATAATCCAGGAAGGCAAGACCTGCCCTGCGGGATTCTAACCGGCAGGACCATCCGCCTGTTGTCCAAAATATCATTTTGGCAAGAAAAAATGATGGCTCTTTCCTATCAGAAGAGTAGGATTAGCTATCTCGACTCATACATGGATTCAATGTGATAGGAACAACACGATGGACAATGAGCTAGAATTTTATTATATCGGCACCACTAAGGAGGACACTTCTTACGGTGAGGATATCGTCCAATATGACCCCGACCTCTCGTTTGCCGGGGTTGAAACTGCATGTCCGAATTGCCCTACGGACGGAAGCATGTACATTGATTTGTTGCTTTAGGTCCACGACCTAAAGCATATAGACAGAGCGGACGAACTCTGCTAATTCAGAAAACACATAACTGAATCAATGCGCCCGGGGTGACTCGGGCGCATTTTTTATTGCTCGCGAGGAACAGACAATGGC
>CAYSFY010000323.1:0-657 GCA_964430285.1 uncultured Desulfobulbia bacterium
GGCCCGGCGATAGAGGGGTTCGGCCTGGACAAAGAGGCACTTTCTTTTAAGCAGCAAAGCGAGATCGTTCATCAGCTTAGTGGTGGGGGCCATGATCCCGGCCCGCTCCGCCGGGCCGTTGATGGCCTCGATGTGGGGCCTGAGGGGGTCCCAGGCCGGCCAGGTGCGGACATCCTGCGGGTCGCCCGGTAAGGCCGCATTCACCAGGGCCATGGCCGCTGCCATGGCCTCGCCCTCCTCCCCGGCCGGGATCCGTTGCCGGCTGATCTCCTGGACCAAGCGGTGGATCTGCAGCGGCGCCGGGCCTGGGGTCGCCTGCTCTCCCTGCTCCCAACGGGCCAGGGAGTAGGCCACCAGTTGCGCCAGGGAGTCTTGCTGCTCGGCGGTGAACAGGGCGGCAGGCAGGGGATCGGGGGCCAGCCAGGCCAGGGCGCTGAGCAGTTCTTGCGCCTCGGGTCCCAGTTGGCGAAACGAGGTCTCCCAGGTGGTGGCGATACTCTGGGGGTAGTGCATGAGGCGCGGGTCGAACCACGTGCTCACCTGCTGGTCCTGGGCCTGCCAGCGGCTGAGGTAGTCGGCCAGCGAACAGCCCATGGTGCAGATAAAGGCCCCGGCCTGCTCCAGGGCCAGGGCCAGATGGCCGAGGCGTGCGGCAAG
>CAYSFY010000323.1:667-1875 GCA_964430285.1 uncultured Desulfobulbia bacterium
CGGCGTCCGCCGCGCGCCGCTGCCGGCGCCGCTGGGTCCGCTCCAGGAGAAAGGCCTGGGCCGCCCCCGGCTCCAGCACATCCAGTTCCAGGGTCTTCAGGGCCGCCCCCCAGTTGGTCAGGCGCGAGGTGATCAGCACCTGGCCATGGCAGAGCCGGGGCAGCAGCCCCTCCACCTCCCTTGCCACCCCCTCGCTGTCGACGTTGTCGAAGATCACGAGCCAACCGCCATGGGTCGTGAGCCATACATACACCGCAGCACTCCTGGCCCCCTCCTCGCTCACCTCCTCCAGACCCAACCCCAAGACCCCAGCCAGACCGGCCAGGTTGCGCTGCAACTCCTCTGGCGAGGGGGCGGCCACGAACAGCAGGGCGCTGTAGGCGTCATAGTGGCGCCAGGCATACTCCACCGCCAGCCGGGTTTTGCCCACCCCGCCCAGGCCGTGCACCGCCTGGTGGGCCACCACCCCCACGGCCCGGCCGGCGGACAACCCCTGGCGCAGCTGCTCCATGGCCCCCTCCCGCCCCTTGAACAGGGTGCCCAGGGAGAGATAGGGGAGGTTCATGGGCTTGGGCACGCCGGCAAACAGCGGGGTGGTCAGACAGGGACTGGGCAGGGGAGAAGCGGCGGCAGCCGGCCCCTGGAGCAGGCGGTGGAGCTCGCCGGCCAGGTCGGCCAAGGCCTGGTCTGCCTGGTGTTCGGCCATGGCGGAGAGGGGGTGGTTGTCCTGGTGCCCTCCCTGGATCGCGGAGAGCCAAGGCACCGTTTGCCAAGGGCAGGGCTTGATCAACAGCGGGATGAGTCGCAGGCGGCCGGTGGCCCGCTCCTGGAGCAGGCGAGGCACCTCGTGGCCGAGGATGAACTCGGAGTTCAAAAAGTCGGCGCTGACCATGAGGATGGCTACCGTGGCCCGGTCCATGGCCTGGGTGATCTCGGCAAGCCAGTCATCGCCGGCGCTGATGCGGCGGTCATCCCAGGGATCGAGCAGCCCTTGTCGGGCCAGCACGCCCAGCTGGGCCAGCAGCCGCTCTTTCCATGGCTCGTCCTTATGGCTGTAGCTGATGAAGATGGTGGGTGTGCTCATGGTCAGGGCCTTGTTGTGGACAGGTGGCTGGGTGCTTGGTCTTGCCTTGGTCGAGTGTGTGTGGGAAAATTCTATGTGGTTGGGAGCCCCGGCTTGTGCGCCTCTCTCTTAGCGGGGGTGGTAT
>CAYSFY010000324.1:0-1828 GCA_964430285.1 uncultured Desulfobulbia bacterium
AATGGTGGTGGCGGGGAAGTGTTTGGCCATGAAGCGGGGCATGCTCCCCACCCCCAGCCCGACAAACAGGGCGGAGGTGGGCAGTTTCTCAAGATGGGCAAGGCCGAGAAAGGAGATGCGGGTGTACTCGAAGAGGAGCCGATCCGGGGCATCGATCTTGATCCCCCCCTGATAGGCGGTCGTCTTCTCCAGATTCGCCATGTAGCGTTCGTTCTTCTCCTTGTTTTCCAGGATGATGAGGAACTGATAGAGAGAGTCCTCGCGGTGGATGACCGTCTCCTTGGTCTCGTTGGCCAGGGCCTGGCGCGACGGCAAGGGGCCGAGGCAGAGGGCGGCGAGCAGCAAACAGCGGAGGGTAAGGCGAAGGGTGGAGATGAGGGCATGGGGGGTGCGCATTTGGGAAGGCATAGGGTTGGGGGAGTGTCGATGGATGGTTACGGTAACGGTCCGGGGTGAGCGGTTTCGTCTGCCGATGGGAGTGTTCTCGACACTACCATAGGGCGGGGGGCGGTGCCAAGTAGCAACTGTCTTGTGCCTGATCGAGGTCACGTTTCCGGGGGATCCGTCTGGAGTTACGAAAGGCCTTTGCCCCTGGGGTCGATTGGCCGCGTGGCCAATCGGCTAAATAGGGCCAGGACCCTATTCATTGTCCCGCGCATTCATCGTAGCATGATCGAGGTGGAGCCCTTGATCTACCAACAACGGTGGCGGAGAATTTTTTAGCACCACACATAACGATACTCACCCGTGACGCCACCCCTGATGAACAGGGGCCGCGCTCTCGGGCCAGCGACAGGAGATGGAGGAATGGATCTCAAGCTCACCAAACAGTGCGCCCTGGTCTCCGGGTCGGCCAAGGGGATCGGCAAGGCCATTGCCACCGCCTTGGCCGGTGAAGGGGCCCGGGTGATCATCAGCGGCCGCTCAACGGCGTCGGTGAGCGCGGCCCAGGCGGAGATCCGCGGCCGTTTTCCCGGGGCCAGGCTCGACGGCTTTGCCGGTGACCTGACCGATGCCGCCGTGGTCAGGGAACTGGTCGGTCGTTTCCCCACGGTGGATATTCTGGTCAACAATCTCGGCATCTACGAAGCCAAGCCCTTTGCCGAGATCCCGGACGAGGATTGGTCTCGTCTCTTCGAGACCAACGTCATGAGCGGCGTGCGCCTGGCCCGGGCCTACCTGCCGGCGATGAAGGAACGCAACTGGGGGCGTATCGTCTTTATCAGCAGCGAGAGCGCCATCCAGATCCCCAGCGAGATGATCCACTACGGCATGACCAAGACGGCGCAGTTGGCCGTCTCCCGCGGCCTGGCGGAGACCTGCGCCGGCACCGGGGTGACGGTGAATGCCGTGCTCCCCGGACCGACCCGCTCGGCCGGGGTGGAGCGCTTCGTGGCCAGCCTGAGCGCGGGCAAGTCCTTTGCCGAGTTCGAAGAGGAGTTCTTCCGCCACGTCCGCCCCACCTCGCTCCTGCAACGCTTTGCCGCCCCCGAGGAGGTGGCGAGCCTGGTTACCTACCTGTGCAGCCCGCTGGCCTCGGCGACCAACGGCGCGGCCCTGCGGGTGGATGGCGGCGTGGTCAAGTCGTGTTTTTAGGAGCCGTCAGGAAATAAGGTGGGCAATTCAGCCTTTCCTTTACGGCCCCTGATGCCGTTGTGGCCATGGAAAATGAGCGGGTTCTTTGGCTGCAACGGCTTAGCCGGGCGCGGGCCTTCCTGCCACCGGGCCCGACAACAACCGGGGCCAGGGCTAGGCAGCCGGAGCTGGCCCCGATTTCTTGTTGTGGCTATAAACAATTCTCGGCCAAGCTGTCTTGGCTCTCAGCGCT
>CAYSFY010000325.1:0-1798 GCA_964430285.1 uncultured Desulfobulbia bacterium
CATGGCCTTGGTCTCTTCCGGGATCACCAGGCCGGGCCGGTTGCCGAATTCGAAACGGTAGGCAGCCGGGGAGATGACCTTGAGGTTGCTCAGGCCCTGGGCCTTGGCGATCTCTCGGACCTCCTTGCCCTGCCGGTCGTACTCCACCCAGATGGGGTGGCCGCTATCGTCCAGGACCAGACCCTTGGTGGCGATGGTGCCGTATTTGAAAAAGGTGCCGCCGCTGGCATGGACCAGGGCAGGGAGGAGCAGGAGGGCGAGGAGAAACAACGCGGAACGTGGGATAGCGAACAGCCGTCGTGCAATTTTCAATGCGGACGAAAACTCTTTACCGGACATGTGCATTGGTGAATTCTCCAGCCGTGGAAAGGATGAACGTCAAACGTCGGTTGCAAAAGAGAGGTGACAGCAAACAATACTCGGCACCGCACCCCCAAGGAGCGGCCCATCGGCACTGTTCTGCCGACAGCCTACAGGACAGGGCCGTTGCCCTTCACTCAACAACGATCAAGCCCGCGATCTCCTGCCTGAGCAACACCAGTTTGGCGTGCACGGTGACGGCATCGGCGCAGAGGGTGAGCCAATCGTCGATCTCCGGCGCCCCGGCCGTGACGCAACCGTCAGTTTTGGCGATCATGGTCTCCGCCGTGTTCAGGGCATCCTGATAGAGACCGTTCTTGGCCGCCCGCTCACTCTCTTCCGTGGCCATGAGAAAGAGCTCGGCAGTGGCGTTGAGGTCATCAATCATCGCGGCCTTAAACTGGCTGTCCACAAATGAGCTGTCGACAACCGCCACGATGGCATTTTTGGCAGTGGCCAATGTCTGATTTTCATCGGCCCGTGCGTTGGCGGACCACGCCACAAGTCCCAACAACAGGCAGCCGAGCCATATCCTTGTTCCCTTCATCCGTTTCCTCCCGCATCCATGTCCAAGCAAAGTGATTGTCGCCTCTTTATCCATTTCTCGTGTGCCTTTTTACCTGTTTGGGTGCCTCTGCCGCCGAGGCCTTAGTGCTCATCATCATCCGAGCAGTCGGCCTTGAGTCTGGTCAATACCGCCAGGATCCGGTCAATGTAGGCAAGCAGCTCCTTCTGCCCGGCGCAGAGAATCCAGTCGTCCTTGGCTCTGCCGCCGAAACAGCCGTCCATCTTCTCCCTGACATCGTTTGTCAGCTTACTGTCCGTATGCTCGAAGTAATTTTTCCGCTTTTCCGAGTGGTGCTCTTTATGCTTGGCGGCCATGAGCGATTTCAGCAACGCCTCGATCTTATGCACCAGCGCCTTTTTCTGCTTGGCGGCATTTTTCTCGAAGAGATCGTCAGCAAGGTTCTCTATCATCTGGATAAGCCGCTCGAGGGCCTGTTCCACCGAGATAACCGTAACCGACAGTGAGCCGGTGGCCGTCAGGCCGGCATGGTCGGTGGCGGTAATGGTCACCAGGGTGGTGCCGAGCGGGAAAACGGCCGGGGCATTGTTGCTCAGGAGCGGCGCGGGATCCAGGTTGTCCGCTACGGTGGGGGCAATGGCAATGGGCTCGGTCTCGATGACCTGGATGTTCGGCCCCACATCCAGAGTTGGCGGGGTCTTGTCGTTCTTGAAATTCAGGGTATGCCCCTCTTCCGGGTTGCCCGCCGTGTCGAGGGCATGCCATGACAAGGTATGACTCCCTTCGGTGGTCACGGTCACGGTGGCAACGCCGCTGTCAACCTCGACCGGGGCGCCGTTATCAAGCCTGTAGACGATGCGGCTGACACCCGAGTGGGTGTCGCTGGCCGACAGAGTCACGGTGACGTCCGAG
>CAYSFY010000326.1:0-1794 GCA_964430285.1 uncultured Desulfobulbia bacterium
CAAGGGACCGGACTCGGGCTCAGCATCTCCTACAACATCGTCAAGAACCATGGCGGCAACCTGAAGGTCAACTCGGCCCCCGGCAGCGGCACCACCTTCGAGGTGGTCCTGCCCGCCATCCAGGCGTAGGGGGGACGGGTTGTTTAGCCCATAGGCTGTCGGCCGTGGACAAAAGAAACAAACTCATTGCTTCCCTCGCCCAATCGGCTATCTTCTCCCTGGCCGTGGCCATTCGGCATCGTTCCCACGCTCCAGCGGGGGACGTATCCACACCTCTTTCGCAGCCTCTTGCATTTCTGGACGCAGAGCGTCCTATACCGCGCGTTCCCACGCAGGAGCGTGGGAACGATAGTAAGTAAACACGAGCTGCCGAGAATCCTTATATAGCCACGTGTCGTAAACACCCACCCCCTGCCGCGCGAGAGAGCCCTCATGAGCAAGCCCGTGATCCTCTACGTCGATGACGAAGAGATCAACATCTCAAATTTTGTCATGTACTTCGAGGATACCTTCGAGGTGCTGACCGCCAAGAGCGGTGTCGAGGCCTTGGCCCTGTTCAAGGCCCGCGCCGACCTGGCGGTGGTGATCACCGACCAGCGCATGCCGGAGATGACCGGGGTGAAGCTGTTGCGCGAGATCTACCGCATCAACCCCGAACCAATCCGCATCATCCTCACCGCCTACGCCGATATCCACGACATCACCGAGGCCATTAATCTTGGCCATATCTACCAATATGTGCAAAAGCCGTGGGTCTATGACAAGCTCCGCCTGATCCTCAAGCAGGCGGTCGCCACCTTCCGGCTGGTCCAGGAGAACAAGGAGCTCTTGGTCCAACTGGCCGAGAAAAATCGGCTGTTGACCGCGGCCAACGCCCAGTTGGCCGCGGACCTGGCCCTGCAACAGCGGCTGGAACAGGAGCGCCGGGAGGTCGAGATCAAGATGCTCTCCCAGGCCAAGCTGGCCGCCCTGGGGGAGATCGCCACCGGCATTGCCCACGAGATCAACCAGCCCCTGACCTATATCCAGATCATTCTCCAGTCCACGGCCCGGGACATTGCCCAGGACGAACTGGACCTCGCCGAACTCTCCGCCGACCTCCAGGAATCCACCCGCCAGGTACGGCGGATCACCACCATCATCGATCACCTGCGGACCTTCGGCCGGGCGGATAGCGGCGAGATGGCCGATCTCTCCCTGCCGGAGATCCTGGGCAATGCCCTGATCCTCTATCGGGAAAAACTGCGCGCGGGCAGCATCACCCTGGAGACCCAACTCTCCGCGGAGCTCCCCGCCATCCACGGCAACGCCATCCAACTGGAGCAGGTGTTCATCAACCTGATCCAAAACGCCATTGACGCCCTGGAGGGGGTGAGCAAACCGCGGATCGACGTCCTCTTCCACCACCACGGCGACCGGGCCCTCATCCACTTCAGCGATAACGGCCACGGCCTCAAGTCCGAGATCGCCACCAAGATCTTCGAACCTTTTTTCACCACCAAGCCCATTGGTAAAGGTACGGGCTTGGGATTATCCATTGTTTATGGTATTGTCACCGACCACAACGGCACCATCGAATGCCAATCCAGGCCGGGCCACGGCTGCCGCTTCGTGATCACCCTGCCGGCCGTGGCCTGCTAACCACAACCAACACCCCCATCCATGCCCATGGCAACCATCGCCACCATAGGCCCGCAGGGCTCCCACTCCTGGACCGCGGCCCGGCGCTACCTGCCCGAGGCCCGGGTCATCGTCCGCCCCGGGGCCGACGAGGTCATTGCCGCCTTTGCCCAC
>CAYSFY010000327.1:0-837 GCA_964430285.1 uncultured Desulfobulbia bacterium
GCAGAGCAATATTTTGCACAGTTAACGGACAAAAAGCAGGTAGTGAATGTCGGCGCCAATCTACCAATAACTGGCCCATTGGCCATTTGGGGCTCATCCATTCGTGAAGGGGGTGCCCTGGCTATTGAAGACTTGGCAAAAGAAACACAAAAAGGACCAACCATTGACATCGATTGGCAGGATTAAAATGGCTGCCTCGTCAAGACAATTTTTGGTCAAAATTAAGATGTACTCAGATTAAAATTTTTGGTGCCCTCGTCCTGTTACAGCCTCAGGCTTCCGATCTCCACCTTGCTTTTTCGAAAACACGATGTTATGGGTAGTTACCCTCCCGGAGGATAGGGCAACGCTGGGGAGCGACCCGAGCGCCGGGGTGGGTGCCGTGTGGATGAGGCCGCAGGTTGCTCTGCGGCCTTTCCTTTTTTTCACCCCCCATATCATCCATATGGCCGTAAAGCGTTAAACCCCGGGGGTTTGGGGGCAGAGCCCCCATTCTATAAGTCTCTTCCTTTGTCATTGCTGGCAGTTAGACAGCAACCATGTAGGCATGCATCGACGCCGGCACGGCATACCCGAGTGACTGGTGGGGCCTCTCCTCATTGTAAAATTTGAAGTATTTCCCAAGGCCTACCACAAGATCGGATAGGCCCTCATAGCCGTTCAGGTACACATCTTCGTACTTGACACTCCGCCAGAGCCGTTCAACGAAGATATTGTCAAACGCCCGGCCGCGTCCGTCCATGCTGATCCGGACGCTGGCCTTCTCAAGCCGTCCTGTGAAGGCTGCCGAGGTAAACTGGCTGCCCTGATCGGTGTTGAAAATCTCCGGATTTCCTC
>CAYSFY010000327.1:847-1729 GCA_964430285.1 uncultured Desulfobulbia bacterium
CGCCAACACCTTACGACTATACCAGTCGATTATCGCCACCAGATACGCAAACCCGTAAGCAAGCCGGATGTAGGTAATATCCGTACTCCATACCTGATCCGGCCGTGTGATCGTAAGGCTCCGCAGCAGGTATGGATAAATTTTATGACCCGGCGCAGGACGGCTGGTATCAGGTTTCGGCCCGATCGCCTCCAGGCCCATCTTCGTCATGAGCCGCCCCACCCGCCATCTACTGATACGATAGCCCTTCCCAGTCAGATAAACCCGCATCCGGCGAGCTCCGTAAAATGGATGACGGGTGTACTCCTCGTCTATGGCGGCCATGATCGCCAACTCCTCCAGACAAACCGGCCGTTCCAGAGGCCGGTAATACAACGTCGTCCGGTTCACCCCGGTCAGCTGGCACTGCAACGACAACGAAAGTCGAGAATCTTGCCGTTCTATCCAGCTTCGCCGGGCCTCTAAAGGGATATCCCGGATTTTTTTTTGAGCCAGTCAAGTTGCATCGTCAGTTGACCAATCTGCCGGTAGAGGGCTTCCACATTCGCTTCGGCTTCCGCTTTTTTCCGGCCACGCCTGACCGAGAAAGTCTCCTTCATCCCCGCCAGTGCGTCCCGCTTCCAGGTCGTTACCTGGCTTGGGTGGACTTCATACTCGCTCGCGATCTCATTGATCGTCCGATCCTCTCGAATCGCCTCAAGTGCTACCTTTGCCCTAAAATCCGTCGAATAACTCTTTCTGATCATTTTGTCCTCTCCTTGGCTCTCCGCCATCTCAGAGAGTACATCTTAATTCTTTGTCCAAAAAGCTTGGGCCATTATACACCAAAGACGTTTCTACCGGCAGGCTTGTCCCTTCCAAAGGATTGACCGCGTATCAGGT
>CAYSFY010000328.1:0-1729 GCA_964430285.1 uncultured Desulfobulbia bacterium
GTAAACAGCATTCTCTATCCAGAAAACTATCCTCTTGTAAGTCAGCATCAAATCGAACGGTAAAACGAAACCACCAAGTTTCCATTCGGATAGTGAAGACGCAACGCCTGATGGCCTTGTTGAGTTCGGCAAAATTGCGATTGTTACCAGCCGCAACATCGTTTATCCTTACAGTAAGGAGGTAAGGAATCATGCTTGCCAAGAAAACATCGAAAAACCAGCTGACCCTGCCCAAGGAGATAGTAGGCAACTTCCCCGGCGTAGACCTTTTTGATGCCGTCGTGGAGAACCACCGCATCGTGCTGACCCCGGTCAAGGTAACACCGCTTGATGCTTCACTTGATGGAATTCGTGATAAAATCCGAAAACTCGGTATCGACGAGAATGACGTGAACGAGGCGGTGAAATGGGCAAGAAGTTAAAGCCCTGGCGGGTCGTCCTTGACACCAACGCCCTCATATCGGCACTTCTTTTCGGTGGCCAAAGCGGAATGCTGCGCGATCTGTGGAAGTCCGGCCGCATTATCCCGCTGGTGTCGAAGGAGACCTTCGCCGAATTCAGAAAAGTGCTTTCGTATCCCAAATCCAAGCTTTCCCAACGGGAAATCCGCTCTATACTGAATGAGGAAATCCTCCCCTTCGTGGAAGCGGTAGAGATTGCCGAACAGGTCACCGGCGTCTGCCGCGATACACATGACGATATGTTTCTCGCGGTGGCGGCCGGTGGCGGCGCAGAGTATCTTGTTTCCGGCGACCGGGACCTGCTGGTTTTAGAGCAATACGGCAAGACCAGGATAGTTACGGTGACGGAATTCCTGTCACTGGCAGGCGGCGGTTGATACCGGCCCGATGGCGCTTCACCATTCGTATAAATTGTACAAGCTGAACACAGGAGATATAAAGACCGTATGAACAACTCAGAGCAGCATAAGCTCCCCCCCCAGAACCTGGACGCCGAGATGTCGATCCTGGGCGGGATCCTGATCGACAACGACGCCATCAACCGGGTACTGGAAGTGCTGGTGGCGGAAGACTTCTACCGCGAAATCCACCGCAAGATCTTCCTGGCCATGATGGCGCTCTCCGACGTGCGTGAACCGTGCGACCTGATCACGCTGAGTTCGATGCTCCGCAAACAGGGCGAACTGGAGGAGGTGGGGGGCGCCTCCTACCTGGTGAAGGACCTGTACCTGCGGCACCTGCGGCCCGGCGCCTCCGAGGCCCAGGCCCTCGTGGCGGCTCGCCTCGCCACCGCGCTCCTCATGGTCCTGGCCGCCCTGGCGTCCCTCTTCGTGACCTCCATCTCCGCGGCCTGGGAGCTCGTCTGGTCCCTGGGCGCCGGGCTGGGCCCGGTGCTCATCTTGCGCTGGTTCTGGTGGCGCGTGAACGCCTGGAGCGAGCTCACCGCGCTCGGGGCATCCCTCGGGCTCGCGCTCCTGCTCACCCTGTGGGACCTCCCCGTGCACCTGAAGGCCCTCATCCTCGTGCCCGCGAGCATCGCCTGCTGGCTCCCGGTGACCCTGCTCACCCGCCCCGTGCCCCGCGAACACCTGGCCGCCTTTCACGCCCAGGTCCGCCCGGGTGGCCGCTGGCACCCCGTGCTCGCCGACGCTCCCGCCCCCGTGGATCCCGTGCTCACCCGCCTCATCGTCGTCGACTTCGTGTCCGGCCTTGGCGCGGTCTACGGCCTCGGCTTCGGCCTGGGCAGCTTCCTGCTGGGCCGCCCGGTC
>CAYSFY010000329.1:0-1728 GCA_964430285.1 uncultured Desulfobulbia bacterium
CGGTTTCGCAAAAATCGCTCAACCGACGCTGGCACGCCCCGTAACACATTGAAATTGCATTGGCAGATGGTCAGCTGCACGACTTTTTGCGATTCCATCAGTATTAATTACACCCCCACGAGGTAAGCCTTGCACCCCAACCAACCCGTTGTCCGGAACAATGTTGTCCAGAGAGTGCGCCAATTCATCTTTGGCGCCCCCAAGTACATCAAGGATCCCCAACTCTTCCACAAGATGTCCTTGGTGCCGCTCCTGGCCTGGATCGGTCTTGGCGCCGACGGCCTCTCCTCGTCGGCCTACGGCCCCGAGGAGGCCTTCCGTGCCCTGGGGAGTCACACCTACCTGGCGATAGCCTTGGGTGTCGCCACCGCGCTTACCGTCTTCATCATCTCCGCCGGTTACTCCCGGATCATCGAACACTTCCCCCATGGCGGCGGCGGGTACATTGTCTCCACCCACATGCTGGGCGAGAAGGCGGGGGTGGTCTCCGGCAGCGCCCTGTTGGTGGACTATATCCTGACCATCACCATCTCGGTGGCCTCCTGCACGGATGCAATCTTCAGCTATCTGCCGCTCTCCACCCACCACCTCAAGGTCCCCATGGCCTGCCTGCTGATCGGGGTCCTCATCATCCTCAATATCCGCGGGGTCAAGGAGTCGATCACCGTCATGGCCCCGATCTTCATGGTCTTTGTCGCGAGCCACCTCCTCCTGCTCCTGGACGGCATCTTCACCCATGCCGACCGCTTCGCCCCACTGGGCCAGCAGTTCACGGCCGGCCTGCACCAGGACGTCTCCAGCATCGGGGTCGCCGGCATCCTGATGCTCTTCTTTCGGGCTTACTCCCTGGGCGGCGGGACCTATACCGGTATTGAGGCGGTCTCGAACGGCATCCAGATCATGCGCGAGCCCAGGGCCAAGACCGGCAAACGGACCATGCTCTACATGGCCACCTCGCTGGCCTTCACCGCTGGCGTCCTCTTCCTCTGCTACGCCCTGGTGGAGATCAGGCCAGTGCCCGGCAAGACCTTGAATGCCGTACTGGCCGACCTCCTTTTCGCCGACTGGCCCCTGGGGCGGGTAATCGCCTTCATCACCATCTTCTCCGAGGGCGCCCTGCTTCTGGTCGCGGCCCAGGCCGGCTTTGTCGACGGCCCGCGGGTCATGGCCAACATGGCGGTGGACTCCTGGCTCCCCCACCGCTTCGCCGCCCTCTCCGAACGGCTGACCATGCACAACGGCATCGTGCTGATGGGCACGGCGGCCATCGGGCTCCTCTTTTACAGCCACGGCTCGGTGTCGGCCCTGGTGGTGATGTACTCCATCAACGTCTTCATCACCTTCTCCCTGTCGCAACTGGGGATGAGCCGCTTTTTCGTCAAGCGCCGCACAAGCGATCCGCTGTGGCGGCGCCGCCTCGCGGTCCATGTGATTGGCTTTATCCTCTGCGCCGGCATTCTGGTCGTTACCACCTACGAGAAGTTCACGGAGGGTGGCTGGGTCACCTTCCTGATCACCGCGCTGGTCATCGCCTGCTGCTATCTGATCCGCAGCCATTACCGCCAAGTCTACTCGGGGATGAAGGGGATGGACGAGTCCCAACTCGCCTTCCCGGTCCCCGGTCCGGCCAACCTGGCCCTACCCCGGGGCGACCAACCGACCGCCATCCAGTTGGTCTCCTCCTACAGCGGTTTCGGGATCAGTTCGCTGTTTTCGATCATCAAGAAC
>CAYSFY010000330.1:0-1630 GCA_964430285.1 uncultured Desulfobulbia bacterium
CTGACGAGGTCTCAGGCACGGCTGTGGGGGGTGCCGCCGGCTGGCGGTTCAGTTCGCCTCCCCCCTGATCTTGGCCAGCTGGCACCTCTCTGCCGGGTCGCTGCCATCGTCCCTTGGGCATAATCTCCGGCGGGGGAGCTGCCACCGGCGCCACCACGTTGTCCTCCGGGACTGACGAGGTCTCAGGCACGGCTGTGGGGGGTGCCGCCGGCTGGCGGTTCAGTTCACCCCCCCCTTGATCTTGGCCAGCTGGCAGCTCTCTGCCGGGTCGCTGCCATCTCCCCTTGGGCTTATTCTCCGTTGACGGCGCGGATTCCGGTGCCCCCCCTGCTGGAGGCGATGAGACCGCACCCTCGGGGGGTGGGGCAGGCACAATTTGTTGACGATTTTCCCCAATGGCCCCTTGCCCGCCATCGGTCGGTTTTGCCTCTCTGCCAGCAGGCGTTCGCCCCCTTCTTCCTCCCCACTGGCCTGCCGGTGACTGGGCCGCTGGCTCTCGGGTCATTTGCGCCCCGTCCTCGCCTGACAGGGGTTTACTCTCTCCATCCGGCGGTGGGACTACGCCGGTATCAGGGGCGACGCCTCTCCTCCCCTGACGCGGCACCCTGGACTTTGGCTCTCGCCTCACCTCAATGGGCATGGCCTCCGGCGTCTTATCCGGCGCAAATACGGACCGATCCTCCCTCTTGACCAAGTGGCGACGGCCTTTCCGCCCCCCTTCGTTGCTCTCCCGAACCGCTGCCGGGGGTGCCTCGCTCTTGGGGATCTCCCGAATCACCGCTACCTTGGTGGCCTGCTCAGGCTTGATCTCCGGCCGACCGACATTGATCTCTTCCTTATTTAAAAAGGGGTTGCCGTGGTCCTTGACCTCAACATGCTTACCCCGGAGAAAGGTCTCTTGGTGGATGGTGGTTACCGAATTATCGACGTAGATATTGGTATAGACATTCCCGCCGCGCACCTTGTGTCCACGGCGATGACCGATATCCTCGCTGTACTTGCCGTAGTGACCATGACCATAATAGATCTCCCTGGGCGCCAGCGGCACCCAGGAGACCGTGGTCGAGGTGGAGACCCAGCCGACATACCCCGGCCCCCAAAAGACCTCGTGCCTCGGCGGCGGCACCCAGCACCACCCGTGCCGGTGGACATAGGACCAGCGGCCATAGTGATAGGGCGCCCACCCCCAGGGCTCCTGCGCGACCCAGACATAATCGTCACCGATCCACACCCAGCGGCCATGCCGATAGGGCGACCAACCGAGGGAGACGTGCACTGTGGGTCTCCACACCGAACCGTAGTCAGGGACCTCGACCCATTCACCATTGGTGTCAAAGTCCCGCGCGTAGCCGTCCAGCTCCTCGGGAAGGTAGCGGACGCTCGTGCCCTGCTCCTCAAGCGCGCGGTCCTGATCCTTGTTCCACTGCTCCCAGGCATCAGCCAAACTGAGCGGCGACAGATCCGCCGAATTTGTCCCCAGCGCCAACATGTTGCCGGCATCCACCAGGGTCGCGCCCTTGTTGTTCTCCGCCGTGATGACGCCCCAGAAGACCGAGACCTCGGTATCGCCCTGCTCCGCCACATCCACGCTAAACTTGGACCGCTCATAGACCCGTAACGAAGAGACGGG